>NZ_JBARTQ010000399.1:0-2706 GCF_049645325.1 Pseudomonas sp. | reverse complement strand
GGCTGATACACCGCCTTCGCGAGCAAGCCCGCTCCCACATTTTTGACCTTCATGGGTGTTGAGATTTATGTGAGCCCAAACAAAAAATGCGCCCCTCGGGGCGCATTTTTTTGGTTCAGTCAGCCATCGCCTGTCAGGCAATCGCATCCCAGGCCCGATCACCGTGCTCGTCTTTAATCCGAGTCGGCAAGCCCATCACGTCCAGCGCTTTTAGGAACGGCTCAGCCGGCAGTTCCTCGACGTTGGCCATGTGTTTCACATCCCACTCGCCACGCGCCACCAGCAGCGCTGCGGCCACGGGAGGAACGCCGGCGGTGTAGGAGATGCCCTGGCTGTCGGTTTCGGCAAAGGCTTCTTCATGGCACGCCACGTTGTAGATGAAGACTTCGCGCGGCTTGCCATCCTTGGTGCCTTTGACCAGGTCGCCGATGCAGGTCTTGCCGGTGTAGCCAGGGGCAAGCGAAGAGGGGTCGGGCAGTACGGCCTTGACCAGCTTCAACGGCACCACTTCCAGGCCTTCAGCGGTGGTGACCGGTTTTTCGGAGAGCAGGCCGAGGTTTTTCAGCACGGTGAACACGTTGATGTAGTGTTCGCCGAAGCTCATCCAGAAACGCACGTTGGGCACGTCGAGGTTTTTCGACAGCGAGTGCACTTCATCGTGGCCGGTCAGGTACAGGTTCTGCGAACCGACCACCGGGAGGTCGTCGGTGCGTTTGACTTCGAACATGGTGTTGCTGGTCCACTGGCTGTTCTGCCAGCTCCACACCTGCCCGGTGAACTCGCGGAAGTTGATTTCCGGGTCGAAGTTGGTGGCGAAATATTTGCCATGGCTGCCGGCATTGACGTCGAGAATGTCGATCGAATCAATGCGGTCGAAATGCTGTTGCTGCGCCAGCGCGGCATACGCGTTGACGACACCCGGGTCGAAGCCCACGCCAAGGATGGCGGTGATGTTCTTCTGTTTGCACTCTTCCAGGTGGTTCCACTCGTAGTTGCCGTACCACGGCGGGGTCTCGCAGACCTTGCCCGGCTCTTCGTGGATGGCGGTGTCGAGGTACGCAACGCCCGTGTCGATGCAGGCGCGCAGCACCGACATGTTGAGGAACGCGGAACCTACGTTGATGACGATCTGCGATTCAGTCTCGCGGATCAGGGCCTTGGTCGCTTCCACGTCCAGGGCGTTCAGCGCGAAGGCCTGGATGTCGGCGGGTACCTTGAGGCTACCCTTGGCCTTGACGCTGTCGATGATGGCCTGGCATTTGGAGATGTTGCGCGACGCGATAGCAATACGACCGAGTTCGTCGTTGTGCTGCGCGCACTTGTGGGCCACCACCTTGGCGACACCTCCTGCACCAATGATAAGAACGTTCTTTTTCAATTGCTTTATCTCTCCTTTATCCGCCAGCTTACGAAAGGCTGGACAGGTAGTCGTCGTAACCAAATTCACGAACCACCTCGACTGTACCGTCGAGTTGTTTCACTACGATGGACGGCATTTTCAGGCCGTTGAACCAGTTTTTCTTGACCATGGTGTAGCCCGCGGTGTCGATGAACGACAGCCGATCGCCGATGGCCAGCGGACGATCAAATTGATATTCGCCGAAGATATCCCCGGCCAGGCAGGATTTGCCGCACACCATGTAGGTGTGTTCACCGTCGCTCGGTGCCAGCTTGGCGTTCAGGCGGTAGATCAGCAGGTCCAGCAGGTGAGCTTCGATGGAGCTGTCGACCACGGCGAGGTTTTTGCCGTTGTAGAGGGTGTCGAGCACGGTCACTTCCAGCGAGGCGCTGTTGGTGATCGCCGCTTCGCCGGGTTCCAGGTACACCTGCACGTCGTACTTCTGCGAGAACGCCTTGAGGCGCTGGCAGAAGGCGTCGATGGCATAACCTTCGCCGGTAAAGTGGATGCCGCCGCCGAGGCTGACCCAGTTGACCTTGTGCAGCAGCGCGCCGAAGCGTTCTTCGATGGTGTTGAGCATCTGGTCGAACAGGGTGAAGTCACCGTTCTCGCAGTTGTTGTGGAACATGAAGCCCGAGATCTGCTCAATCACGCCTTCGATCTTTACCGGGTCCCATTCGCCCAAGCGGCTGAACGGGCGCGCCGGGTCGGCCAGCAGGTAGTCGGAGCTGCTCACTTGCGGGTTGACGCGCAGGCCGCGGGTCTTGCCTTCGCTGCGTTCGGCAAAACGCTGCAGCTGGCTGATCGAGTTGAAGATGATCTTGTCGCAGTTATCCAGCATCTCTTCGATTTCATCGTCGGCCCAGGCCACGCTGTAGGCGTGCGCTTCACCTTCGAACTTCTGGCGGCCGAGCTTCAGCTCATACAGCGACGACGACGTGGTGCCGTCCATGTATTCCTGCATCAGGTCGAACACCGACCAGGTCGCAAAGCACTTGAGCGCCAGCAACGCCTTGGCGCCGGACTGCTCGCGCACGTAAGCAATCTTCTGCATGTTGACCAGAAGCTTCTGTTTATCGATGAGGTAGTACGGCGTTTTGATCATTTTTGAGAGCCTGCGGCGGTGCCTGCCAAAAAAGGACACGCATTGTGCCCGCACTTGGATCGAATCGAAAGGTTAGTGGGCGGATTTTGCGCGCCTGGTTTCCAAGGATAGCCTCGGAGTATGACCGTCTATGGCTCCACCTCGGCCCAATGTGGCGGTGGGCTTGCTCGCGAAGGCGGTGTGTCAGTCACAGATTGTTAAC
>NZ_JBARTQ010000398.1:0-8583 GCF_049645325.1 Pseudomonas sp. | reverse complement strand
ACGTTTGCAGGCCTTCTGGAACAGGTAATTGAGCCCGCAACGCCTGCTGAGTCAACAGCAAGCCAATGCCGCTGTCCTCAATCATGTACTGCAAGCGCTCCTGCGGATACTCCGGGTCAAACGGCACATAAGCCCCGCCCGCCTTGAGGATCGCCAGCAAGCCCACGACCATTTCGATGGAACGTTCAACCGCAATGCCGACCAACACATCCGGGCCCACGCCATGCGCAATCAGCTGATGGGCCAACTGGTTGGCGCGGGCATTCAGCTCGGCATAGCTCAGCCGTGTTTCACCAAACGCTAACGCAGGTGCGTCCGGAGTTTTCAACACTTGCGCTTCGATCAACTGCTGAACCGAAGTGTCCAGTGGATAGGCTTCGGCGGTGGCATTCCAGCCTTGCACAATCAGTTGTTGTTCAGCCCGGCTCAACATCGCCAGCTCACCGACAGCCCGATTCGGCGTCTCAACAATGCCTTGCAGCAGCGCCAGCCAATGTTGCGCCATGCGCTCGATCCTGCCGGCATCAAACAGGTCCGTGGCGTAAATAAACGATGCGCAAAGGCCGTCATCCGCCTCATGAACTTCAAGGGTCAAATCCAGCTGCGCCACCTGGGTATCCCAGGTCACCCCTTCCACACTCAAACCGGGCAATTGCCGCGCCGGGCCGGTCTGCCGCGCCGCGCGCTGATGATTGAACATCACTTGGAACAGCGGGTTGCGACTCAGGCTGCGCTCCGGCGCCAGGGCTTCCACCAGTTGCTCGAATGGCAAATCCTGATGTGCCTGGGCAGCCAGCGCGTGCTGCTTGACCTGCCGCAGCAGTTCGATAAACGTCAGGCCATCAGAAAAGTCGGCACGCAAAATCTGGGTGTTGACGAAAAAGCCGATCAGCCCCTCGGTCTCGACACGATTGCGGTTGGCAGAAGGCGCCCCGACGCGGATATCGTTTTGCCCGCTGTAGCGGTGCAACAGCGTTTGAAATGAAGCCAGTAACAGCATGAACAGCGTGGCGCCTTCACGGCGCGCAATCACCTGCAGGGCCTGGCCCAACGCCTGCGACACCGGAATATCACAGCGTGCGCCCCGGTAACTCTGCACCGCCGGACGCGCGTGGTCCTGCGGCAATTCAAGCACCGGCTGTTCGCCGCCCAATTGCCCGATCCAATAGGCCAATTGCCGCTCACGCTCACCGGCTTCCATCCAGCTGCGCTGCCACAAGGCATAGTCGGCGTACTGGATCGCCAGGGGCGGCAATTCAGTGGGTTCATTACGGCAATAACCGCCATAGAGCGCGATCAACTCATTGACCATCACCTGCATCGAACTGCCGTCAGACACGATGTGATGTTGCACCACCAGCAGTACGTGATCTTCGTCGCTGATGCGCAACAGCTTGACCCGCAGCAGTGGGCCTTGCTCAAGGTCAAATGGCAGACGGATTTCACCTTCGACCCACGCTTTCAGCGCCGCCTCGTCGGCCACCGCCGCGTGTTCCACGCTGATCAGCAGGGGCAGTTCTGGCTCGATCAGTTGGCGCATCACCTCGTGCTCACGCACAAACCGCGTGCGCAGGCTTTCATGGCGCGTGATCAGCCCGTCGAAGCTGCGTTGCAGCGCGTGCAGGTCCAGCGTCCCGCGCAGGCGCAGCGCCGTGGGGATATGGTAGGCGGCGCTGTCCGGTTCCAACTGCCAGAGAAACCATTGGCGCTCCTGCGCGTAGGACAGCGGCAGGCTGTCGAACGCGGACTGCACTTCGGGAATCGGCAAGTTAGCCGGTGATACCCCTTGCGCCAGCATCTTTTCAAGGTAGAGCCTGCGTTTGTCCAGCGCCAGCGTGATGAAGCGTCGGGCGATACTTGCAGCGACGGTGCTGTCCATTTACACGCCCTCCATTTCGTCGAGCAGGTCTTCCAGCAAGCTGAGCGTCGAGGCGCTGACCTGTTCACCGCTGCGCTGCAATTGCACTATCAGGTCACCCAGTACCGGGTATTGGAACAACAATTGCGGGACCAGGGTCATGCCAAGTTCGAGTTGAATACGCGACACAATATTTATCACCAGCAGGGAGTGACCTCCCAGTTCAAAGAAATGGTCAGTCATGCCGACCTGTTCCAGCTTCAAGACATCGGCCCAGATCGCCGCCACCTTGCATTCAAGTTCACTCACGGGCGCGACATACACCTGCTGCTGCAAGCTCGCGTCCGGTGGCGGCAAGGCCTTGCGGTCCAACTTGCCATTGGCGGTCAGTGGCATGTTTTCCAGCAACAGCAGGTGTGCCGGCACCATGTATTCAGGCAGATGCGCCTTGAGGCCAGCGCGCACGGTTTCGCGCCACGCCGCTTGATCCGCCAGCGGCGCAGACGCCACCAGGTAAGCGACCAACTGTGTGCCGCCCGCGCCCTCGGTGGCTACCACCACGGCTTCACGCACCAACGGCAGGTCTCGCAGGCGCGCCTCGATTTCGCCCAGTTCAATCCGGAACCCCCGGATTTTTACTTGATGGTCGATGCGCCCTGCGTACTCGATGACGCCATTGGCGCGGTAGCGCGCCAGGTCGCCGGTGCGGTACAAGCGCCCGCCTGCATGACTGAACGGGTCTGCCACAAAGCGCGTGCTGGTCAAGTCGGCACGGTTCAAATAACCGCGGGCCAAGCCGGCACGCCCCACGTACAGCTCGCCAATACACCCCCTCGGGACCGGGTTGAGGTCGGCATCCAGTACATACCAGGACAAATCCGCAATCGCCGTGCCCAGCGGGCTCGATGAACCGTTGCCCAAGTCAGCCAACGACAGCGGGCGGTAGGTCACGTGCACGGTGGTTTCGGTGATGCCGTACATGTTGATCAATTGCGGTGACACGTCGCCAAAGCGCTCGAACCACGGCCGCAGGCTGCTCACCTCCAGGGCCTCGCCGCCGAACACCACATAGCGCAACGATGTGCTGCGCGAGGCTTCACTCGTACAGGCCACCTGCATCAGTTGCTTGAAGGCCGACGGTGTCTGGTTCAACACCGTGACCTGTTCGGCGCAGAGCAGTTCGAAAAACGCCTGCGGTGAACGGCTGACCTCCTGCGGCACAATCACCAGGCGGCCACCGTGCAACAACGCGCCGAAGATCTCCCACACCGAAAAGTCGAATGCGTAGGAATGGAACAGCGTCCAGCAATCTTGCGGGCCAAAGTTGAACTCGCCCTCGGTTGCCTCAAACAGGCGCAGCACATTGCGATGGGGCAGCAAGGTACCTTTGGGTTTGCCTGTTGAACCGGAGGTATAAATCACGTAGGCCAGGTGGTCCGGCCCCACGTCGACCTGCGGGTTGTGCTCGATGGCCGGGTAGTCACCCTGGATCGACAGGTTGCGCACGCCCACAGGCGTCGGTTGTGGTCGTTGGGTCAACAGCAGTTTCAAGCCGCTGTCTTCGATCATGTACTGCAAGCGGTCGGCAGGGTATGCCGGGTCCAGCGGCACATACGCGCCGCCGGCCTTGAGAATCGCCAACAGGCCCACCAGCATGTCGAACGAACGCTCCACCGCAATGCCCACCAGCACTTCCGGGCCGACGCCCTCGGCGATCAAGGCATGGGCCACGCGATTGGCTTGACGGTTGAGTTCGCCATAGCTCATTTGCTGGTCGCCCAGCACCAGCGCCACAGCACCGGGGGCTCTGGCGGCCTGGGTTTCAATCAATTCGTGGATCGAGGCAGCCGGGGCAAACGTCGCGGGTCGCGCGTTCCACTGTGTGAGGGTTTCCAGGCGCTCGTCGTCCGTCAGCATCGGCAGCTCACCGACCCGGCACTGAGGCTGCTCGACCAGGCTGTGCAACAGCGCGCGCCAATGCTGCGCCATGCGCGCGATCGTCGCCGCCTCAAACAGGTCCGTGGCATAGGTGAGCGAGGCCTGCAACTCGCCCGCGCTTTCGTAGGTTTCCAGGGTCAGGTCGAACTGCGCGGTATGGGTGTCCCAGTCCAGCCCTTCAAAACCCAAGCCGCACACCTGCCGTGCCTGGGCATCGTGCCGCGCAGCGGTCTGGTGGTTGAATAACACCTGGAACAACGGGCTGCGGCTCAGGTCACGGTCCGGGGCCAAGGCCTCGACCAGTTGTTCGAACGGCAGGTCCTGATGTTCCTGCGCCGCCAACGCCTGCTGCCTGACCTGTTGCAGCAGTTGATCAAAGCCGCAGTGAGGATCGACCTCGGCCTTCAAGACCTGGGTATTGACGAAGAAGCCGATCAACTTTTCGGTCTCGCGGTGATGGCGGTTGGCAACCGGCACGCCGATGCGAATATCGCGTTGAGCGCTGTAGCGATACAACAACACCTGGAACGACGCCAGCAGCAGCATAAACAGCGTCACACCCTGTTCCCGCGCCATAGTCTGCAAGGACGCCGCCAACGCACTCGGCAACCCGATGTCCAGGCGCGCACCGCGATGACTTTGCACGGCCGGACGCGGGTAATCCAGGGGCAGTTCCAGCACCGGCGACGCTCCGCCCAGGTTCGTCAGCCAATAGGCCAATTGCCGCTCGCGTTCACCCGCGTCCATCCACTGGCGCTGCCACTGGGCATAATCGGCGTATTGAATCGGCAGGGCTGATAACCGCGCGGGCTGGCCCTGAGCTGTGGCGGCATACACCTCCACCAGTTCTTCAACCATGACTTGCATTGACCAGCCATCGGAGACGATATGGTGTTGTGCGAGGACCAGCACATGCTCATCAGCCGCCAACCGTAACAGCTTGATGCGCAACAGCGGTCCCTGGCGCAAGTCGAACGGCTGCTTGAGTGTCGCGTCGATGCTTGCACGCACGAAGGCATCGTCCGCGCCCGTGGCATCGTGCAGCGCGATGTCCAGGCGCACCGGGGCACCAATCACTTGCACGGCTCGGCCATCGACCTCGGCGAAATGCGTGCGCAGGCTCTCGTGCCGCTCGATCAGCTGATCAAAACTGTGTTGCAACGCATCGACATCCAGCGGGCCACGCAAGCGCAACGCGGTGGGGATGTGATACGCGCTGCCTTGCGGGTCCAATTGCCAAAGGAACCACTGGCGCTCCTGGGCATACGACAAGGCCAGCGGTTGATCGCGATCGACGCGCACCATGGCCGTCGGTGCAGCGATTTCACCCGCCTGACCCAGGCACGCCACAAAGGCCCGCAAGGTGCTGTGTTCAAACAGCGCCTTGAGCGGCAGGGCAATCCCCAGCGCATGCCGCACTCGGGAAATCACCTGCGTGGCAAGCAGCGAGTGCCCGCCCAGTTCGAAGAAGTGGTCGTTCAGACCGACCCGCTCCAGGCGCAACACGTCTGCCCAGATGGCTGCAATCTGCTGTTCCAACGCCGACACGGGCGCCACGTGATGTTGCTGCAAGGCCGAGACGTCCGGCTTCGGCAGGGCCTTGCGGTCCAGTTTGCCATTGGGCGTCAGCGGCATGCGTTCGAGCGCCAGCAGATGAGCCGGCACCATATAGTCCGGCAAGCTGCGCTTGAGCTCGGCCTTGAGTGCCTCGCACCATGGCAGCGAGGGCGCGTCCTGGTGCATCGGCACCACATACCCGACCAACTGCTGCCCACCCGGGCCGGCATGCGCCACGACTGCCGCATCACGTACCGACGCCTGCTCCAGCAGGCGCGCTTCCACTTCGCCCAGTTCGACGCGGAAACCACGGATTTTCACTTGATGGTCAACGCGCCCCTGGTAGTCGAAAACCCCCTCTTCACGGCGGCGTACGCGGTCGCCACTGCGATACAAACGGGCGCCGGGCGCACCAAACGGGTCAGGCACAAACCGTTCGGCAGTCATGCCCGGACGGTCCAGATACCCACGCGCAAGGCCTTCGCCACCGAGGAACAGTTCACCTGCCACGCCGTGCGGCAATACATCCAGGTCGGCACTCAATACCCAGGCACTGCGATTGCCAATACGACTGCCGATCGGCGCGTACGCCGCACCGCAATGGGCCTGGGCGTCAGCCTTCCAGATCAGCGGCGTAACCACAGTCTCGGTAGGGCCGTAACCATTGATGATGTGTTCAGGCTTGAGCGCATCGCGCACCCGTTCAAAGCTGTCGTTAGGCACCGCATCGCCACCAAAGCAATAAATGCGCACACGCGGTGGGTGGCCATGGCGCTCGGCGTGTTCGGCCAGTTGCAGCAAATACGCAGGCGGGAACGCCACCACGCTGACGCCATGTCGATGCATTGCCGCATAGGTCTGTTCAGGGCTCCACAAGCTGTCATCACGCACCACCAGGCGGCTGCCGTGGGTCAGGGCGGTGAGCCAGCGCTCATGGGCGCCGTCAAACGCGAAGGACATGAAATGCAGCTCACAGTCGTCTTCGGTCATCGCATAACGCTGGCCGATAGCCTCGCAGTGCATCGCCAACGGGCCGTGGGCCACGCACACGCCTTTGGGTTGACCGGTAGAGCCTGAGGTGTAGATCACGTAGGCCAGGGTTTCGTCATGCACGCCTGCGTCAGGCGTTACATCAGGCCACGCGGCGAGCTCGAGGCTGTCGAGATCAAGCGCCAACAGCCCTGCAGGCAGTGGCAGTTGCCCGCGCAGGCTTGAATCGGTCAGCAGCAAGCCGATGCCGGCGTCTTCCATCAGGTAGGCCAGGCGCTCGCGGGGGTAACTCGCGTCCAACGGCACATAGGCGCCACCTGCCTTGAGCACAGCCAGCAACGCCACCAGCATCTGCGGGCCACGCGGCAAGGCCACGCCCACCCGTACCTCGGGGCGTACGCCCTGCGCCACCAGGTACTGTGCCAGGCGGTTGGACTGGCTGTGCAGTTCGGCAAAGCTCAGCACCACGTCATCGAACAGTACTGCCGCCGCGTCAGGGCGGCGCTGTGCCTGTGCAGCGATACGCTGATGCACATACCGCGCGTCATTGGCCGGCACCGGCTGGTTACTCGCCTGCAGCTCGGCGTAATCCTGCGCGCCCATCAGCGACAGATCACCGAGGCGCGTCTGTGGTGCACGGCTCAATTGCTCCAGCAAGCCTTGCAATTGACCGTGAAGGCGGCTGACCTGCGCAGCGCTGAAATGCTTGCACATGAAGCTGTAGTGCAGCTCCAGTTCTTCACCCAGGTTGCAACCCAATGTCAGTGGATAGTTGGTCTGCTCACGGCTGGCAACCGCGCCAAAACGCAAGCCGTCCGGCGCGCCGCGCTGCAACGCTTCGGAAACCGGATAGTTCTCGAAGACCAGCAAGGTGTCGAACAAGGCTTCACCGCCCTGCCCGGCCCAGCGCTGGATATCGAACAGCGGTGTGTGCTCATGCTCGCGCAGCCCCAGGTTGATGTCCTGTACCTGCTGCAACCAATCGGCTACAGACAGCTGCGGGTCCGGGCATGCGATGACCGGCAAGGTGTTGATAAACAGACCGATCTGCTGCAGGGCGCCCGCAAGCTCCGTCGGGCGCCCCGCCACCGTCGCCCCGAAGGCCACGGTCGGCTGGCCGGTGTAGCGTTGCAGCACCAGCAACCACGCGGCCTGGAGCATCGTATTGAGGGTGACTTTCTGCTCGCGGGCAAAGTGCGCCAGGTGTTTGACCTGCTCGGCGCCCACCACATGAACCTGCTGCTGATAACCCTGCAGGTCCGCCTGCGGCACGTTGCCCACCACGCTCTGGGCCAAGTGGGTGGGCGTTTCCAGTGTTGCCAGTTGCGCTTGCCAGTAACCCTGCGCAGCGGCGGCATCCTGGCGTTGCAGCCAGTCGATGTAGTCTCGATAACGGCCGACATGCCCGACAGCCTGCCCGCTGTAGCGTTGGAGCACCTCACCCAGCAGCTGCGAGTTGCTCCAACCGTCCATCAAGATGTGGTGATGGGTGTAGATCAGTTCATGTTCTTCAGGGCCGGTGCGCACCAGCCGCAGACGCAACAGCGGTGCCTGGGCCAGGTCGAAACCACGCCGACGCTCCTCGTCCGCCAGGCGTTCGAGGCGTTCGGTGAGGTCGTCGTGAGCCTGCCAATCGAACAGTTCGACGGGCAGGTTCAGCTCGCGCTGAACAATCTGCACGGCGTGCGGCAAATCACCTTCCCAGACAACACTGCTGCGCAGGATCGTGTGGGCATCCAGTGCAGCCTGCCAGGCCGCGCAGAAGCGTTCGGCGTCGAGGCCTTGGACCCGCAGGCGCATCTGGTTGATGTAGTCGCCGGCGTCCTGCTCCAGAAGGCTGTGGAACAGCATGCCCTGCTGCATCGGTGACAGCGGGTAAATGTCTTCTACCGTGCGCGCATTGATCGGCAGGCTGTCGAGCTGCGCCTGGCTGAGGTGCGCCAGAGGGAAATCCGACGGCGTGACGCCAATGTGGGCGCTGTCAGTGCAGTGTTCAATCAGCGCCGCCAGTTGTGCTGCGTACTCATCGGCCAAATATTGCAGGGTTTGCACATCGAACATCTGTTCGCTGAAGGTCCAGGCGATGCTCAGTTGGCCGCCAAACACCTGACCGTCGAGGGTCAGCCAGTTGCCAAGCGGTGCCAGTGGGCTCTGGTCGAGCCCGCGGTCTTCTGTTGCCGGGGCAAACAACGCGCCTTGATCGTCGTCAAAGCTGGCGTCGAACTGGCCAAGGTAATTGA
>NZ_JBARTQ010000397.1:0-3844 GCF_049645325.1 Pseudomonas sp. | reverse complement strand
GGCTGATACACCGCTATCGCAGGCAAGCCAGCTCCCACCTGAGGTCTTCAGTGTTGTTGAGCGCTTTATTTCATCGCCGTCCCGCCCGTGTACTCACATCCACCCACACCGCAAGCACCAGAATGCTGCCCTTCACGATCATCTGCCAGTAACTGTCCACGTCCAGCATCGACATGCCGTTATCCAAACTGGTAATCACCAACGCCCCCAGCAGCGCGCCATACACCGTGCCCGACCCGCCGCGCATCGACGTACCGCCGATGAAACACGCAGCAATGGCGTCGAGTTCGCCCATGTTGCCCGCCGAGGGGGAGCCGGCGGCGAGGCGGGCGGTGTTGACCATGCCGGCCAGGGCGCACATCACGCCCATGATGCCGAAGATCCACAGCTTGACTGCCTGCACGTTGATGCCCGACAACCGCGTGGCTTCCATGTTGCTGCCCACCGCATACACGCGGCGGCCGAACACGGTCTGGCTGGTGACGTAGCTGAACACGCCCAGCAGCGCCAGCAACAGCAGCACCGGCACCGGAATGCCGTCGTAGCTGTTGAGGGTGGTGACGAACCCGGCCAGCACCGCGCCGATCACCGCCACGCGCACAATGTCGCGTACCAATGAGTGCGCCGCCAAACCGTGCAAGGCGCGGTTGCGCCGTTGTTTCCAGGTCAAAAACAGCGTCAGTGCGAACAGCAAGACGCCAAGGCCGATGCCTACGCTGTGCGGCAAATACCCTTGGCCCACGTACACCAGCGACGGCGACACCGGCGCAATGGTGGTGCCGCCGGTGATCCCCAGCAGAATCCCGCGAAATGCCAGCATGCCGCCCAGGCCGACGATAAACGAGGGGATGCGCAGGTAAGCGGTCATGTAGCCGTTGGCCAGGCCGATCATCAAGCCGCACAGCGCCACCAAACTCAGGTTGGCCAGCAGCGGCAGGTGATAGACCACATCCAGGATCGCCGCGAGCCCGCCCAACAGCCCCAGCAATGAACCCACCGACAAATCGATCTCGCCGCTGATGATCACCAGTACCATGCCGCACGCCAGAATGCCGGTGATCGACATCTGCCGCAGCAGGTTCGACAGGTTGCGCGGCGTCACGAAACCGCCCTCGGTCTGCCAGCTGAAAAACAGCCAGATGATCGCCACGGCAATCACCAGGGCGAGCATTTTGTAGCGGGTGAAAAGGTGTTTGACCTGATTCATCTACGCGGTCTTCCGATCGTTATTATTTTGGCTGAGCGCGGCGGCCAGCACCTGTTCCTGGGTGAGGCCGGCGTTGATGAAGTCACCCCGCAACTGGCCTTCGCCGATCACCAGCACGCGGTCCGACACGCCCAGCACCTCGGCCAGCTCGGAGGAGACCATGATGATCGACACGCCTTCGGCGGCCAGTGCGCCCATGAGTTTGTAGATCTCGTACTTGGCGCCGACGTCGACCCCGCGCGTGGGTTCATCGAGGATCAGCACGCGCGGCTTGGCCATGAGCATTTTCGCCAGCACGGCCTTTTGCTGGTTGCCACCGGACAGGCTGGTGATCGGCAAAAACGGGCTGGCGGTCTTCAGGTGCATGCGCGCGATTTGTTGGTCGATGCTGCCCAACTCGGCTTCGGAGTCGATTCGGCTCAGGTGCGCGTAGCTATCCAGCACGGCGAGGGTGATGTTCTGGCCCACGCCGAAGTCGGGAATGATGCCTTGGCGCTTGCGGTCTTCGGGCACCATGCACAGCCCGGCGCGGATCGACTTGAGCGGCGTGCGCGTGTCGATCACCTGGCCGTCGAGCCACACTTCGCAGCCGTAGCGGCCTGGGTAGGCGCCGAACAGCGCCGAGACCAATTCCGTGCGCCCGGCGCCGACCAGCCCGGCAATGCCGAGGATTTCACCGCGCTTGAGCACGAAAGACACGTCGTCCACACGCTTGCGCTTGGGGTTGTCGACGTCGTAGCACGTGACGTTGCGCGCCTCGAACATCACCGCGCCAATTTCACGCGGTTCGGTGGGGTAGAGGTTGCTCATCTCGCGGCCGACCATTTGCGTGATGATCTGCGCGATGTCCATGTCGGCCATGGCCGTGGTCGCGATGTGTTGGCCATCGCGGATCACTGACACGGTGTCGCACACCGCCGCCACTTCGTCGAGCTTGTGCGAGATGTACACGCAGGCCACGCCCTTGGCCTTGAGGCCGCGGATGATGTCGAGCAGCACCTCGATTTCCGAGCGGGTCAGGGCCGAGGAGGGCTCATCGAGGATCAACAGGCGCGCCTGTTTGTTCAGGGCCTTGGCGATTTCCACCAGTTGCTGGTAGCCGCCGCCGTACTGCGACACCGGCAGCGCCACGTTCATGTCCGGCACTTTGAGTTCGCGCATCAGGGCTTCGGCACGGTGCAGCATGGCCGGGTAGTTCATGCGCCCGCCCGGCAACGTCAGCTCGTGGCCCATGAAGATGTTTTCGGCCACCGACAGGTCGGGCACCAGGGTCAGTTCCTGGTGAATGATGACGATACCGGCGGCCTCGGTTTCGCTGATGGACTGGGCCTTGAGCGGCTGCCCGTCCCAGAGGATTTCGCCCTCCCAGGTGCCATGCGGATACACCGCCGACAGCACCTTCATCAAGGTGGATTTACCCGCACCGTTCTCACCGCACAGGCCGACGCATTCCCCCGGCCGCACCTTGATATCGATGCCGTTCAGCGCTTTGACACCGCCAAAGGTTTTGACGATGCCGTTCATTTGCAGCAAGTAGTCGGCCATGGCGGTCACTGCCCGGCAATCTGCTCTTTGGTGTAGAACCCGTCTTTTTCCAGCAGGTCGATGTTGGCCTTGGTCAGCGGGGTGGGCGTAAGCAGGATGGTGTCGACCTTTTTGCTGCCGTTGTCGTATTGCGAGCTGTAGGTGGGTTTTTCATTGCGGGCCAGTTGCACCGAGAGCTTGGCGGCCTCCGAAGCGATCAGTTTGAGCGGCTTGTACACGGTCATGGTCTGGGTGCCGTCGATCACGCGCTTGATCGCGGCGAGGTCGGCGTCCTGGCCGGAGATTGGCACCTTGCCCGCGAGCTTCTGCGCAGCCAGGGCCTGAATCGCGCCGCCGGCGGTAGCGTCGTTGGACGCGACGATGGCGTCGATTTTGTTGTCGTTCCGGGTCAGCGCATTTTCGACGATGCTCAGGGCTTCGGTGGGGTTCCATTCCTTGACCCATTGCTGGCCGACGATCTTGATATCGCCCTTGTCGATTGCCGGTTGCAGCACTTTCATCTGGCCTTCGCGCAGCACTTTGGCGTTGTTGTCGGTGGGCGCGCCGCCGAGCAGGAAGTAGTTGCCCTTGGGCGCCGCTTGCAACACGCCATTGGCCTGCATCTCGCCGACTTTTTCGTTATCGAAGGAGATGTAGGCGTCGATGTCGGCGTTGAGGATCAGGCGGTCATAAGACACCACCTTGATCCCGGCTTTCTTGGCTTCGGCGACGGCGTTGGTCAGCACGGTGGCGTTGAACGGCACGATGACGATCACGTCGACGCCACGGGAGATCAGGTTTTCGATCTGCGAAATTTGTTTTTGCTCGTTGGCATCGGCTGATTGCACGAACACTTTGGCGTCGAGTTTTTCGGCGGCGGCCACGAAGTAGTCGCGGTCACGGGACCAGCGTTCGAGGCGCAGGTCGTCGATGGAAAAACCGATTTTCGGGTGGGCGGAATCGGCCATCACCGGCAGGGCGAGCAGGGCCAGGGCAGAGGCGAGCAGCGTACGTTTGAATGACTTCATGGTGGTGCGTCCTTTTATTGTTGTTGGAAAGACACTTTTTTGATGACTGCACTGTAGCGGTGGTGAGCGGGCTTGCCCCGCGCCG
>NZ_JBARTQ010000396.1:0-35274 GCF_049645325.1 Pseudomonas sp. | reverse complement strand
CGCAGGCAAGCCAGCTCCCACATTTGGATCGGTGTAAATCCGCTGAATCAGTGTATGCAGTAAATAAGACCTTGGTACGCCGAGGTCTTTTTATGCCTGCCGATCAGGTCAGCAGGTGCTTGGACATGATCCGGAAGATTTCCACACTCGAAGTCTTGCCGGGTAAATGGCGCGGTAAACGCCTGTGCGTGTGTATGACGTTTTGCTCGTGGATCTGTATCTAACGCCCGGCTTTTCAACGCCCTACCATGGCGCCCAGCACAAAAAATCCAGGAGCAACACTATGCCCGAACTGTCCAGTTGGCTTGCTTATGGCCTGATCTCACTCGGCATGGTGCTCACGCCCGGGCCGAATATGATTTACCTCATTTCTCGCTCGATTTGCCAGGGGCGTGCGGCCGGATTGATCTCTCTGGGCGGTGTTGCGTTGGGTTTTCTCGTTTACATGTTTTGCGCGGCGCTGGGGATCACCGCATTGGTGATGGCGGTGCCCTTTGCCTACGACGCGCTGCGGCTCGGCGGGGCGTTGTACCTGGTGTATCTGGCCTGGCAGGCAGTCAAGCCGGGTGGGCGTTCGCCCTTTCAGGTTCGGGACTTGCCCCAGGACAGCCCGCGCAAGCTGTTCATGATGGGCTTTGTGACCAACCTGCTGAACCCCAAGGTGGCGGTGATGTATTTGTCGTTGCTGCCGCAGTTCATCGACCCCAACGGCCATGGCAGTGTGCTGACGCAGTCGCTGATTCTGGGCTTTACGCAAATTGCCATCAGCATAAGCGTTAACGCGGTGATTGCGGTTATGGCGGGTTCTATCGCAGTGTTCTTCGTCACTCGGCCTCGTTGGCAGGTGGTGCAGCGTTGGGTGATGGGCTCGGTGCTGATGGGGTTGGCGGTGCGGATGGCGGTTGAAGGGCGGCGCTGAGTTCAGCGCGCCATGACGTTAACAATCACGTGCAGGATGAAGGCGGGGCCGTAGCAGGGCTGACCGTGTTCATCCTCTATCCGCCAGATTGACGTGACAGTGCAGGTTTCTTTAGGCGCGGCAAATTCCACCGTGATGTGCACCGGTTGCCCGGGCAGTGTTTGCGCAATCGGCATTTCGTTGTTCAGGCTGCGCAGGTGCGTGTCCATCACCACTTCCAATGGCGCGCCCGTAGCCGTGCGTCGGGCGATGACATATTCGCCGTCTACCCGCACCAGCTTTCGCCCGCGCCAGGGGCGGGTGCCGAGGTTCTGGATTTCCCAGGTTTTTTGAAAGATCTCGCCGGGCAGCACGATGGCTTGATCGGGCGTAGTGACGTCTGCATTGAAAACGGCGATGTCGCTGGGGTCATGCAGCCCGATTGCACGGTTGGTGGCAGCCATTGAGTTGGCATCGACGGGGGCTCCCGCCAAATCGGCGAAGTAGCGGAATAGCAGCAGCGGTGAAACTTGCAACGCCTTGGCCAGTTTGATCAGTGTGCGTACCGAGGGATCTTGCGAAGCGCCGCCTGCCAATCCGTAGAGGTAAGTTCTGGAAATACCAGCTTCCTTGGCCAAGGTGGTCATGGATTTGCCCAGTTCCCGGCTGCGTCGGGTAATCAGCGCTCTGAGGGTGTCCTGCGTTCTGATCGTCATGCCCCACCTTTGTACGCCAAAAAAGACAACCTGCTCGCCGCTGCGTTTAGCGAGGTATGCACACTACACGCCGCGCTGCTCCTTGGGATTCTGGCGTGTGTTGCATTCCTTTACAGCAGATTTGAAAGGTAACCATGACGCCTTATTTTATCGAGGGGCTGGTACTTGGCCTTGGGCTTTTCGTCGCCCCCGGCCCAAAAGACACCTTGGTCATCCGCCAAGGTGTCAGTCGCGGGCCGATCTGGGGCGTGGTCGCGATTTGCGTGCTGGCCGATATCCTCCTGATCGCTATCGGCGTCACAGGATTAGGCTCGCTGTTGGGCAGTCGCCCGGAAGTGATGGCGGTAATGTTGCTATCAGGCGCGGCTTATTTGCTGTGGTTCGGTACCCAACGCCTGCTGGCCTGCATCCGTAACCAATCCATGCCGGAGACTCAAGGCGGTCCCTCGCAAAAAGGATTGCTGCGCACGGCGATGGTGCTTGGCTTCGCCAACCCTTACGCCTGGCTCGATACCGTCGTGCTGATCGGCTCCATCGGTGCGGCCAAACCCGCAGGCCAACAAGTGCTGTTCGCGACCGGGGCCATGACGGCATCGTTAATATGGTTTGTAGTTTTGGCGCTGGGATGTCAGCGCTTGACCGGGCTGTTTCGCTCGCCCCTGGTCTGGCGATGGCTGGACGCTGGCGTCGCCGTGTTGATGGTGTATCTCGCCGGTATGTTGATCACCGACTCACTGGATATCTTTCAGGTAGTCCAGGAGCGTTATGAGAGGAACGCTTAGCTGATCAACGCTGCGCACCTGTTGCACATCGGCGGACAGTTTGTGCAGTTCACGTCCGAGCACGGTGCTGGTTCCGCCTAGAGCATTCAGAGCTTGAGCAATACACTCATCCAGCTTCACCTGAACCCCAGTCAAATCCCCCTGGCGCACCAACAACCCAAACACCTCCCGCTCATACCCATCCATCACCAAATCATCGCGCAGGATCGGGCTCGCGCCTTCGGTCTCATGCACCAGCTTGAGAGCAAAAAGCGCAACAGCTTCCAGCGTCAATTCCATGGTCCCGGCTCCTTAACGTTTTGCGTTCGCCTGCGCATCTTCACTTTTCTACAGGCGAAAAAAAAGACCTTGAATTTCAAGGTCTTTCTTTAAGATGGTGCCCCGAGGGAGAATCGAACTCCCACTTCTTTCGAAAACGGATTTTGAATCCGCCGCGTCTACCAATTCCGCCATCAGGGCTCAATGGCGGCGAAGTATAGAGATGAGATTACCGTTGGTCAATCACGTTTCATGGTCAATTTTCACTATTTCCGCTAGACTCCCCGGCCCTGCTAGACGAACCCTATCATGCGCGTTGCTGACTTTACTTTTGAGCTCCCTGATTCGCTGATCGCTCGCCACCCTTTGGCCGAGCGTCGCGCCAGTCGACTGCTGACCCTGGACGGGGTGAGCGGTGCCCTCGCACACCGTCAATTCACTGATTTGCTTGAGCATTTGCGCCCTGGCGACTTGATGGTTTTCAATAATACCCGGGTGATTCCGGCACGGCTGTTTGGCCAGAAAGCGTCCGGCGGCAAGCTGGAAATTCTGGTGGAGCGGGTGCTGGACAGCCATCGCGTGCTGGCCCATGTGCGCTCCAGCAAGTCGCCGAA
The DNA here is from genome assembly GCF_049645325.1 of Pseudomonas sp. GTDB lineage: Bacteria > Pseudomonadota > Gammaproteobacteria > Pseudomonadales > Pseudomonadaceae > Aquipseudomonas. Next base: position 32,006 of record NZ_JBARTQ010000396.1, on the reverse strand, counting down.
ACCGGGTTCGAGCATCCTCATCGATGGCGGTGGCGAGGCCGAGATGGTCGCGCGCCATGACGCGTTGTTCGAGCTCAGGTTTGCCGAAGAGGTGTTGCCGCTGCTTGAGCGCGTCGGCCATATGCCGTTGCCTCCTTATATAGACCGCCCCGACGAAGACTCGGACCGCGAGCGCTATCAGACGGTGTACTCGCAGCGCCTCGGCGCTGTCGCTGCACCGACGGCCGGGCTGCATTTTGACCAGCCGCTGCTGGACGCGATTGCCGCCAAGGGCGTCGAGAGCGCCTATGTGACCCTGCACGTGGGGGCCGGCACGTTTCAGCCGGTGCGTGTGGATAACATCGAAGACCACCATATGCACAGTGAATGGCTGGAAGTCAGCCAGGAAGTCGTTGATGCGGTGGCGGCGTGCAAGGCGCGCGGCGGTCGTGTTGTTGCCGTGGGCACCACCAGCGTGCGTTCGCTGGAGAGTGCCGCGCGGGATGGCGTGCTCAAGCCGTTCAGTGGCGACACCGATATCTTTATTTTTCCGGGCCGACCGTTCCATGTGGTCGATTGCCTGGTGACCAACTTTCATTTGCCGGAATCCACGCTGTTGATGCTGGTGTCGGCATTTGCCGGTTATCCGGAAACCATGGCCGCCTACCAGGCCGCCATCGACAATGGATACCGTTTTTTCAGCTACGGTGATGCGATGTTTATCACCCGTAACCCTGCGCCGACTGCTCCCAAAGAAGCGGGCCCTGAGGAACCACTATGAGTCGTATGTCGTTTGAATTGTTGGCCACGGATGGCAAGGCTCGTCGTGGTCGCCTCACGTTTCCGCGTGGCACCGTCGAGACCCCGGCGTTCATGCCGGTCGGTACCTACGGCACGGTAAAAGGCATGATGCCGCGTGACATCGTCGCCACCGGCGCCGAAATCATCCTCGGCAACACCTTCCACCTGTGGCTGCGCCCGGGCACGGAAGTGATCAAGAAGCATGGCGACCTGCATGATTTCATGAAGTGGCAAGGCCCGATCCTCACTGACTCCGGTGGTTTCCAGGTGTTCAGCCTGGGCGCCATGCGCAAGATCAAGGAGGAGGGCGTGACCTTCGCCTCGCCGGTGGACGGTTCCAAAGTGTTCATGGGCCCGGAAGAATCGATGCAGGTGCAGCGCGACCTGGGCTCCGACATCGTGATGATTTTCGACGAGTGCACGCCGTACCCGGCTGACGAAGACGTCGCGCGTATTTCCATGGAGCGGTCGTTGCGTTGGGCCCAGCGCTCGAAGAACGCCCACGGCGACAACACTGCGGCGCTGTTCGGTATCGTCCAGGGCGGCATGCACGAAAGCCTGCGCAAGCGCTCGCTGGAAGGCCTCGACAAGATCGGCTTTGACGGCCTGGCCATCGGCGGCTTGTCGGTGGGCGAGCCCAAGCACGAAATGATCAAGGTGCTGGATTACCTGCCGGGCCTGATGCCGGCTGACAAACCTCGTTACCTTATGGGCGTTGGCAAACCGGAAGATCTCGTAGAGGGTGTGCGCCGCGGTGTGGACATGTTCGATTGCGTGATGCCAACCCGTAATGCCCGCAATGGGCATCTGTTCATCGATACAGGCGTGCTGAAGATCCGTAACGCGTTCCATCGCCATGATGATTCGCCGCTGGATCCCACCTGTGACTGCTACACCTGCCAGAACTTCTCGCGTGCTTATCTGCACCATCTGGACAAGTGCGGGGAAATGCTGGGTAGCATGTTGAATACCATCCACAATTTGCGTCACTACCAAGTCCTGATGGCTGGTTTGCGCGAGGCTATTCAACAGGGTACATTGGCCGCCTTCGTCGATGCCTTCTATGCCAAGCGCGGGCTCCCTGTGCCGCCCTTGGACTGAGTTTTCCGACCCTAAGATTCACTATTTGCAACTGGAGTGCTAAATGAGCTTTTTTATCTCTAATGCCATGGCTGACGCCGCTGCGCCTGCTGCTGCCGGCCCATTGGGCGGCGGTTTCGAGTGGATTTTCCTGGTCGGCTTCCTGGTCATCTTCTACCTGATGATCTGGCGTCCACAGGCCAAGCGCGCCAAAGAGCAGAAAAACCTGCTCGGCAGCCTGCAGAAAGGCGACGAAGTCGTGACCACTGGCGGCATCGCCGGCAAGATCACCAAGGTTGCCGATGCTTTCGTGGTTCTGGAAGTTTCCGACACCGTAGAAATGAAGTTCCAGAAGGGCGCCATCGCCGCCACGTTGCCAAAAGGCACGCTCAAAGCGATCTGAGTAACAACTTTTACCAATCGACGGGGCGCGCAAGGCGCCCCGCGTTATAAGCGGGCGGCGTGATGCTGAACAAATACCCTCTGTGGAAATACGTACTGATCCTGGCGGTGCTGGCGATCGGTTTTATTTATTCCGCTCCCAATCTTTATCCTGATGACCCTGCGATCCAGATCACTGGCGCCAGCACTGCGCTGCAAGTCAATCAGGCTGACCTGGAACGCGCGAGCAAAGCGCTCACCGACGCAGGCATCCAGGTTAAAGCGGCAACGTTGGCGGCTGATGCGAAGGGCGGTTTGTTGCGCCTGACCAAGCAAGAAGACCAATTGCCGGCCAAAGATGTTGTGCGCAAGGCTATGGGTGACGACTACGTTGTCGCGCTGAACCTGGCACAGACCACGCCAAAATGGCTGCGCGCGATTGGCGCCCACCCGATGAAGCTGGGTCTGGACTTGTCCGGTGGTGTGCACTTCCTGCTGGAAGTCGACATGGACAAAGCCCTCGACGCACGCCTGAAAGTCTACGAAGGCGACGTGAAGAGCCTGCTGCGTAAAGAGAAGGTACGTTATCGCAGCCTGCCGCAGCTCAACGGTGCCATTCAGCTGGGCTTCTCTGACGAAGCTACCCGCGAACAGGCCCGTGCGTTGGTCCGCAAGAACTTCAACGATTTCGACATCGTACCGGCTGACCTGAACGGCCAACCTGTACTGCGTCTGGCGATGACCCCGGCCAAGCTGGCGGAAATCCGCGAATACTCCATCAAGCAGAACTTGACCACGGTACGTAACCGCGTCAACGAACTGGGTGTGGCCGAGCCGATCGTGCAGCGCCAAGGTGCCAACCGCATCGTGGTTGAACTGCCAGGCGTGCAGGACACTGCTGAAGCCAAGCGTATCCTGGGTAAAACCGCCAACCTGGAGTTCCGTCTGGCCGCTGAGCCGGGCGCTTCCCGCGCGACGTCCGAAGAGTTCGAGTTCCGTGAAGGCAACCGTCCTCCTGCGCTGATCGAGCGTGGCCTGATCATCACCGGTGATCAGGTGACCGATGCCAAGGCCGGTTTCGACTCGCAGCACGGCAGCCCTGAAGTGAACATTCGTCTGGATGGTCACGGCGGCGAACTGATGAGCCGCGCCACGCGCAGCAACGTCGGTCGCAGCATGGCGGTGATCTTCATCGAGCAGCGCCCTGTCACTACCTACACCAAGCAAATGGTCAACGGCGTCGAGAAAGACGTGCCGGTGCAGACCTTCAAGGAAGAGAAGAAGATCATCAGCCTGGCGACCATTCAGTCGCCGCTGGGTGCTCAATTCCGCATCACTGGCCTGAACGGCCAGGGCGAGTCGTCTGAGCTGGCGCTGTTGCTGCGTGCTGGTGGCCTGGCGGCGCCGATGTACTTCGCTGAAGAACGCACCATTGGCCCGAGTCTGGGTGCCGACAACATCACCAAGGGTGTTCACGCGGCGTTGTGGGGCATGCTGTTTGTGTCGCTGTTCATCATTGCCATCTATCGCTTCTTCGGCATCATCGCCACCGTGGCCCTGGCGGGCAACATGGTGATGTTGCTGGCCTTGATGTCGCTGCTGGGCGCTACGCTGACCTTGCCAGGTATCGCCGGTATCGTACTCACCATGGGTATGGCGGTAGACGCCAACGTACTGATCTTCTCGCGGATTCGTGAAGAGATCGCGGCGGGCATGACTGTACAACGCGCAATCAATGAAGGCTTTGGCCGGGCATTTACCGCGATTCTCGACTCCAACTTGACCACTTTGCTGGTCGGCGGGATTCTCTTTGCCATGGGCACCGGCCCGGTCAAAGGTTTTGCGGTCACCATGTCCCTCGGTATCTTTACCTCGATGTTCACGGCCATCATGGTGACCCGCGCAATGGTCAACCTGATCTTTGGCGGGCGTGACTTCAAGAAGTTGTGGATTTAAGGGGCTGCCATGTTACGTACAATCAACTTCATGGGCGTTCGCAACATTGCGTTCGGCTTCACCATGGTGCTTACCGTTCTGGCGTTGTTCAGCTGGTTCCATAAAGGCCTGAACTACGGCCTGGACTTCACCGGCGGTACGCTCATCGAGCTGACCTACGAAAAGCCAGCCGACGTCACCCTGGTGCGCAACGAGCTGGTGAAAGCCGGCTATCACGAAGCCATCGTGCAGAGCTTTGGTGCAACCACCGACCTGCTGGTGCGTATGCCGGGCGAAGACCCGCAACTGGGTCACCAGGTAGCCGAGGCCTTGCAGAAGGTCGGCGGCGATAACCCTGCGTCGGTCAAGCGCGTCGAGTTCGTGGGCCCGCAGGTGGGTGAAGAGCTGCGCGACCAGGGCGGCCTCGGCATGCTGATGGCGCTCGGCGGCATCATGCTCTACCTGGCATTCCGCTTTCAGTGGAAGTTCGGCGTCGGCGCAATTGTGTCGCTGATTCACGACGTGATCGTGACCGTGGGCATCTTGGCTTACTTCCAGATCACTTTCGACCTGACGGTGTTGGCGGCGGTGCTGGCGATCATTGGTTACTCGCTCAACGACACCATCGTGGTATTCGACCGGGTTCGTGAGAACTTCCGTGTACTGCGCAAGGCGTCGCTGATCGAGAACATCAACGTCTCTACTACCCAGACCTTGCTGCGGACCATGGCGACGTCGATCTCCACCTTGCTGGCGATTGCTGCGCTGATGATCTTCGGTGGCGACAACCTGTGGGGCTTCTCCCTGGCGCTGTTCATCGGCGTTCTGGCGGGTACCTACTCGTCGATCTACATCGCCAACGTGGTGCTGATCTGGCTGAACCTCAACAGCGAAGACCTGATCCCTCCGGCTGCGACTGGCAAGGAGGTCGATGAACGCCCTTGATGGGCGTTTGTTGACACGCTGTTACAAAGAAGGCGCGAGTATTGAACTCGCGCCTTTTTTTTTGCTCCAAGGCTGGGTATAGCGCGGACGTTTCGGTCCGTTTGTGATGGTCAGGAGGTTCAACGTGAACAAGTCGTTACTGGTTGGTGCGGTATTGGGTGCTGTCGGTGTGACTGCCGGGGGTGCTGTTGCCACCTACAGCCTGGTAAAAAGCGGCCCTGAGTATGCGCAAGTGCTGGCAGTGCAGCCGGTGAAAACCCAGATTAAAACGCCACGCGAGGTCTGCAAGGATGTCGCCGTGACCCGGCAGAAGCCGGTGCAGGATCAGCATCAAATCGTCGGCACCGTGGTCGGTGCGCTGGCCGGTGGCCTGTTGGGCAATCAGGTCGGTGGCGGTAATGGCAAGAAGCTGGCGACTGTAGCTGGTGCGGTCGGTGGTGGTTACGCCGGTAACAAGGTTCAGGAAGGCATGCAGAACCGCGATACGTACACCACGACCCAAACTCGCTGTAACACCGTCAACGACATCAGCGACAAAGTTGTGGGCTATGACGTGCGGTACAACCTGGATGGCAAGGAAGGTTCGGTGCGTATGGACCGTGACCCAGGTGGCCAGATTCCTGTTGATAAGGAAGGTCGTTTGATCCTGGGTCAAAACCAGCAGTAATTCCCAGGTCTGGAATCGATCTAAAATGTGGGAGCTGGCTTGCCTGCGATAACGGTGGGTCAGTACCTGATCAGCTAGCTGGCTGGCTGCTATCGCAGGCAAGCCAGCTCCCACATTGAATGGTGTCCAGGCCAGTAGGATTTGGGTTTGCCCAACTCCCAGGCATAAAAAAAGCACCCCTCGGGGTGCTTTTTTGTGCTCGCTCGCTTAGCGCTTCAGCGAAGCCGGCAGGTGCGGCTGGATCGCCGTCAATACTGCCTTGAAGCATTTGGTGTTACCGGCAACCACGTGGCCTTTCTCAAGGAAATCGTGACCGCCGGTGAAGTCACTCACCAAACCGCCCGCTTCCTGGATCAGCAGGGCGCCTGCAGCCATGTCCCACTCGGACAGGCCCGACTCCCAGAACGCATCAAAACGACCTGCAGCCACATAAGCCAGGTCCAGGCTGGCAGCACCGGCGCGGCGGATGCCAGCGGTCTGGCCAACCAGGGCGCGGAACATGCCCAAGTAGTTTTCCAGGTTGTCCATCTGGTCATCGCGGAACGGGAAGCCGGTGCCGAGCAGGGCGCCGTCCAGGCTGGTGCGACCGCTGACACGCAGGCGACGACCATTGAGCTGGGCGCCACGGCCACGGCTGGCGGTGAATTCTTCCTGGCGAACCGGGTCCAGCACAACAGCGTGTTCCAGGCGGCCACGGTATTTGCAGGCGATGCTCACGGCAAAGTGTGGGATGCCGCGCAGGAAGTTGGTGGTGCCATCCAGTGGGTCGATGATCCACAGGTAGTCTTCGCCTTCGCCGCTGCCTTTGTGCAGGCCGGTTTCTTCGCCGAGGATGCCGTGGGTAGGGTAGGCCTTGCGCAGCGCGTCGATGATTTTTTGCTCAGCGGCGCGATCCACTTCGGACACATAATCCTTGGCGTCTTTTTCGTCGACCTTGATGGTATCCAGGCGCTCGATGGAGCGGAAGATCAATTCACTGGCGCTGCGGGCGGCGCGCAGCGCGATATTCAGCATGGGCTGCATGGATGTGTCACCTAAGGTTGTTAAAGAAAGCCGAGCATTCTAGCAGAAACTTTCTTCAGGTGAAGGACGACGTTAGCTTTCATGGCATAACCTTAGGCTGTTCTGTAAGATTTGCTCCCCTTTCCCGTGTCCGAGAGCGCCTCCCTTGCTGCAAAACATTCGTGTCGTCTTGGTCAATACCAGTCATCCCGGCAACATCGGCGGGGTGGCGCGAGCCATGAAAAACATGGGGCTGACGCGCCTGGTGCTGGTCGACCCGCGCGTGTTCCCGCACCACGAGGCCGATGCCCGTGCCTCCGGCGCCAATGACTTGCTTGAAAAAGCCCAGGTCGTCGCCACTCTGGAGGACGCCTTGGTTGGCTGCAATCTCGTGCTCGGCACCAGTGCCCGTGACCGGCGTATCCCCTGGCCGCTGCTGGACCCGCGCGAGTGCGGCACAAAGGTCGTGGAAGAGGCCGCCGGCGGCGCCGAAATCGCCTTGGTGTTTGGTCGTGAAGACTCCGGCCTCACCAATGAAGAGCTGCAGCGATGTCATTACCACGTGCACATTCCATCAGACCCTGAATTCAGCTCGCTGAACCTTGGGGCAGCGGTGCAGGTGTTGAGTTACGAAGTGCGCATGGCCTGGCTGGCTGCTCAAGGTCAGCCGAGCAAGGTTGAAAAGGATGAGGTGGCATCGACCAAAAGTGGCGAGCTGGCAACCATGGACGAGCTGGAGCGGTTCTATGAGCACCTTGAGCAAACCCTGGTTGCCATCGAATTCCTCGATCCGGAAAAACCACGGCACTTGATGGCGCGCCTGCGTCGCCTGTACGGGCGCAGCTCGGTCAGCCGAGCGGAAATGAATATATTGCGTGGCATCCTCACGGAAACCCAGAAAGCGGCCCGTGGCGAGCTTCTTAAGCGGAAGGATTAAAAATGTTCGAGCGTTTGCGAGAAGATATCCAGAGTGTTTTCCACCGTGACCCGGCGGCGCGCAACGCCTTTGAAGTGCTGACCTGCTACCCGGGCATGCACGCTATCTGGATTCACCGTCTGTCCGGCGCTTTATGGGGCATGGGGTGGAAATGGCTGGCGCGGCTGGTGTCGAACTTTGGGCGCTGGCTGACCGGGATCGAGATTCACCCGGGTGCGAAGGTTGGGCGTCGGTTCTTTATCGACCATGGCATGGGTATTGTGATTGGCGAGACCGCCGAGATCGGCGATGACGTGACGCTTTACCAGGGCGTGACGCTCGGCGGCACCAGTTGGAACAAGGGCAAGCGTCACCCGACGCTGGGTGATGGCGTGGTGGTGGGGGCGGGCGCCAAGGTGCTCGGGCCGTTTACCGTCGGCGCGGGTGCCAAAGTCGGCTCCAATGCGGTGGTGACCAAGGCCGTGCCGCCTGGCGCCACAGTGGTGGGCATTCCTGGGCGCATCATCGTCAAGCCAGAGGTTGGCGACGAGCAAGAGGCCAAGCGCAAGGCCATGGCCGAGAAAATCGGTTTCGATGCCTACGGCGTTAGCGAAGACATGCCCGACCCGGTGGCGCGTGCCATTGGCCAGTTGCTCGACCATCTGCAAGCGGTGGATGGCAAGCTGGACGGGATGTGTGGCGCGCTGAAGGAGCTGGGCAGCACCTACTGCGCAAAGGACTTGCCTGAGTTGCGCGAAGAAGACTTTGCCGAGGTCAAGCACGAAACGGCTACCAAAGCTGGCTAGTTCTTAGGCTCAATACAAAATCCCTGTGGGAGCTGGCTTGCCTGCGATAGCGGTGGGTCAGCACCTGACAGGCTAGCCGGCAGATCGCAATCGCTGGCAAGCCAGCTCCCACATTTTGAACTCCATTGGTCCAGCAGTCCCCATCCCGCCCCGTTCCCGCTGTTCCATCCCGCCCCATCCTGCTATCCTTCGCGCGCCCTTTTTACGGGTAATCCTGACTAAAGTACTAGGTCTTATAGTTGACTTAAATACTCGGGAATCGCATACTTGCTCCCATTCTGAAACACCTTGGTACTTGTCCATGAGACTGACTACAAAAGGCCGATACGCGGTAACCGCCATGCTGGATCTGGCCTTGCACGCGCAAACTGGGCCGGTGTCCCTGGCCGATATCTCCGAGCGCCAAGGCATTTCCCTGTCCTACCTCGAACAGCTGTTTGCCAAATTGCGTCGTAGCAACCTGGTGTCCAGCGTGCGTGGGCCGGGTGGCGGCTACCAACTGTCCCGTGACATGCAGGGCATTCAGGTAGCCCAGGTGATCGACGCGGTGAACGAATCCGTCGATGCCACCAAATGCCAGGGTTTGGGTGATTGCCATGCTGGCGACACCTGCCTGACACACCACTTGTGGTGTGACTTGAGCCTGCAGATCCATGAGTTTTTGAGTGGTATCAGCTTGGCTGATCTTGTGACTCGCCGTGAGGTGCAAGAAGTAGCCCAGCGTCAGGACCAGCGCCGTTGCAACACCAAGGCGCCGCGTCTGGACAAGATTGAAGCGTCCGCCGTCGAGTGACAGCCGAAGAGCTAACGGCACGCCAGCCAGCCTGATTTAGGAGAAAGTCCATGAAATTGCCGATTTACCTTGATTACTCAGCGACCACCCCGGTTGATCCGCGTGTCGCGCAAAAGATGAGCGAATGCCTGCTGGTTGACGGAAACTTCGGCAACCCGGCGTCCCGTTCCCACGTATTCGGCTGGAAAGCCGAGGAAGCGGTCGAGAATGCTCGTCGCCAAGTCGCCGACCTGGTTAACGCCGACCCGCGCGAAATCGTCTGGACCTCCGGTGCCACCGAGTCCGACAACCTGGCAATCAAGGGTGCGGCGCATTTCTATGCGACCAAAGGCAAACACCTGATCACCACCAAGATTGAGCACAAGGCTGTCCTCGACACCATGCGCCAACTGGAACGTGAAGGTTTCGAGGTGACTTACCTTGAGCCAACCACCGACGGTATCGTCACCCCGGCCATGATCGAAGCCGCGCTGCGTGAAGACACCATCCTGGTTTCCGTGATCCACGTGAACAACGAAATCGGCACTATCAACGACATCGCGGCCATCGGCGAGCTGACCCGTTCCAAGGGCATCCTGCTGCATGTTGACGCGGCTCAGTCCACCGGCAAGGTCGATATCGACCTGTCGAAGCTGAAAGTCGACCTGATGTCGTTCTCTGCCCACAAGACCTACGGCCCTAAAGGCATCGGCGCGCTGTACGTGAGCCGCAAGCCACGTGTGCGCATCGAAGCCACCATGCACGGCGGCGGTCACGAGCGCGGCATGCGTTCCGGCACCCTGGCGACCCACCAGATCGTCGGCATGGGTGAAGCTTTCCGCGTGGCCAAGGAAGACATGGCTGCCGAAAACGTGCGCATCAAGGCCCTCAGCGATCGCTTCTACAAGCAGGTCGAGAACCTTGAAGAGCTGTACATCAACGGCAGCATGACCGCCCGTGTACCGCACAACCTGAATTTGAGCTTCAACTACGTCGAAGGCGAGTCGCTGATCATGGCGCTCAAGGACCTGGCGGTTTCGTCCGGTTCGGCCTGCACCTCGGCCTCGCTTGAGCCTTCGTACGTTCTGCGCGCCCTGGGCCGCAACGACGAACTGGCACACAGCTCGATCCGCTTTACCTTCGGCCGCTTCACCACCGAAGAGCAAGTCGACTACGCCGCGCAGAAAGTCTGCGAGGCCGTCAACAAGCTGCGCGTTCTGTCGCCGCTGTGGGACATGTTCAAAGACGGTGTCGATATTTCCAAGATCGAGTGGGCGGCACACTAACTAAAGAAGCCGCCACCCAAGCTCTGTAAGAACGTGGCGGAAAACGCAGGCGTTTTTACAGGGTTCCAGAGCGGCCCTGATGAGTGAGGATTCAGTACCATGGCTTACAGCGAAAAGGTCATCGACCACTACGAAAACCCGCGCAACGTCGGCAAGATGAACGCGGAAGACCCTGATGTCGGCACCGGCATGGTCGGCGCTCCGGCGTGCGGCGATGTGATGCGCCTGCAGATCAAGGTCAACGACGCTGGCGTTATTGAAGACGCCAAGTTCAAGACCTACGGCTGCGGTTCCGCCATTGCCTCCAGTTCCCTCGCGACCGAGTGGATGAAAGGCAAGACCCTGGATGAGGCTGTCACCATCAGCAACACCCAGCTGGCCGAAGAGCTGGCCCTGCCGCCGGTGAAAATTCACTGCTCCGTACTCGCAGAAGACGCCATCAAGGCGGCCGTTCGCGACTACAAGCAGAAGAAAGGCTTGATCTAAGCATTTGGCGACGAGTAAGGAGTCAACGATGGCTATCAGCATGACAGAAGCGGCTGCGCAGCACATTCGCCGTTCCCTGAATGGGCGCGGTAAAGGTGAGGGGATTCGCCTGGGTGTTCGCACCACAGGCTGTTCCGGCCTTGCCTACGTGCTGGAGTTCGTCGACGAGGTAGTGGCAGAAGACCAGGTGTTCGAAAGTCACGGCGAGAAAGTGATCATCGACCCTAAAAGCCTGACCTACCTGGACGGCACCGAGCTCGATTTCGTCAAGGAAGGGTTGAACGAAGGCTTCAAGTTCAACAACCCCAACGTGCGCGGTGAATGTGGCTGCGGCGAAAGCTTCAACATCTGAGGCTATTCGTGGGTACTCCTTGTCATTTCGCTTTATTCGAGCTGCAGCCGAGCTTTCGGCTGGACCTTGAGCAGCTTGCCACGCGCTACCGAGAATTGGCGCGTGGCGTGCATCCGGACCGCTTTGCTGATGCTTCCGAGCGTGAGCAACGCCTGGCGCTGGAGCGGTCGGCCAGCCTCAACGAAGCCTATCAGACGCTGAAAAATCCACCCAAGCGCGCGCGTTACCTGCTCGCGATGAACGGTGGTGAGTTGCCGATTGAAGTCACGGTGCACGACCCGGACTTCCTGATGCAGCAGATGCAATGGCGTGAAGAACTCGAAGACTTGCAGGACGAAGCCGATGTGGCGGGTGTCGCGGTCTTCAAACGTCGTCTGAAAGTGGCCCAGGATGAGCTCAACGAAAGCTTCGCAGCCTGTTGGGATGATGCAGCGCAACGCGAACAGGCCGAACGCCTGATGCGGCGCATGCAGTTCCTCGACAAGCTCACCTACGAAGTGCGCCAGCTAGAAGAGCGCCTCGACGATTAACCCAGTGCTGCCCGTGATGCACGCCTGATAGACAGATAAGACCTGATTACCATGGCCCTACTGCAAATCGCCGAACCCGGCCAAAGCCCTCAACCGCACCAGCGTCGCCTCGCGGTCGGGATTGATCTGGGCACCACCAATTCCCTGGTTGCTGCCTTGCGTAGCGGCCTGTCCGAGCCGCTGCCCGACGCCGATGGCCAGGTGATCCTGCCGTCCGCCGTGCGCTATCACGCTGATCGCACTGAAGTGGGTGAGTCGGCAAAGCTGGCGGCGTCTACCGACCCGTTGAACACCGTGCTGTCGGTCAAGCGCTTGATGGGTCGTGGTCTGTCCGACGTCAAGCAACTGGGCGACCAGCTGCCGTACCGCTTTGTCGGCGGCGAATCCCACATGCCGTTTATCGACACCGTCCAGGGCCCGAAAAGCCCGGTGGAAGTGTCGGCCGATATCCTCAAGGTGCTGCGCCAGCGCGCGGAAACCACCTTGGGCGGCGAATTGGTAGGTGCCGTGATCACGGTTCCGGCGTATTTCGACGACGCTCAGCGCCAAGCCACCAAGGACGCGGCAAAACTTGCCGGCCTGAACGTGCTGCGCCTGCTCAACGAACCGACTGCAGCGGCCGTGGCCTATGGCCTCGACCAACACGCTGAAGGTCTGGTCGCCATTTATGACCTGGGCGGCGGTACCTTCGACATTTCGATCCTGCGCCTGACTGGCGGCGTTTTTGAAGTGCTGGCCACCGGTGGCGATACTGCCCTGGGCGGCGATGACTTCGACCACGCCATTGCGGGCTGGATCATCGCCAGTGCCGGTTTGTCTGCCGACCTGGACCCGGGCGCGCAGCGCAATCTGCTGCAAACCGCCTGCGCCGCCAAAGAAGCGCTGACGGATGCGGCTGCTGTAGAGGTTTCCTACGGTTCCTGGTCGGCTCAGCTGACGCGCGAAGCGTTTGATTCGCTGATCGAGCCGATGGTCGCTCGTAGTCTCAAAGCCTGCCGTCGTGCGGTGCGTGACTCGGGCATCGAACTGGAGGACGTGGCCGCCGTGGTCATGGTCGGCGGTTCGACCCGCGTGCCACGTGTCCGCGACGCTGTCGCCGAGGCCTTTGGGCGTCAGCCGCTGACTGAAATCGACCCGGATCAAGTGGTGGCCATTGGGGCTGCGATCCAGGCTGATACCCTCGCTGGTAACAAGCGCGATGGTGGCGAACTGCTGCTTCTCGACGTGATTCCGTTGTCCCTGGGGTTGGAAACCATGGGCGGTCTGATGGAGAAGGTGATTCCACGCAACACCACCATCCCCGTCGCCCGTGCCCAGGACTTCACCACTTACAAAGATGGCCAGACGGCCATGATGATTCATGTCCTGCAAGGCGAGCGCGAGCTGATCAGCGACTGCCGTTCCCTGGCGCGCTTTGAATTACGCGGTATTCCGGCCATGGTCGCGGGTGCGGCGAAGATTCGCGTGACCTACCAGGTCGACGCCGACGGCCTGCTCAGCGTGGCGGCGCGTGAATTGGCGTCGGGCGTCGAGGCCAGCATCCAGGTCAAGCCGTCCTACGGCCTGACCGACGGCGAAATCGCCAAGATGCTTAAGGATTCGTTCCAGTACGCCGGTGACGACAAGGTCGCCCGCGTATTGCGTGAGCAGCAAGTGGACGCCCAGCGTTTGCTTGAAGCGGTGCAGGGTGCCCTTGAAGCTGACGGCGAGCGTTTGCTGGATGCCGAAGAGCGCATGGTCATCGACCTGCAAATGCAGGAACTGGCTGAACTGATGAAGGGCACCGATGGTTATGCCGTCGAGCAACAGACCAAGCGTCTGTCGCAGGTGACCGATGCTTTTGCCGCCCGTCGTATGGACCAGTCGGTAAAAGCCGCCCTGGCGGGACGCAACCTGAATGAAATCGAGGAATAATTAATGCCGCAGGTCATTTTTCTGCCACACGCCGAGCATTGCCCGGACGGTATGGTCGTGGAGGCTGAGACCGGCAAGTCCATCCTCGAAGTTGCCCATGACAACCACATCGAGATCGAAAGTGCCTGTGGCGGCGTCTGCGCCTGCACGACCTGCCACTGCGTGATTCGCGAGGGTTTCAACTCTCTCGAAGAAGCGGACGAGCTGGAAGAAGACTTTCTGGATCGCGCCTGGGGCCTTGAGGCGACTTCTCGCCTAAGCTGTCAGGCAAAGGTCGGCACGGAAGACATCACCGTCGAAATTCCGAAATATTCGCTCAACCATGCGGCCGAAGCGCCGCATTGATTCAAGGAAATGTCATGAGCCTGAAATGGGTTGATGTACAAGAAATCGCTATACAACTTGCCGAAGCTCATCCTGAGGTCAATCCTCTTACCGTGAACTTCGTCAAGTTGCGCGACCTCGTAATGGCGCTGCCGGAATTCGACGACATCCCTGACCGGGGTGGCGAAAAGGTTCTGGAGGCGATTCAGGGCCTGTGGATCGAAGAAGCTGACGACTGAGTCGCCTTTTTACGCAGTTAGGCAATACCTGATAACCCGCGTATAATTCGCGGGTTTAATTTTTCGTAAATTACCGTTTCTGGAGTTACACCATGGCTGTTCAACGTACTTTCTCCATCATCAAGCCTGACGCTGTTGCAAAAAACGTCATCGGCGAGATCACCACTCGTTTCGAAAAAGCCGGCCTGAAGGTTGTAGCTTCGAAACTCAAGCAACTGTCCAAAGCTGAAGCTGAAGGCTTCTACGCTGAGCACAGCGCGCGTGGCTTCTTCGGCGACCTGGTTGCTTTCATGATCTCCGGCCCTGTTGTTGTTCAGGTTCTGGAAGGCGAAAACGCTATCGCTCTGAACCGTGAGCTGATGGGCGCTACCAACCCTAAAGAAGCCGCTGCCGGCACTATCCGTGCTGACTTCGCTGAGTCCATCGACGCCAACGCTGTTCACGGTTCGGACTCCGAAGCCGCTGCTGCTCGCGAAATCTCGTACTTTTTCGCTGCTACTGAAGTAACCGCTCGCTAAGCATTGGCTTAAAGAGTGAGGGTGAATCCATGACTACATCGACTGTTAAAACCAACCTGCTGGGGCTTACCCAGCCGGAAATGGAGAAATTCTTCGACTCAATCGGGGAGAAGCGTTTCCGTGCCGGTCAGGTAATGAAGTGGATTCACCACTTTGGCGTCGACGATTTCGACGCCATGACGAACGTCAGCAAGGCCTTGCGCGACAAGCTCAAGGTCATTGCTGAGGTCCGTGGTCCCGAGGTTGTCAGCGAGGACATCTCCACCGACGGCACCCGTAAGTGGGTGGTGCGCGTGGCGTCCGGCAGCTGCGTCGAGACCGTGTACATTCCCCAGGGCAAACGCGGCACCTTGTGCGTTTCGTCCCAGGCAGGCTGTGCCCTGGACTGCAGTTTCTGCTCCACCGGCAAGCAAGGCTTCAATAGCAACCTCACTGCCGCAGAAGTCATCGGCCAGGTGTGGATTGCCAACAAATCCTTTGGCAGCGTCCCGGCGACCGTCGACCGTGCCATCACCAACGTGGTGATGATGGGCATGGGTGAGCCGCTGCTGAACTTCGACAACGTGATTGCGGCCATGCATCTGATGATGGACGACCTGGGCTACGGCATCTCCAAGCGCCGTGTAACCCTGTCGACCTCCGGCGTGGTACCGATGATCGATGAGCTGGCCAAGCACATCGACGTCTCCCTGGCGTTGTCGCTGCACGCACCGAATGACGCATTGCGTAACCAATTGGTGCCGATCAACAAGAAGTATCCGCTTAAGATGCTGCTCGAATCTTGCCAGCGCTACATGGCGACCTTGGGTGAAAAACGTGTGTTGACCATTGAGTACACCATGCTCAAGGACATCAACGACAAAGTTGAACACGCGGTAGAAATGATCGAGCTGCTCAAGAACACCCCGTGCAAGATCAACCTGATTCCGTTTAACCCGTTTCCCCATTCTGGCTACGAGCGGCCGAGCAACAACGCCATCCGCCGTTTCCAGGATCAACTGCACCAGGCCGGCTATAACGTCACCGTACGCACCACCCGTGGTGAAGACATCGACGCCGCCTGTGGCCAACTGGTCGGGCAAGTGATGGATCGCACCCGCCGCAGTGAGCGTTATATCGCCGTGCGCGAACTTAACGCCGCCGAAGATTTGCCGCAAATTGCTGTGAATCGAATCTGAGAGAGGACCTCTATGCCCTTGCGCCTTGCGCTGCTTTTGCTTGTTACCGGCCTTGTGGCTGGTTGTGTTTCATCGGGCCATGACAGCCCTTTGCACACCGACAAAGGCCGTGATGAGGCGCGAGTTGCCTATGTGCAGCTGGGTTTGGGTTATTTGCGCCAAGGCATGAGCGAGCAAGCCAAGGTGCCGTTGAAAAAGGCGCTTGAGCTGGATGGCGACGATGCTGACGCCAACGCTGCATTGGCCCTGGTGTTTCAGGCCCAGGCCGAGCCAGCGCTGGCCGATCAATATTTTCACAAGGCTCTGGCCTCACGTCCCGCCGACCCTCGGTTGCTGAATAACTACGGCAGCTTCCTGTTCGAGCAGAAACGTTATGAACAGGCATCCCGTTATTTCCAGCAAGCCTGCGCCGATACCCTCTACCCTGAGCGTTCGCGGGTGTTCGAGAACCTTGGGGTGACCTCGATGCGTCTCGGCCAGCGCGACAGCGCCCGCCAGCAACTGGAAAAAGCCCTGCATTTGAACAGTCGTCAGCCACGCGCGTTGCTCGAAATGGCTGAGTTGTCTTACGAAGACAGGCATTATGTGCCGGCACGTGACTATTACGAGCGTTTTAGCCTGCTCAGCGGGCAAAATGCACGTAGTCTATTGCTCGGTGTGCGCCTGGCGACGGTTCATGAAGAACGCGACTCGGCCGCACGGTTTGGCCAGCAACTCGAACGACTCTATCCCGGTACGCCGGAATATCAGCAATACCTGTCGGAGCAATGATGAAAGCGGCGCACCCGGAAGTTGTAGCAGCTAATCGCGTAAACCCAGGCGAGACCTTGCGTCAGGCCCGCGAAAGCAATGGTTGGTCGCTCGCAGAAGTGGCCCTCAAGCTCAATTTGACCACGACGTCCCTGGGCAATCTGGAAACTGGCGCGTTCGATAAGCTCCCAGGGCATACCTTTGCCCGCGGCTATATCCGTGCTTACGCCAAGTTGCTGGGCATCGACCAGGCCGTGCTGGTCCAGCAATTCGACCAGTTCACCGGTACCGACTCCCAGGGCAGCAACGTCCATGGCCTGGGGCGTATTGAAGAGCCTGTGCGGGTTTCCCACACGATTTTGCGAATTGTCAGCCTGTTGCTGCTGATCGCCGTGATCGGCGGCGGTTTCGTCTGGTGGCAAGACCAGACCACCCAGCGCGGCAAAGACCTGACCAGCAACGCCATGGAGCACGTCGAGGTCGAAAGCGCCGACGGCACCACCCAGATTCATCCACTCGACGAGCCGGAAGACCAGGCAGTAGCCGAGGGTCAAGCGGCGCCTGAAGCACCGGCCACCGCCGAGCAGCCTGCTGCGCAAGCCAGCACTGCGCCTGCTGCAAGCCCCGCTGTGCCGGCTTCGGCTGTCCCTGCGGCCCCAGCGGCTCCGGTCGCCCAGGCCCATACGCCAGCCGCTCCGGCTCCAGCCACTACCGCGCCAGCCGCTCCGGCTGCGCCAGCGATGTCGCCGCCGACGACGCCAGCGTTGATAGCCGGTGACGGGCATATCCAGATCACCTTCGTTGCAGACTGCTGGACGCAGGTCAGCGACGGTAATGGCAAAGTGCTCTTTAGTGGTTTGAAGCGTAAGGGAGATACGCTTGACCAGGGTGGCAAGCCTC
Organism: Pseudomonas sp.; assembly: GCF_049645325.1. GTDB lineage: Bacteria > Pseudomonadota > Gammaproteobacteria > Pseudomonadales > Pseudomonadaceae > Aquipseudomonas. Next base: position 14,245 of record NZ_JBARTQ010000396.1, on the reverse strand, counting down.
CTTTGACGCTGCGTCTGGGCTTTGCCCGTGGCGCGCAAGTGGCCTACAACGGCCAGCCTGTGGACGTGGCGCCGTTCACCAGTGGCGAGACTGCTCGCCTGAAGTTGGGACAATAGTCATGCACGGCGAATCTCCAATCAAACGTCGCGTATCGCGCAAAATCTGGGTCGGCTCGGTGCCGGTGGGTGGCGACGCCCCCATTGCGGTGCAGAGCATGACCAACAGCGACACCAATGATGTGGCCGCCACCGTTGCCCAGATCAACCGTCTGGAAGCTGCGGGTGTCGACATCGTGCGGGTTTCCGTACCGGACATGGACGCTGCCGAAGCGTTCGGCCGCATCAAGCAACTGGTCAAGGTACCGTTGGTTGCCGACATTCACTTCGACTACAAGATCGCATTGCGCGTAGCCGAGTTGGGTGTGGACTGTCTGCGCATCAACCCGGGCAACATCGGTCGCGAAGACCGTGTGCGCGCCGTGGTGGACGCTGCCCGTGACCGTGGCATTCCAATCCGTATCGGCGTCAACGCCGGTTCCCTGGAAAAAGACCTGCAAAAGAAATACGGCGAGCCGACGCCGGCGGCGCTGGTTGAGTCGGCACTGCGCCACGTTGAGCACCTTGAGCGCCTGAATTTTCAGGACTTCAAGGTCAGCGTAAAGGCCTCCGACGTGTTCATGGCGGTAGAAGCCTACCGCCTGCTGGCCAAGGAAATCGTGCAGCCGCTGCACCTGGGTATCACCGAAGCTGGCGGTTTGCGCTCAGGCACAGTGAAATCTGCGGTGGGTCTCGGTATGCTGCTCGCCGAAGGGATTGGCGATACTATCCGCATCTCCCTGGCGGCAGACCCCGTAGAGGAAGTGAAAGTCGGCTACGACATTCTCAAGTCCCTGCGTTTGCGTTCCCGTGGCATCAATTTCATTGCCTGCCCGAGTTGCTCGCGGCAGAACTTCGACGTGGTGAAAACCATGAACGACCTGGAGTTGCGCCTCGAAGACCTGCTGGTGCCGCTGGATGTCGCGGTGATCGGTTGCGTGGTCAACGGGCCGGGTGAGGCCAAAGAGGCTCATGTGGGCTTGACCGGCGGTACACCGAACCTGATTTACATCGACGGCAAGCCGTCGCAGAAGTTGACGAATGAAAATCTGGTGGATCACTTGGAAAAGCTGATCCGCGAGAAAGCGGCCGAAAAGGTCGCCGCTGACGCAGCGCTGATCGCTCGCGGCTGATTGAACGAATTTAAGGATTAGATGTGAGCAAGTCTCTGCAAGCCATTCGTGGCATGAACGACATCCTGCCGGAGCAGACGCCACTGTGGCGCTACTTCGAGAGCACGGTCGCGCGCCTGCTGGATAACTACGGTTACAAGCAGATCCGCATGCCGATCGTCGAGTTCACCGAGCTGTTCAAGCGCTCCATCGGCGAAGTCACCGACATCGTCGAAAAAGAGATGTACACCTTTGAAGACCGCAACGGCGACTCCCTGACCTTGCGTCCGGAAGGCACCGCTGCGTGCGTGCGCGCCGTGCTTGAGCATGGTCTCACCGGCGGTGGCCAGCCGCAGAAATTGTGGTACATCGGCCCGATGTTCCGCCACGAGCGCCCACAGAAAGGCCGGTATCGCCAGTTTCATCAGATCGGCCTGGAGGTGTTCAACCTCGATGGCCCGGATATCGACGCCGAGCTGATCGTGTTGACCTGGCGCCTGTGGGGCCTGCTGGGCATCCGCGATGCAGTCAAGCTCGAACTCAACAGCCTGGGCACCAGCGAGTCCCGGGGCCGCTATCGCGTTGCCCTGGTCGAGTACCTGTCTGCGCACCTGGACAAGTTGGATGAAGACAGCCAGCGTCGTCTGAAAACCAACCCGTTGCGCGTTCTTGATACCAAGAATGCCGACACGCAGGCCGTACTGGTCGACGCGCCAAAAATGGCCGACTACCTGGATGATGAATCCCGTACGCACTTCGAGGGCCTCAAGGCTCGTCTGGATGCGGCTGGTATTCCCTACGTGATCAACCCGAAGCTGGTGCGCGGTCTCGATTACTACAGCAAGACCGTGTTCGAGTGGGTCACCGACAAGCTCGGCGCCCAAGGCACCGTGTGTGCGGGTGGTCGCTACGACGGCCTGGTTGAGCAAATGGGCGGCAAGCCGACCACGGGCGTGGGTTTTGCCATGGGCATCGAGCGGCTGATCCTGCTGCTGGAAACCCTGGAGCAAGTCCCCGAAGAAATTTCCCGTCAGGTGGACGTTTACCTCTGCGCCTTTGGCGAGGCCGCCGAACTGGCAGCCCTGGCCCTGAGCGAAAAAGTACGCGACCAACTGCCAAACCTGCGCTTGCAGATCAATGCCGGCGCCGGCAGCTTCAAGAGCCAGTTCAAGAAGGCCGACAAGAGCGGTGCGTTGTATGCACTGATCCTCGGCGATGACGAGCTGGCCCAGCAAGTGATAGGTTTCAAACCCCTGCGTGGCCAGGGCGAGCAACAGAACATTGCCTTTGATGCGCTCGCCGCGCACTTGGCCACCTGCGTCGTGCAGGGTTGAAGCTGTCGAACAGCCGAATTTAGCGATTAAGGAGTATTGGGGTGTCGAGTACTGATGATGAGCAGATGGCCGAGTTCAAGGACTGGTGGCAGCGTAACGGCAAGCCCCTGGTTACCGGCGGTCTGCTGGCTTTAGTGGTGGTGTTCGGCTGGCAAGCCTGGCACAAGTATCAGGCCAACCAGTCCCAAGGCGCCTCGATCCTCTATCAGCAATTGCTGGAAACCACGCTGACGCCGGATGGCAAGCCTGATCCTGCTCAAGTGGCAGACCTGGCCAGCAAGCTGAAAAACGAATTCGGCGGTAGCACCTACGCCCAGTACGGCAGCCTGTTCGTCGCGAAAGTCGCGGTCGACACCGGCAAGCTGGATGACGCAGCCACTGAGCTGAAAGCCATCGCCGACAAGCCGACCAACCCGACCCTGGGTGAAATCGCACGTCAGCGTCTGGCCCAGGTCCTGGCGGCACAGAACAAGGCTGACGAAGCACTCAAACTGCTCGACGGCGATGCTGACAAGGCATTCGTGGCCACTCGTGAAGAGCTCAAGGGAGACCTGTTGGTCCAATTGGGTCGTACCGACGAAGCCCATGCTGCGTACCAAAAAGCCAAGGCGGCGCTGTCTGATGAAGCGGCGGTCGGTGGCTTACAAATCAAGCTCGACGACTTGGCCAAAGGGGATGCGTGACGTGATCCGTTGGAAACATGCAGCATTGCTGGCTCTGGCCGTTCTGGCCGCGGGTTGCAGCAGCAACAGTAAAAAAGAACTGCCTCCGGCCGAGCTGACCAGCTTCAAGGAAGAAGTGATCCTGCAAAAGCAATGGAGCCGCTCCGTTGGCGATGGTCAGGGCGACCTCTACAACCTGTTGCAGCCGGCAATTGACGGCGACAACATCGTGGCCACCGACTCCACTGGCGTGATCATCGCCATGGATCGCATGAACGGCGACGTGAAGTGGAAGAAAGACCTCGAACTGCCGGTTTCCGGTGGTGTAGGCGTCGGCTACGGCATGGTGTTGGTCGGTACGCTCAAAGGCGACGTGGTCGCGCTGGATTCGGCGACCGGTGAAGAGAAATGGCGCGCTCGCGTGACCAGTGAAGTTCTCGCCGCACCTGCTACCAACGGCGATGTTGTCGTTGTGCAGACCCAGGATGACCGTGTAATCGGTCTGGATGCCGCTACCGGCAACCAGCGCTGGTTGTACGACAGCACCCCTGCGGTGCTGACCCTGCGTGGCACCAGTGGTCCGATTGTGACCAATAATCTGGCCGTTGCAGGCCTGTCGACCGGTAAAGTGGTCGCCCTGGATACCCAGAACGGCGTGCCGGCCTGGGAAACCCGTGTGGCCATCCCGCAAGGTCGTTCCGAGCTGGATCGCGTAGTGGATATCGACGGCGGCTTGCTGCTGTCGGGCGAGACCATCTATGTCGCGACCTACCAGGGCCGCGTTGCCGCGCTGGACCTGCAAAGCGGCCGCATCAACTGGCAGCGTGATGCTTCCAGCTATGCCGGTGTCGCCCAAGGGTTTGGCAGCGTCTACGTAAGCCTGGCTTCCGGCACCGTTGAAAGTGTCGACGAGCGTTCCACCACTGCACTGTGGAGCAACGACTCCCTGGCCCGTCGTCAACTGTCGGCCCCGGAAGTGTTCTCCAGCTATGTAGCGGTCGGTGACTTCGAAGGTTACCTGCATCTGCTGAGCCAGGTGGACGGTCGCTTCGTAGGTCGCGAGCGTATCGACAGCGACGGCCTGCGCGCGCGTCCGCTGGTCGTGGGTAACATGCTTTATGTGTATGGCAACAGCGGCAAGCTGGAAGCCCTGACCATCAAGTAAGAACTATGCTTGGGGTAACCCCCAGGCGGCCCCGTTTCGGCGGGGCATGCGGCATCTGACGATGCTGCCCCGAGCACCAGCCGCTGCCTTGCAGCGGCTTTTGTATTTTCTGAAATAACGAAGTGGAGAGCCGCATGGTTCCCGTAATCGCCCTGGTGGGCCGACCTAACGTCGGCAAGTCCACCTTGTTCAACCGCCTGACCAGGACTCGCGACGCCATTGTCGGCGACTTGTCCGGTCTGACCCGTGATCGCCAATACGGTGAGGCAAAGTGGCAAGGGCGCTCCTACATTCTGGTCGACACCGGTGGTATTTCCGGTGACGAACATGGCATGGACGAAAAAATGGCCGAGCAGTCGCTGCTGGCCATTGAAGAAGCCGATGTCGTTCTGTTCCTGGTAGACGCCAAAGCCGGTTTCACTGCGGCTGACCAGATGATCGCGGAGCACTTGCGCAAGCGTAACAAGCGCTCCTACGTGGTCGCCAACAAGGTCGATAACATCGACCCGGAAATGGCCCGCGCCGAATTTGCCCCGTTGGGCATGGGGCACGCGATTCCAATCGCCGGTGCTCACGGCCGCGGTATCACCCAGATGCTGGAAATCGCCCTGAGCGACTTCCCGAAAGACGAAGACGAGTCGGAAGAAGGCGAAGAAGAAATCGTTGCCGAAGGTGAGGAAGCCAAGCGCATTCCTGGCCCGAGCGAAAAGGACGGTATCAAGATCGCCATCATCGGCCGCCCGAACGTCGGCAAGTCGACCCTGGTCAACCGCATGCTCGGTGAAGACCGCGTAATCGTCTACGACCAGCCCGGCACTACCCGCGACAGCATCTACATCCCGTTCGAACGCAACGAAGAAAAGTACACGCTGATCGACACCGCCGGTGTGCGCAAGCGCGGCAAGATCCACGAGGAAGTTGAAAAGTTCTCGGTGGTGAAAACCCTGCAAGCGATCAAAGACGCCAACGTGGTGATCTTTGTGATGGACGCCCGCGAAGGCGTGGTGGACCATGACCTCAACTTGCTGGGTTTTGCCCTGGAAGCCGGTCGCGCCCTGGTTATCGCGATCAACAAGTGGGACGGCATGACGCCGAGCGAGCGCGATTTCGTCAAGATCGAGCTGCAGCGTCGTCTGTTCTTCGTTGAGTTCGCGGATATCCACTTTATCTCGGCACTGCACGGCACCGGCGTGGGCAACCTCTACGCGTCCGTCCAGAACTCGTTCAAGTCTGCGGTGACCCGCTGGCCGACCAACCGCCTGACCCAGATCCTGGAAGATGCGGTTGGCGAGCACGCACCGCCGATGGTCAACAACCGCCGGATCAAGCTGCGTTACGCCCACTTGGGTGGTGCCAACCCGCCGATTATCGTGATCCACGGTAACCAGATCGAGAAGGTGCCTAAATCCTATGTGCGTTACCTGGAAAACACTTACCGCCGTGTCTTGAAGCTGGTCGGTACGCCGATCCGTATCGAGTTCAAGGGTGGCGAGAACCCGTACGAAGGTAACAAGAACAGCCTCACCGACCGCCAGGTAAACAAAAAGCGCCGGATGATGACGCACCACAAGAAAGCCGATAAAAAGCGTCGCGACAAACGCTGATCCTGATCGGTTAAAAAAGGGCTCTTTCAGAGCCCTTTTTTGTGCCTGGCGGTTGACCCTTTGGCGCGCGCAGCTTAAAACTTGGGGCTCACCGCAAGGGGCGCACCGATGATCACCAGCAAGCTGCCGAATGTCGGCACGACCATTTTCACCACCATGTCGCAGCTCGCCGCCGAAACCGGCGCGCTGAACCTGTCCCAGGGTTTTCCCGATTTTAATGGCCCCAAGGGTTTGCTCGATGCGGTGGGCAAACATGTGGCCAGTGGGCATAACCAGTATTCGCCGATGACCGGCTTGCCGGCCCTGCGCCAGCAAGTGGCGGCCAAGATCGCCCGCAGCTATGGCGCCTCGGTGAATCCTGACAGCGAAGTGACCATCACTCCCGGCGCTACCGCGGCGATTTTCTGCGCGATTCAGGCGGTGATTCGCAACGGCGATGAAGTCATCGTGTTTGACCCCAGCTACGACAGTTACGAACCCTCGGTCGAACTGGCCGGCGGCCGCTGCGTGCATGTGCAATTGAGCCTGGAAGGCTTCGCACTCGATTTCGAAAAGATCCAGGCTGCGCTTTCGCCGCGCACGCGCATGATCATCCTCAACACCCCGCACAACCCTACCGGCGCGCTGATCAGCCGTGCCGAGCTGGACCAGTTGGCCGAACTGATCCGCGACCGCGATATCTACCTGGTCAGCGACGAAGTGTATGAACACCTGGTGTTCGACGGCGTGGCCCACGTCAGCGTGTTGGCCCACGAAGAACTGTACCAACGCGCGTTTGTGGTCAGCTCCTTCGGCAAGACTTATCACGTCACCGGCTGGAAAACCGGCTACGTGGTCGCGCCACCGGCCCTGACTGCCGAACTGCGCAAGGTGCATCAATATGTCAACTTCTGCGGCGTGACCCCTTTGCAGTACGCTTTGGCCGACTTCATGGCTGAACACCCGGAACACGTCGAGGAACTGCCGGCTTTCTATCAGGCCAAGCGCGACCTGTTCTGCGACCTACTGACGCCATCGCGTTTCAGCTTTACCCGGGTGACCGGCACCTACTTTCAATTGGTGGATTACTCACAGATTCGCCCGGACCTGGATGACGTCGCCATGTCGCTGTGGATGACCCGCGAACACGGCGTAGCCACCATCCCGGTCTCGGTCTTCTATCAGCACCCACCTCAAGGCCAGCGTCTGGTGCGCCTGTGCTTTGCCAAACGCGAGGAGACGCTGCAACAGGCGGCGGAGAAACTATGCGTGATCTGAGTGCGTTGCCCGACCTGAATATCGCTCTGGTGCAGACCAGCCTGGTGTGGCATGACCGCCAGGCCAACCTTGAGCATTTCGAGCTGTTGCTGGAACAGGCCCAAGGTGCCGACCTCATTGTGCTGCCGGAAATGTTCACCACCGGTTTTTCGATGGAATCGGCGACCCTCGCCGAGCGCGAGAACGGCCCCACTCACCATTGGCTCCAGGCTCAGGCGGCGAAGTACAACGCCGTGATTACTGGCAGCGTGATCATCCAGGCCGCCGACGGCAGCCACCGCAACCGCCTGCTGTGGGCGCGGCCGGATGGCGAGGTGCTGCATTACGACAAGCGCCACCTGTTCCGAATGGCGGGCGAGCACGACCACTACACGCCGGGCGAGCGTCAGGTGCAGTTTGAGTTGAAAGGCTGGCGGATTCGCCCGCTGATTTGCTACGACCTGCGCTTCCCGGTGTGGAGCCGTGATGCCCAGGACACCGACCTGCTGCTGTACACCGCGAATTGGCCGGGTGCGCGTCGCCTGCATTGGAATCGGTTGCTGCCAGCACGGGCCATCGAGAACCTGTGCTACGTGGCGGCGGTGAACCGGGTGGGGACGGATGGCAAGGGTTTCGCCTACACGGGTGACAGCCAGGTGCTGGATTTCCAGGGTGAGACGCTGCTGAGTGCGGGGGAGGCTGACGGGGTGTTTCAGGTGAGCCTGAATGCGGCGGAGCTGGCGGCGTATCGCACCAAGTTTCCAGCGAACCTGGATGCCGATAGCTTTCAGTTTGTCTGACAGACCGCTTTCGCGAGCAAGCCCGCTCCCTCATTCGACCGCGTTTATCCTTTAGAAATACGGTCGAAATGTGGGAGCGGGCTTGCTCGCGAAGAGGCCATCAGCATCACCACAGATCTAAAGTAAAAAGGCCCCTGGGTTCTCACCCAAGGGCCTTTGCCACGTCGACGCCAGTTACGCGGCTTTGGCTTCCTGCTGGCTCAGCGAACGGTTCAGCGCGCTGAACACAGCCTTGAAGCTGGCCGTGGTGATGTTTTCATCAATACCCACGCCGTGCACCGGGCGCTCGCCATTCACGCGCAGCTCAATGTAGGCCGCAGCCTTGGCATGGGTGCCGGCGCCGATCGCGTGTTCGTTGTAGTCCATGATCTCCGCGCCAATCGGCAGGGCGGCGACCAAGGCTTCCAAGGTGCCGTAGCCTTTGCCGTGCCAGCGCAGGTTGGTTTCGCCCTGGCCCTTGCCCGAGACTTCCACTTCCACCGAGCTGTTGCCGTTCTCTTCTTGCAGGCGATGGCTGACCAACGCGTACGGGGTGTTGGCTTGCAGGTATTCACGCTGCAGCAAGGCGTGGATCTGCGAAGCGGTCATCTCCAGGCCCACGCGGTCTGTTTCGGCCTGTACCACTTGGCTGAATTCGATCTGCATGCGGCGCGGCAAGCTGATGCCGTATTCCTGCTCCAGCAGGTAGGCGATGCCGCCTTTGCCCGACTGGCTGTTCACGCGGATCACGGCTTCGTAGCTGCGACCAATGTCGGCCGGGTCGATCGGCAAGTACGGCACTTCCCACAGGGCGTCGGCTTTCTGTTGGGTGAAGCCTTTGCGGATCGCGTCCTGGTGGGAGCCGGAGAACGCGGTGTGCACCAGGTCGCCAACGTACGGGTGACGTGGGTGCACCTGGATCTGGTTGCACTCCTCGACGACCTTGCGCACGCCGTCGATGTCGGAGAAGTCCAGCTGCGGGTCGAGACCCTGGGTGTACATGTTCAGTGCCACGGTGACCAGGTCGACGTTGCCGGTGCGCTCGCCGTTGCCGAACAGGCAGCCTTCGACACGGTCGGCGCCGGCCATCAGGCCCAGCTCGGTGGCAGCCACGCCAGTGCCACGGTCGTTGTGGGTGTGCAGGCTGATGATCACGCTGTCACGACGGTTGATATGGCGGCCGAACCACTCGATCTGGTCGGCATAGATGTTCGGTGTGGCGCATTCAACCGTGGCGGGCAGGTTGAGGATCATCTTGTGCTCAGGTGTCGGGTTCCACACCTCGATCACCGCATCACACACTTCCTTGGCGAACTCCAGTTCGGTGGCGCTGAAAGTCTCTGGCGAGTACTCGAAGGTCCACTGGGTTTCCGGCTGCTGCGCGGCGTATTTGACGAACAGCTTGGCGGCGTTGACGGCGATGGCCTTGATGCCGTCCTTGTCCTGGTTGAACACGATGCGGCGGAACGACGGCGACGTGGCGTTGTACAAATGCACGATGGCTTTTTTGGCGCCGCGCAGGGATTCGAAGGTGCGTGCGATCAAGTCTTCACGGCCCTGGGTCAGCACCTGAATGGTGGTGTCCTCGGGGATGTGGTTGTCTTCGATCAGGGTGCGCACGAAGTCAAAGTCGGTTTGCGACGCGGCCGGGAACGAGGCTTCGATTTCCTTCACGCCCACAGACACCAGGGTCTTCCAGAAACGCAGCTTTTTCGCAGCGTCCATCGGCTCGATCAGCGACTGGTTGCCATCACGCAGGTCGGAGCTGCACCAGATAGGCGCTTCGGTGATGGTCTTCGACGGCCAGGTGCGGTCCGGGATATCGATGGTCGGAAACGCGCGGTACTTCGAAGACGGGTCTTTGAGCATGCTCATCGGGAAATCCTTTGTAGTAGGGGCCGAGAAAAGGCGGCCTGCCGTAGAACTGTTTTTGGGGATGCTGCTTTTTGAAGGGCGAGGCAGATCGATTCAGCCTGGCAGTCGTGCGCTGACGAGGCACAGGCTGCGGTGCTGGCGGAGCTGAATGAGGGTGTGAGAGGTTTTCATAAGCTCAACCCTAACCGCCGGGGTGAAAGATGGCAAGCAGTCGAAAAAAATTGATAGAAGTTCTGCTATTTCTCAAGGGTGCGATATTTTATTGCTGATATATCTTTTATGGCTGGCTTTTGTTGCGCGGCCGTTGTCAGTCGCGCAATCGAGGCGATAAGGCTTGCTGCCCACCCATCATCTCAGGGCTGGAACGCGCCGATAAAGATTGCCGGGTCGACCCGCGCATCATTGAGGCTGATGTTCCAGTGCATGTGCGGCCCGGTCGCACGGCCCGTCGAGCCGACCTTGCCGACCACCGCGCCGCGCGCCAGTTGATCGCCGACTTTGACGTCGATCTTCGACATATGGCAGAACATGCTGATAAAGCCCTGGCCATGGTCGACGAACACGGTGTTGCCGTTGAAGAAGTAGTTGCCGGTCAGGATCACTTTGCCCGCTGCCGGGGTCTTGATCGGCGTGCCGGCGCCTACGGCGAAGTCGAGGCCGGAATGTGGGTTGCGCTCCTCGCCATTAAAGAACCGGCGCACGCCAAACTTGCTCGACAGTGGCCCGTTTACCGGCTTGTCGAGCAGCAGGTTGCTCGGCGTGTTCGGGCTGAAACTGCGGTAGGCCTTGAGCTGGACCGCCAGTTCGCCTTCGATGCGTTTGAGCTGCGCCGGGTCCGGGTTCACCTGGCTCTTGTTCTTCAGGGTGATGTGTTGCTCGGGGTATTTCTTGAAACCCACCACAAACGGCAGGCTCTGCGCGCCACTGGTGAGGCGCTGGGTGCCGGGTTTGGTCGTCAGCGGAATGCCTACAATCGCCAGCCAGTTGTTCTGTTCCTTGACCACCAGCACGGGCCTGCTCAGGTAGGTGGCCTTGGGCGACGTCGCCGAGGTGCCGAGGTCGACCACCGCCACGCCGCCGGGCACCGGTTTGTTCAGCAGGCGCGTGATGTAGCTGTCGGCGTGGGCGTTGAAGGTCAGGCACGCGAGCATCAACAAACAGAGGAAACGTGGCATCAATCAATCCAGTAACGAAAGGGTGACGGGCGTCAGGTGGTTGTCTTCCACCCGCACCTGCAATTGGCCTTCACCGAGGCGCGCGGTCAGGCGCTGGCCGGTGTGGGTCTGCGCGGCGTTGCGAATCGCCTGGCCGCGCTCGTCGAGCAAGATGCTGTAGCCACGGCCAAGGGTTGCCAGTGGGCTGACCACCTGCAGCGTCTGTACCTGGCTTTGCAGTTGCAGGCGACGCGCCTTGAGGCCTTCGCGCATGGCGCGGGGCAGGCGTTCGGCGAGGCTGTCCAAGCGTTGGCGCAGCAGGGCCAGCTGGCGGCCGGGGTGCTGGCCGGCGAGGCGCGTTTCAAGACGGATCAGGCGTTCGCGACGGGTATTGAGGCTGCGCTCGAAGGCGCGGCGCAGGCGCATGTCCAGGTCGTCCAGGCGCTGGGCCTGTTGGCGCAGACGCTCGCCGGGGTGGCGCAGGCGACGGGCCATGCCTTCCAGGCGCAGGCGGTCGTGGGTCAGGCGATTGCGCATCAGCATCACCAGGCGCCGGTGCAGGTTCTCAACCTGGCGGGTCAGGTGGCTGGAGTCCGGCGCGAGCAATTCAGCGGCGGCGGACGGGGTAGGGGCACGCACGTCGGCCACAAAGTCGCTGATCGACACGTCGGTCTCATGGCCGATGGCGCTGACGATCGGCGTGACGCACGCGTCCACTGCGCGGGCGACCGCCTCTTCGTTGAAGCACCACAGGTCTTCCAGTGAACCGCCGCCACGGGCCAGGATCAACGCGTCGAAGCCGCGCGCGTCGGCGAGCTTCAGTGCCCGCACAATCTGCGGGATCGCTTCGCGGCCCTGTACGGCCGTGGGAATAAGCGTCAGTTGCACCTGCGGCGCACGGCGGCGGAACACGCTGATGATGTCGCGAATCACCGCGCCGGTCGGCGAACTGATAATGCCGATCTTCTGCGGATGGGCCGGCAACGGCACCTTGCGCTCGGCACTGAACAGGCCTTCGGCGCTGAGTTTTTCTTTCAGCGCATCGAAAGCCAGGCGCAGCGCGCCGTCGCCGGCGGGCTCCACGGTGTCGAGGATCAACTGGTAGTCGCCACGGCCCTCAAACAGCGAGACCTTGCCGCGCACCTTCACCGCCAGGCCGTCCTTCAACGCCTGGCGCACTCGCGCGGCGTTGTTGCGAAACAGCGCGCAACGCACCTGGGCGCCGCTGTCCTTGAGGGTGAAATACACATGGCCGGAAGCCGGGCGGGCGAGGTTGGAGATCTCGCCTTCGACCCAGATATTGGTGAACACGTCTTCCAGCAACACCCGCGCGCGGCCGTTGAGTTGGCTGACAGTCAGGACTTCGCGGTCCAGGCCCAATCGGGCAAAAGGATCTTTAATCATGGGCGGCAGTTTATAGGCATTCGCGCAAGGTTTGGCAGAATTGCTCCACCAGCGCGCTCGGCATTTGCGCGCAGGCCAGGGCCACGGTGCTGAGGCAGTCCGGGTCGGCCAGGGGCAAAAAGTGCACGTTGGCGGGGGCGATGTCCTGCATGGATTTTGGTAACAAGGCAATGCCAAAGCCGGCCTGGATCAGCTGCAACTGGGTGGTCTTGCGCGACATCACCCGCGCGGCCTTTGGGAAAAATCCCGCACGCATGCACAACTCAGCCGACAGATAACTCAGGCCGCCACGCTGGGGGTGCGGGATCGAGATAAACGCTTCGTCTTTGAGCTGCGCCAGTTCGACCGGCGTATTACCGCGTGCCAGTGGATGGTTCGGCGGCACCGCCAGCAACAGTTGCTCACTGTATAAAGCTTCCACACGCACGCCTTCGCGCTGGCGCAGTACCGGCAGGCGCAACAGGCCGACGTCCAGGCGGCCGTCGGCAATTTCCTCCAGTTGTGCCTCGGAGGACAGCTTGACGATATCCATCGACACCCCGGGGCAGCGCTCCAGCCACGTGCTAATGCCGTGCAGCAAAGGCCCGCTCATCGGCACGGTGCTCGAATGGCTCAGGCGCAGGGTGCCCAGTTGACCATTGCCGATTTGGGTGGCCATCTCGCTGGCTTTGAGCAACTCGCTCAGCAGGTTGCGTGCGCGTGGGTAAAAAGCTTCGCCGGCCGCCGTCAACCGGGGCTGGCGTGCGGTGCGTTCGAACAGCGGCGTTTGCAGCTGGTTTTCCAGCTCCTTGATCTGTCGGCTCAGGGCCGACTGCGCCACGAACAGGCGCTCGGCGGCGGCGCTGAAACTGCCGCTGTCGGCGATTTCGACGAAGTAGCGCAGTTGGCGGGTGGAAATCACGCGTCATGCCTTTTCGAGATGGGTGGAAGACTTTGAAGATATTAGTCGCAACGCTCGCCGATGGCTAAAGTGAGTGCCATCTCTTTCAAGGAATACCCCATGAGCCCGGTTGAGCTGATGAGCCAGTGGTCGTTTTGCGGCGTGGATTGGCTGGTGATTGGCCTTGGTATCGTGGTCGCCTACATCGTCTTCGGCATCGCCGGGTTCGGGACCGCACTGGTAGCAGGGCCGATCCTGATTGTGTTTATGCCGCTGTCGAAGATCATCCCGCTGTTGGTGCTGCTGGATTTTGTCGCGGCGTTTGGCAACTTTCTGCAATCGCGGCGTGAGGTTAATAAGCCGGAATTATTGCGATTGCTGCCGTGCATGGCGATCGGGTGCACGCTGGGCGTGATTTTTTTGCTCAATCTGCATTCGGACCTGTTGTTGCTGTTAATGGGGCTGTTTATCAGCGCTTACGCGATTTATAGCCTGTTGGTGACGGCGCGGCCCACCCCGCTCGCCAAAGGCTGGGCGATTCCCATGGGCACGGTCGGCGGGCTGTTTGGTGCCTTGTTTGGCAGTGGCGGCTTTTTATACGCGATCTATCTGAACAGCCGTCTGCCCAAGGACGCGGCGCGGGCGACTCAAAGCGCGTTGATCAGTTGCAGCACGGTGGTGCGTTTGAGCTTGTTCCTGATCGCGGGGGTGTATGCCGATTGGCCGCTGCTGATGTTGGCGGTGTGCCTGTTGCCGGCGATGGCCATTGGGCTGTGGGTGGGGCGCAGGCTGACGCTGCGTATGTCCCGCGAGGCGTTTGTGCGGTGGGTGACGTGGCTGGTGTTGCTCAGTGGGATTGCATTGGTCGGGCGGTACTTGAGCACTTGACCTGATTTCTTCAGGGATTAAGCTGCCAGCCTTTAGGGCCTCTTCGCGGGCGAGCCC
>NZ_JBARTQ010000395.1:0-5019 GCF_049645325.1 Pseudomonas sp. | reverse complement strand
GTCGTACCCTTACCGCCACCCTCGCCGCCACCCTTTTGCTGACGGGGTGCGCCAATGGCGTCAACGGCCTCAGCAGCTTGAACAACCTGGCATTGCCGGGCATCCAGGGCAAGGCCGGGCCGGACATTTCGCTGTTCGACACCACCTATGTCAGGACCCACATCATTTCCGGCAAGACCACCTCGCAACAGCTCAAAGCGCTGTATGGCGAGCCGCAAGACCAGTCGATATCCTCCGACGGCACCGAAACCTGGAACTACGCGCCCTCCACCACCCAGAATGCCTCCATGCGCCATATGCTTGGGCTGGTGTCCAACCATATTCCGGGCAACACCTACGACAACGCGATCGACACCCGGCGCACGGCCATCGATAACATTGCACCGCAGCAACAGAGCCGCCGCCTGAATGTGCACCTCAATAAGGGTGTGGTCAGGGACTACACGATCATGTAAGCCACCGCCCGGCGGCTGCGCCGGGCGTGGTTTCAGCTGTGATCTAAACTCCACACGCCCATCACCCCGTGGAGGCCCCAGATGAATAATAAAAACACCCTATGCCTGTGGTACAACGGCGCGGCGCTGGAAGCCGCAACCTTCTATCCCGCGACATTCCCCGACAGCGCCGTGCAGGCTGTGCATCACGCGCCGGGTGATTATCCGGCCGGCAAACAAGGCGACGTGCTGACCGTCGAATTCACCGTCATGGGCATCCCGTGCCTGGGCCTGAATGCCGGGCCGGCGTTCCCTCACACCCAAGCGTTCTCCTTCCAGGTAGCGACGGACGACCAGGCCGAAACCGACCGCTACTGGAACGCGATTATCGACAGCGGCGGCCAGGCCAGTGCCTACGGCTGGTGCAGTGACAAGTGGGGTCTGTCGTGGCAGATCACCCCACGCGTGCTGAGTGCCGGCGTGACCCATCCCGACCCGGCGACAGCCAAGCGTGCGTTCGACGCGATGATGACCATGACCAAGATCGACGTGGCTGCGATCGAGGCCGCAGTCGCCGGGCGCTGAGAGGTGAGCTCCCTGTGGGAGCTGTCGAGCCCCAGCGAAGCTGCGAAGGCGTCAGCACTGCTTGCCTCTTCATCCCCTGACCCACCGCTTTCGCAGTACGCAAACACGTGCGACAGGGTTGACACATTCGCTCACATCCCCTGAAGATGGAGCCCTTCTTCAGGGTGTGACAATTCATGTCTTCCACGTCGCTCGTTAACCTTTCCGTCATTGGCTTGATCGCCAAGGCGCAAGGCTGCGTCGTGCACGCCCTCAAATCGAAGAAACAGTCGCTCATGTGACCGGGGCGCGCTGTCCCGTCAGATGAGCTGACAGGACATTGAGCGCGAAGGCCCCCTTCCCCTTGCACAATTCCATCTGCCCTTCTGACGGTGACTCAATCGGTCAATCATCAGGAGAAAGTGCATGTCTGTGTTTCAAGGTATCTGGGTTCCCGTGGTCACACCGTTTCATGACGGTGCCATCGATTTCATCGGCTTGCGCCGGCTGCTCAGTCACCTGCTGGAAAAGCACGTGGCCGGCATCATGGTCTGCACCACCACCGGCGAGGCCGCCTCGTTGAGCCGTCAAGAACAGCTGGCGGTGCTGGATGCCGTGTTGCAGGTGGTGCCCGCGCACCGCGTGGTGATGGGGCTGTCGGGCAACAACCAGATTGAACTGCTGCAATTCCAGGGCGAAATCCTCAAGCGCCCGGTGGCCGGTTTACTGGTACCCGCCCCGAGCTATATCCGCCCGTCCCAGGCAGGTCTTGAAGCGTTTTTCCGCACGGTGGCCGATGCGTCGAGCGTGCCGATCATTCTCTATGACATTCCCTACCGCACCGGCGCGACCTTCGAACAGGCCACGCTGCTGAACATCGTCGCGCATGAACGCATCGTCGCGATCAAGGACTGCGGCGGCAACCTGACGAACACCCTGGCGCTGCTCACCAGTGGGCAAGTGGACGTACTGTGTGGCGAGGACATCCAGATCTTCAACGCGCTGTGCCTGGGTGCCACGGGCGCCATTGCGGCCTCGGCCCACGTGCACACCGAGCAGTTCGTGGCGCTGTACCAGCAAATACGCGACAACCAACTGGCGCAGGCCCGGGCGACGTTTTTGCAGTTGCTGCCGCTGATCAACGCGATATTCATGGAACCTAACCCGGCACCGGTGAAGGCTGCGCTGGCCCTGGAAGGCTTGATCGGCAGCGAACTTCGGGCACCGATGCAAACCGCCAGCGCCGCCGTAAAAGCGCACCTGCAACAGCTGTCAGGCCACGCTGTTTAAGCGCGCGCATGCGCCAAAAACATACATCCAACGGACCGCCCGGTTGCGACCGGCGCGATCCAGGCCTATGTTCCAAGCCATGCTTTGCATTTTGATGCCCCCGCCCTGCGCCCATCCGTACCCAGGTGACGACATGCCCACGCTTCCCCGCCCCGCCGTGCTCGAACTGATCGGCAACACGCCGCTGGTTCGCGTCAGCCGGTTTGATACCGGCCTGTGCACACTGTTTCTCAAACTTGAATCGCAAAACCCCGGTGGCTCCATCAAGGACCGCATCGGCCTGGCCATGATCGATGCCGCCGAGCGTGACGGTCGCCTGCGGCCCGGCGGCACCATCATTGAAGCCACCGCCGGCAACACCGGCCTGGGCCTGGCGCTGGTCGGCCGCGCCAAGGGCTACCGGGTGGTGCTGGTGGTGCCTGACAAGATGTCGACCGAGAAGGTGCTGCACCTCAAGGCCATGGGCGCCGAAGTGCACATCACGCGCTCCGATGTCGGCAAGGGCCACCCGGAGTATTACCAGGACGTCGCCGCGCGCCTGGCCAAGGACATTCCCGACGCCTTCTTCGCCGACCAATTCAACAACCCGGCCAACCCCTTGGCCCACGAAACCAGCACCGCACCGGAAATCTGGGCGCAAACCCAGCACGATGTGGACGCGATTGTGGTGGGCGTCGGCTCAGCCGGCACCCTCACCGGCCTGACGCGCTTCTTCAAACGGGTTCAGCCGGAACTGGCCATGGTACTCGCCGACCCTGTGGGCTCGGTGATGGCCGAGTACAGCCGCAGCGGCAAGCTGCAAACCCCGGGTTCCTGGGCAGTGGAAGGCATTGGCGAGGATTTCATTCCCTCGATTGCCGACCTCTCCAGCGTGCGCCAGGCCTATTCCATCAGCGATGAAGAAAGCTTCGACCACGCGCGCCAGTTGCTCAAGGCCGAAGGCATTCTCGGTGGCTCGTCCACCGGCACCCTGCTCGCCGCCGCGCTGCGCTATTGCCGCGAGCAAACCGTCCCCAAACGCGTGGTCACCTTCGTCTGCGACACCGGCACGCGCTACCTGTCGAAGGTCTACAACGACCAATGGATGACCGACGCCGGCCTCTTGCAATACAAACACTACGGCGACCTGCGCGACCTGATCGCGCGCCGTTTTGAAGATGGCCGGGTGATCAGCGTGAGCCCCGACGACACCTTGCTCACCGCCTTCCAGCGCATGCGCCTCGCCGACGTTTCGCAACTGCCGGTGCTGGTGGACGGCCAGACGCTGGTGGGCGTGATCGACGAATCCGACATCCTGCTGGGCTTGCACCATAATGCTGCCGAGTTTTCCACTACCGTCGCCGGCGCCATGACCGACACCTTGCGAACCCTGGCCCCCAGCGCCAGCCTGGCCGAACTGCAGGCGGAACTGGACCGCGGCCTGGTCGCGATTATTGCCGACGCTTCAGGCTTTCATGGCCTGATCACCCGCGTCGACCTGCTTAACCACCTACGGAGATCCCTTGCATGAGTCAGCCCGATAAAAGTGCGTTTGCCACCCGCGTGATCCACGCCGGGCAATCACCCGACCCGACCACGGGAGCGCTGATGCCACCGATCTACGCCAACTCCACCTACCTGCAAGACAGCCCCGGCGTGCACAAGGGCTTTGATTACGGGCGCTCGCACAACCCGACGCGTTTTGCCCTCGAACGTTGCGTCGCCGACCTTGAAAGCGGCAGCCAGGCATTTGCCTTTGCCTCCGGGCTGGCGGCAATTTCCACCGTGCTGGAACTGCTCGATGCGGGTGCGCATATCGTGTCCGGCAACGACCTCTACGGCGGCACCTTCCGCCTGTTCGACAAGGTGCGCCAACGCAGCGCCGGGCACCGTTTCAGCTTTGTCGACTTGAGCGACCTGTCGGCCTTTGAAGCGTCCCTGCAGGACGACACGCGCATGGTCTGGGTTGAGACGCCGAGCAACCCGTTGCTGAGCCTTACCGACCTCAGCGCCATTGCACGCATCTGCCGCGACCGCGGCATTATCTGCGTGGCCGACAACACCTTCGCCAGCCCGTGGATCCAGCGCCCGCTGGAGCTGGGCTTCGACATCGTGGTGCACTCCACCACCAAATACCTCAATGGCCACTCGGATGTGATCGGCGGCATCGCCATTGTCGGCGACAACCCGGACCTGGCCGAGCGCCTGGGCTTCCTGCAAAACTCAGTCGGCGCCATCGCGGGCCCCTTCGATGCCTTCCTGACCCTGCGCGGCGTGAAAACCCTGGCGCTGCGCATGGAGCGCCATTGCAGCAACGCCTTGGACCTGGCGACCTGGCTGGAAAAACAGCCGCAAGTGTCGCGGGTTTACTACCCGGGCCTGGCGTCCCATCCGCAGCACGAACTGGCACGCAAGCAAATGCGCGGGTTTGGCGGGATGATTTCGGTGGATTTGAACAGTGACCTGGCTGGCGCCACACGCTTTCTCGAAAACGTGAAAATTTTCGCCCTGGCCGAAAGCCTCGGCGGCGTCGAAAGCCTGATCGAACACCCGGCAATCATGACCCATGCCAGCATTCCAGCGGCGACGCGCGCGCAGCTAGGCATTGGTGATGGCTTGGTGCGGTTGTCGGTGGGGGTTGAAGACGTCGAGGATTTACGCGCAGACCTGGCACAGGCATTAGCGCTGATTTAACGAAAGCACTCGGTCAAAGGTGGGAGCTGGCTTGCCTGCGATGGCCATAAGTATCTAC
>NZ_JBARTQ010000394.1:0-10871 GCF_049645325.1 Pseudomonas sp. | reverse complement strand
GCAGGCTTGAAGCCGTGGGTAACCCGGCAGGACGCCGGGTTAGCCGCCCCGCGCCATGGATGGCGCGTGGCGGCGGCCCACGGATTCAAGCCTGCGTGCGGGCATGCCGAGCCTAGGCGAGGCACCGAGTGGAGGGGCAAGAGCGTTTTGGTTACTTTTGCGCTCCACCAAAAGTGACCCGCTGTAAGAGCGGAACCCATCGAAGCCATCACCCAAATAACGAACTAACCCTCAGTCCAAATCCCCCGCATCATGCCGCTCAGCCAACTGCTCGGCAGCCTCCCCGGAAACCCGGTTCACCCGTCGCCCGCGCTGCACCGCCGGGCGTGCGTCGATCGCCTCTGCCCAGCGCAGCACATGCTTGTATTCGTGCACCGAAAGAAACTCCGCCGCCCCATACAACCGGCCTTTGACCAGACCGCCATACCAAGGCCAGATCGCGATATCGGCAATGGTGTACGCATCCCCGGCAATGTACTCACTCACCGCCAACCGCTGGTCCAGCACATCGAGCTGACGCTTGGTCTCCATCGCAAACCGGTTGATCGCGTATTCCATCTTGCTCGGCGCATACGCATAAAAATGCCCAAACCCGCCACCCAGGTACGGCGCGCTGCCCATTTGCCAGAACAGCCACGACAAACACTCCGCACGCGCCGCCGGCTCAGCAGGAAAGAACGCGCCAAATTTCTCCGCCAAGTACTGCAAAATCGCGCCCGACTCAAACACCCGAATCGGCGTATCACCGCTGCGGTCCAGCAGCGCCGGAATCTTCGAGTTCGGATTCACCGAGACAAACCCGCTGCCGAACTGGTCGCCGTCGCCGATCTTGATCAGCCAAGCATCGTATTCCGCGCCGCTGTGCCCCAGGGCCAGCAGCTCTTCCAACAGAATCGTGACCTTCTGCCCATTCGGCGTGGCCAGCGAATACAGCTGCAATGGGTGCTTGCCCACAGGCAGCTCTTTGTCATGGGTCGCCCCGGCAACGGGCCGGTTGATGCTGGCGAAAGTGCCGCCGCTTTCGGTGTCCCAGGTCCACACCTTCGGGGGTACATAGTCGGTCATAACGTTACGGCTCCTTGGTTTCAGTAGTGTTCGACGCAGCCAGTTGAGCCACGTTCCATCCGCCGCCCAGCGCCTTGATCAAGCCCACATTAGCGCTCAATTGCTGGGTTTGCAGTTGCAATACAGTGCGCTTGGCTTCCAGCGCCGCCACTTGGGCGGTTACCACGTCCAGATACGCCACGGCGCCCTGGCGATAGCGCGAGGTTGAAAGGTCTTCAGCGTATTGCGCGGCTGCCGCGGCGTCACGCTGATCATCCAGCGCACTGCCCAGGCCGGCGATCTGCGACAGGTTGTCTTCCACCTGTTCGAACGCGCCCAACACCACACCCCGGTATTTGGCCGCCGCTTCATCGGTGGCCGCCTTGGCGATATCCACTTGGGCCTGACGCGCGCCCCCATCAAATAGCGTCCCCACCAGCGACGGGCCGATGGCCCAGAACAGGTTAGGCGCACTGAGCAGGCGCGCAAATTCATCACTCTGATAGCCGCCCTGAGCACTCAAGGTGATCTGCGGGAACCACGCGGCCTTGGCCACGCCGATGCGCGCGTTCGCCGCCGCGATGCGACGCTCGGCGGCGGCAATGTCCGGGCGACGTTGCAGCAAGCTCGACGGCACGCCGGTCGGCACGTTCGGCAAGGCGATCGGCGCAACATTGACGGCCACGGAATAGGTCGACGCCGACTCACCGAGCATGGCGGCGATGGCATGTTCCAGCACCGCGCGCTGCACCAGGCTCTGGCTCAATTGCGACTTGACCGTCGACAACTGCGTACGCGCCCGCGCCACGTCCAGGCCCGACACGATCCCGCCGCCGTGCAGGCCTTCGGTCAGGTTCAGGGCCTTGGCGTAGGCGTCACGGGTTTGCTCCAGCAACTGGTTTTGCCAGTCGATGCCACGCAGGCGGATGTAACTGTCGGCCAGTTGCGCCTGCAGGCTCAGGCGTACCGACGCGAGGTCAGCCTTGGCCGCCTCGGAATCGCTGGTGCCCGCGGCGACGGTATCGCGCACGCGGCCCCACAGGTCGACCTCATAGTCCACTTCCAGGCCCAACGTGGCCGAGTTGTAGGTGTCCGGCGAGGTGGCCGAACGCAAGGGTTTGGTATCCGACTGCCGGATACGCTGGCCGTTGCCAATCGCCGAAATCGTCGGGAACAGCCCTGAACGCGCTTGCGCCACGTAACCTTGGGACTGTTGGTAATGCGCCAGCGCTACGCTCAGGTCAGCGTTGTTTTTCAGCAACTGCTGCTGCATCGCGTCCAGTTGCGGGTCGTTGTAGATGCGCCACCAGCCATCACGGTTGGCCTGATCATTTGGCGCGCCGACGGTCCACGGGCCTTGGGTACGGAACTGCGCCGCGATCGGTGTTTCAGGCACCTTGAGCGGCGGTGCCAATGAGCAGGCGCCCAGGCTCAAGGTGGCGAGCAGCCCCAGCACTGTGCGCTTAGCCATGGGGTTTGGCCTCAGTGGCGGCGACAGCCAACTGCACCGAGTCATCATCGGCGAGGCCATCGGGCGGGGTGTCGATCACGCGGTCGGTGGCTTGCAGGCCGCTGGCGATTTCCACGCTGTCGCCAAAGTCACGGGCGATGCTGACGGTCTTGAAATGCACATGGTTCTGGGCGTCCAGGGTCGCGACACGCATGCCCTTGTCATCAAACACCAGCGCGCTGGAGGGCACCCGCAATACGTCGGCCTGCACCGGCAGGTCGAACTGCACGCTGGTGTAGCCGCCGGGCAGCAGGCGGCCGCCGGGGTTGTCCACGAGCAATTGCACCAAGGTGCTGCCGGAGGCGGCGTTAACCGAGTCGGCGGTGGCGATCACCTTACCGGTGAAGGTTTCTCCGCGATATTCCGGCACGCTCAGGCGCGCGGTAGCGCCTTCGCGAATCTGCGGCGAGAACGTCTGCGGCACCTGCACATACACGCGCAAGCGGCTCACGTCCGCCACGGCAAACAACTCTTTACCGGCCGCGCCACCGGCGCTGATCAGCGCGCCCACGTCGGTGCTGCGCGCAGTCACCACCCCGGCAAACGGCGCCACCAGGTGCTGGAAGCCTTTGGTGGCGACCAGTTGCTCGACATTCGCCTTGGCCGCCGTCACCTGGGCCTGCTTGGCCGTCAGGTCGCCGGTGCGTTCATCCACATCCTGGCGCGACACCGAGTCGTTCACCAGCATGGCCTGCCAGCGTTTGGCGGTGGTGGCGGCGAGGTTGGCATTGGCCTGCGCCGAGGCCAGGGTGGCGCGGGCTTGCAGCAGCTGCTGGTCAAGTTCCGGGGTGTCGATTTCGGCCAGCACTTGCCCGGCTTTGACGCGGGTGCCGATGTCGACATTCCAGGATTTGAGGTAGCCGTTGACCCGCGCAAATATGGACGCGCGGGAATACGCTTCCATGCGCCCCGGCAGGTTAAGCACCGGCCCCTGGGCCTGCACCACCGGGGTGATCAGTTTGACGCTGGGCAGGGCCTGGGCGTCGGTCCAGGTCTTGAGGTCACGGGATTCGCTGGCGCGCACGCCGATGCCGACACCGACGATGACAACCACGACGACCCCGCCCACGATGAGCCACAGCAGGCCACGGGAAGACTTCGGTTGAGAATGGGAAACGGACATGTCAAACCCCTACGGTAACGGTGGTCGCAAGCGGCGCGTGTTGGCGACGCCCGTGCACAAGACTGAAAATCAGCGGAACCAGAATCAAGGTGGCGATGGTGGCAAACGCCAGGCCGCCGATCACCGCACGCCCGAGCGGCGCATTCTGTTCACCGCCCTCCCCCAGGCCCAGAGCCATGGGGGCCATGCCGATGACCATTGAAATGGCGGTCATCAACACCGGCCGCAGCCGCGTGAAACCGGCCTCCAGCGCGGCCTGCACCGCATCGCCATGCACCGCCAGGCGCTCGCGGCAAAAACTCACCACGAGGATGGCGTTCGCGGTGGCCACGCCCATGCACATGATCGCCCCCGTCAGCGCCGGCACCGACAAGGGCGTGTGGGTGACAAACAGCATCCACACAATGCCGGCCAGCGCTGCCGGCAGCGCCGTGATGATCACGAACGGGTCGGCCCAGGACTGGAAGTTGACCACGATCAGCAGGTAAATCAGCACCACCGCGCCAAGCAGGCCGAACAGCAAGCCGCTGAAGGCTGCGTTCATGGTCTGCACCTGGCCCTGCAGGATCACCTTGGAGCCAGTCGGCACTTCGCCGGCGTGGGCCGCGATGATCTTCTGGATATCGGCAGCAACGCCGCCCAGGTCACGGTCCTGAATTGCCGTCAGCACTTCAACCACCGGCTGGATATCCGACTGGGTGATCACTGAGTTGCCGTGACTGCGCTGGATATTCGCCACGCCGCCCAGGGTTTGATCCGCCGCCGCCCCGCTGCCGCCGCTCAGCGGCAGGTTATGCAACGCCGCCAAGGTTTCGAGGCTGTATTGCGGGGTTTGCATCACGATCGGGTAGGAAATGCCGTTGGCCGGGTTGAGCCAGAATGTCGGTGCCACCTGGCTGGAACCGGCGAGGTTGACCACCAGGCTGTTGGTCACGTCGCGCTCGGTCAGGCCGACCAACTGCGCGCGGGTGCGGTCCACGTCGATATTGAACGTTGGCAATTGCCGCGACTGCTGGATGCGCGCATCCACGACCCCTGGCACCCGGCGAATATCACGCAGTAACTTATTCGCGTAGGTGAAGTTGGCCGCCAGGTTATTGCCGGTGACTTGCAGGTCGATCGGCGCGGAAGAACCGAAGTTGAGGATCTGCCCGACAATGTCCGAGGCCGGGAACGAGAACACCGCACTCGGGAATTCCCGTGGCAGGGTTTCGCGCAATTCACGCATGAACTCGGCGGTCGGGCGATGGCCTTCGTTCAGGCTGATCTGGATATCGCTGTCCTGGGAGCCTACGGTGCCGGTGTTGTTGTACACCACGTTGATCCCGCTGATGGACAGGCCGATGTTGTCGACCAGCGCCTTGAGTTCCTGGGCCGGGATTTTACGCCGGATCGAGTTTTCAATATCGGCAATCAGGTGCGCGTTACTTTCCACGCGTGTGCCCACCGGGGCGCGCACGTGCAGCAGGATCAACCCGGAATCGACCTCTGGGAAGAAGTTGCGACCGAGAAACGGCACCAGCGCAAACGACACAGCAACGAACGCCAACAGGCCGATCACCACGGTGCGGCGGTGGTGCAAGGCGCTGTCCAACACCGTGTGGTAACGCTCACGAAAGGCTTCAAAACGCCGCTCGAAGCCGCGCTGGAAGTTCACCAGCGGGTTGCGCGTCGGCGCAGGCCCGGCTTCACCGTGCACGTGGGGCTTGAGCAAGTAATTGGCCAGCGTCGGCACCAAAGTCCGCGAGAGCAGGAACGAGGCGATCATCGCAAAGATCACCGCTTCGGCCATCGGCACGAACAGGAACCGCGCCACGCCGTCGAGGAAGAACATCGGCACAAACACAATGCAAATACACAGCAGCGAAACGAACGCCGGGGTGACGATTTGCGCCGCGCCGTCGAGAATCGCCGTCTCCACCGGCTTGCCCTGTTCCAGGTGCCAGTTGATGTTCTCGATGGTCACTGTGGCGTCGTCCACCAGGATCCCCACCGCCAGCGCCAGACCGCCGAGGGTCATGATGTTGAGGGTTTCGCCGAGGGCCGACAGCGTGGCAATCGAGGCCAGAATCGCCAGCGGGATCGAGGTGGCAATGATCACCGTCGAGCGCCAACTGCCGAGGAACAGCAGGATCATCAGGCTGGTCAGCGCGGCCGCGATCAAGCCTTCTCGCGCCACGCCGCTGATGGCCGAGCGCACGAACAGCGACTGGTCGCCGATCAGGTCGATATTCAGGTTGGGCGGTAACGCGGCTTTGTTGTCGGCCAGCTTTTCCTTGACCCCGGCGATCACGCCCAGGGTAGAGGCCGAGCCCGTCTTGAGCACCGTCAGCAATACCGAGCGGTTGCCGTTCACGTGCACGATGTTGGCTTGCGGCGGGTTGCCGTCGCGCACCGTGGCCACGTCGCGGATCAGCACAGTGGTGCCGTCGGCGGTCTTGATCGGCAGGTTTTCGAGGTCATGGAAGTCCGACGGCGAGTTGTTCAACTGCAAGTTGAACTCGTAGCTGCCGATCTTCTGCGTGCCCACCGGGGTGATCAGGTTCTGGGTGGCCAGGGCGGTGGCGACGTCCTGCGCCGACAAGCCACGCGCTTGCATGCGCGCCGAATCAAGGTCGATCTGCACCTGTCGGCTCTTGCCACCAAACGGGTATGGCAAGGCCGCGCCGGGCACGGTGGTGAGCATCAGGCGCACGGAGTTGATGCCGATATCGCCCAACTGCTGCTCGCTGAGGCCTGGGCCCGACAAGGCCAATTGCACAATTGGCACGGTCGAGGCGCTGTAGTTGAGGACCAGCGGCGGCACGGTGCCGGGCGGCAGTTGCCGCAGGATCGCCTGGGACACCGACGTCACCTGGGCGTTTGCGGTACTGATGTTGACCCCGGGCTGGAAGAAGATCTTCACAATCCCGTAGCCATTCATCGACTGCGCTTCGATGTGGCGGATGTCGTTCACGGTGGTGGTCAGCACGCGTTCGAACGGCGAGGTGATGCGCCCTGCCATCTGGTCAGGCGGCAAGCCGGTGTACTGCCAGATCACGGCGATCACCGGGATGCGGATTTCGGGAAAAATGTCGGTCGGCGTTCGCCATGCCGCCAGCGGCCCGATGATCAGAATGAAAATAGCCAATACCAGGAAGGTATAGGGGCGCAGCAACGCGATGCGCACAAGGCTCAGCATAGGAGGTGATCCAGACAGGGGGTTGGACGTTCAAGCAGGCAAAGCCGTGCCATTTTCCCGCCTCGCCCCATGCGCATCCTGGGGATTTTGCAACGACATCCGGGTCACAAAGAGGCATATGCCACGATATCCAATTTAGTGGCGTACGCAACTAATTTGTTTCAAGCTGTCTCAGTCTTCATCTGTAGGCCATATCTGGTCTGAAAGGCCTTGTCCTGACGGGTTCGGCAGGCATAATTGCCCGCGTCGTGTTTTGTATCAGAGAGTATCCGCCCTTGAAATCCGCTCCGCCTTGCTCCGATAGCCCCAGCGCCTGCGTAAACGGTGCCGTGCGCCGCACGTCCCGCCGCCTGGGCCAGATCTATGACGAGGCGTATGCGCCCTGCGGACTGAAAGCCACCCAGTTTGCAGTGCTCAACCGTATCGCCAAGGCCGGCACGCCAAAAATGGGCGAGTTGGCACAAGCCCTGGTGATGGACTTGTCCGCCCTCGGCCATACGCTCAAGCCACTGGTGCGCGATGGGTTGGTGGAACTGCAGGTGGACGAACTCGACCGCCGCACCCGTCGCGTGCTGCTGACCGAAGAAGGCAAGCGCACGCACGCGGCAGCCAAGCTTATTTCGAGCAAAATGGCCGAGCGCTTCGATCAGGCGTTCGGCCGGGAAGCGGCGGCGCAGTTGCGCCAGACCCTGGATTTTATTGCCTCCGACGATTTCGCCCGCACGCTGCTGGCCAAGGACGCCTGAGCCATCAAACTCGAAGACATCCTCGCCGACCGCCTCGCCGTGGTGTTCTGCGGCATCAACCCCGGCAAGGGTTCCGCCGCTGTCGGCCTGCACTTTGCCAATCGCAGCAACCGCTTTTGGCGCACGTTGCATCTGGCCGGGTTCACGCCCGATGAAATCCGCCCCGAGGACGGTCGCACGTTGCTGCGCTATCGCTGCGGTTTGACCACCGTGGTGGAACGCCCTACCGCCAGCGCGAGCGAGTTGGCGCGTCATGAATTCAAGGACGTGGCGGCGGCGTTTGAACACAAGGTCCGCGACTGCCGGCCACGTTTCGTGGCCTTTCTCGGCAAGGCCGGTTACAGCGCGCTGTCCGGTCAACAAGCGGTTGCCTGGGGCTTGCAAAGCGGGTTGATCGGCGATGCGGCGGCATGGGTCCTGCCCAACCCCAGTGGGCGCAACCTGGCGTTCAGCCTGGACCAATTGGTCGACGCCTACGCGCAACTGCGCAAGGCCATTGCGCAGGCCGAGCAGCAGCCCTTAATCTCTTGAGCCCAACACCCTGAGAGCAATGGAGGCTTCATGAAACTGGTCGGCATGCTGGACTCGCCCTACGTGCGGCGCGTGGCAATTTCCCTGGAGCTGTACGGGCTGGATTTTGAGCATGAGGCGCTGTCGGTGTTTCGCGATTACCCAGCGTTTTCCGCGATCAACCCGGTGGTCAAGGCGCCCACCCTGGTGCTGGATGATGGCACGGTGCTGATGGACTCCAGCTTGATCCTTGACTACCTGGAGGCCCTGGCCCCGGTCGACAAAAAGCTGTTGCCCCAAGCCCCCGCCGAACGCGCGCGGGATTTGCACGTGCTGGGCCTGGCGCTCGCAGCCTGCGAGAAGAGCGTGCAGATCGTGTATGAACACGAGCTGCGCCCGGCCGAGAAGCTGCATGCGCCCTGGCTCGACCGTGTCACCGGGCAACTGCTCGCTGCGTATTCGCAGCTGGACAAGCACTTGGCGGACAGCGAAGCCGTGACCCAGGCGTCCCTTACAGCGGCAGTGGCCTGGTCGTTCAGCCAGTTCACCGTGGCGTCGGTGGTGAACGCGCACGCCTTCCCCAACCTGAAACGCCATGCCGAACGGCTGGAACAGCACCCCGCCTTCAAGCGCTACCCGATCGAATAGGCACGTTGGATCGGCGTCAACTCAGACCCAGCCACCGTCCACGATGAAGTTCTGCGCCGAACACATCGCCGACGCGTCGGAGGCGAGAAACAGCGCCATATTGGCGATGTGTTCCGGCAGCACACTGCCCGGCAGGCACTGGCTGCGGCTGATCAGTTCCTTGGCGGCGTCGTCCACCCACATGGCCAGTTGTTTTTCCGTCATCACCCAACCGGGCACCAGGGTGTTGACGCGGATGCGGCTGGGCCCCAGCTCCCGCGCCAGCGCACGGGTCATGCCATGGGCGGCAGCCTTGCTGGCGGCGTACACCGGGTAGCCCGCCGACGCCATCATCCAGCCGACGGACCCCAGGTTGATGATCGACCCACCGCCCGCGCGCTTCATCATCGGCACCACGGCCTTGGCCGCAAAGAAGGCGTGCTTGAGATTGACCGCGATCAGCCGGTCGAACAGGGCCGAATCGACTTCTTCCAGGGTGTGGCGCACATCATTGGCGGCGTTGTTGACCAGCACGGTGATCGGGCCGAGCGAGTGTTCGAAGCGCCCTATCGCCGCCTCAAAGGCGATTTCATCGGTGATGTCGCAATAAACAAACTCAACCGCGTGCCCCTGTGAACTCAAGAGTGCGGCCAGCCGTTCGCCCTGACTTTGCGCACGGTCGACAAAACCCACCTTGGCACCCTGCGCGGCGAAGGCCCGCACCATGAATTCGCCAATGCCCGAGGCACCTCCCGACACCAGCACGGTCTTACCCTTGAGGTCGGGATACACAGCCTGCGCAGTACTCATATAAAGATTACCCCACTCAATTAGTCTTATTTTATTTTGCAATATCGCGTTAAAAGGCTATAAATCTGCTGCTAGATCGACAAAATATCGCACATTAGTAGAACTATTCCACTGAAAACAACAAAAGGAAGTTCGACCATGAAGCACCCTCGTCATCTCCTTTCCGGCCTTGCCTTGTCCATGATGATCGCCAGCGGCGGTGCCCAGGCGGCAGGCCTCACCAGCGAACAAAAACCGTTCGGCAAGACCAATGACGGCACCGCCGTCGAGCAGTACGTGCTGCGTAACAGCCATGGCATGCAAGCCACGGTGATCACTTACGGCGGCGTGCTGCAGTCGCTGAAAGTACCGGATAAAAACGGCAAGACCGAAGACGTGGTGCTCGGTTTCGACGACGTGCAAGGCTACCAGGCCGGCACCGCGTTTTTTGGCGCGACCATCGGGCGCTTCGGCAACCGCCTCGCCGGCGGCGCCTTTGAACTCGACGGCAAACACTACCAGGTGCCCCTCAACGACGGCCCCAACTCGCTGCATGGCGGCGCCCAGGGTTTCGACAAGCACGTGTGGCAAGCCAAGCCGGTCAAGGGCAAGGATTCGGTCGGCGTGACCCTGAGCTACCTGTCCAAGGACGGTGAAATGGGCTTCCCCGGCAACCTGAAAACCGAAGTCACCTACAGCCTCAACGACAAAAACGAACTGCACATCGACTACAAGGCCAGCACCGACAAACCGACGGTACTCAACCTCACCAACCACAGCTACTTCAACCTCGCCGGCGCGGGCAACGACGACATCCTCAAACACGTCGCCACCTTGCACGCCAGCCACTACACGCCGGTGAATGCCACCTTGATCCCCACCGGCGAACTCGCCCCGGTCAAGGGCACACCGATGGATTTCCTCAAGCCCACCGCGATCGGCCAACACATCAAGGACGATCACCCACAGCTTAAATTTGCCGAACCGAAACAAGGCGGCTTTGACTTCAACTGGGCGCTGGACACCCAAGGCGACATCAAAAAACTCGCCGCCGACATACACGACCCCGCCTCCGGCCGGCGCTTGCAGCTCTACACCACCGAGCCGGGCGTGCAGTTCTACACCAGCAACTTCCTCGATGGCACCGTCAAAGGCAAAGCTGGCAAAACCTACCAGCACTGGAGCGGCTTCACCCTGGAAACCCAGCACTTCCCGGACGCGCCTAATCAGCCGAAATTTGCCTCAACCCGCTTGAACCCGGGCCAGACCTACACCCAGCACACCATCCTCAAATTCAGCGCCGACTAAAAATGTGGGCGCTGGCTTGCCTGCGATGGCGGT
>NZ_JBARTQ010000393.1:0-4463 GCF_049645325.1 Pseudomonas sp. | reverse complement strand
CTGATACACCGCTTTCGCGAGCAAGCCCGCTCCCACATTTGGATCGCATTTCAACAAGGAGCGGTAAGGGTGTTACTTATCGCGAATCGAAAAATTCGCCATGTGCTCAAGGCCCTTGATCAGTGCCGAGTGGTCCCAATTTCCGCCACCCATCGCCGTGCACGTGCTGAACACCTGCTGCGTGCCGGCGGTGTTCGGCAGGTTGATGCCCAGCTCTTTGGCACCGGCCAGCGCCAGGTTCAAGTCCTTCTGGTGCAGGTTGATGCGGAAGCCCGGATCAAAGGTGCCCTTGATCATGCGCTCGCCGTGCACTTCGAGGATTTTCGACGAAGCAAAACCGCCCATCAGTGCTTCACGCACTTTGGCCGGGTCGGCGCCGTTTTTCGCCGCGAACAGCAGCGCTTCGGCCACCGCCTGGATGTTCAGCGCGACGATGATCTGGTTGGCGACCTTGGCGGTCTGGCCATCGCCATTGCCGCCGACCAACGTGATGTTCTTGCCCATGCTCTGGAACAGCGCCAGCGCGCGCTCGAAGGTCTGCGGCTCGCCACCGACCATGATGCTCAAGGTGCCGGCCTTGGCGCCGACTTCACCGCCGGACACGGGAGCGTCGAGGTAGCGGGCGCCGGTTTCATTGATTTTTGCCGCGAACGCCTTGGTGGCGGTGGGCGAGATCGAACTCATGTCGATCACCACTTTGTTCGGCGACAGGCCAGCGGCCACGCCGTCAGCGCGGAACAGTACGTCATCGACCTGCGGGGTGTCCGGCACCATGACGATGATGAACTCGGCTTCCTGCGCCACTTGTTGCGGGTTGGCCAGGGCCACTGCGCCCGCGTCGATCAGCGCTTGTGGCGCTTTGCCGTGGTGCTCGGAGAGGAACAGTTGGTGACCTGCTTTCTGCAGGTTCGCAGCCATGGGCTCGCCCATGATGCCGGTGCCGATAAAGCCGATTTTAGCCATGAGAAATTCCTCTTGTTATTAGGTGGGCAAGACTGCTGCAGCCTGCCAAAACACAGGAGATCCAAATGTGGGAGCTGGCTTGCCTGCGATGGCAGTGTGTCAGGCAATGAATCTGTGACTGAATGACCGCTATCGCAGGCAAGCCAGCTCCCACATTTGGGTTTTGTGTTGTGTCTGTTAGATCGCGTTATGGGTTTTGAGCCAACCCAAACCCGCTTCGGTGGTGGTCAACGGCTTGTATTCACAGCCGACCCAACCCGTGTAGCCGATGCGGTCCAGGTGTTCGAACAGGAAGCGGTAGTTGATCTCACCGGTCCCTGGCTCATTGCGCCCCGGGTTGTCCGCCAGCTGGATGTGGTTGATCTCACCCAGGTGCGCCGCCATGGTCCGGGCCAGATCGCCTTCCATGATTTGCATGTGATAGATGTCGTACTGCAGGAACAGGTTGGCGCTGCCCACCTGCTCGCGAATCGACAAAGCCTGCGCGGTGTTGTTGAGGTAGAAGCCCGGAATATCGCGGGTGTTGATCATCTCCATCACCAGCTTGATGCCCGCCGCTTGCAGCTTTTCAGCGGCGTACTTGAGGTTGGCGACGAAGGTCTTTTCCACGGTTTCATCCTCTACACCGGCGGGACGAATCCCGGCCAGGCAGTTGATCTGGGTGTTGCCCAGCACCTGGGCGTAGGCGATGGCCAGCTTGACCCCGGCGCGGAATTCCTCGACCCGGTCCGGGTGGCAGGCCAGGCCGCGTTCGCCCTTGGCCCAGTCACCGGCCGGCAGGTTGAACAGCACTTGGGTCAGGCCGTTGGCGTCCAGTTGCGCCTTGATCTCGGCGGAGCTGAATTCGTACGGGAACAGGTATTCCACACCCTGGAAGCCGGCATCGGCGGCCGCTTTGAAACGGGCGAGAAAGTCCTGCTCGGTAAACAGCATGGACAGGTTGGCGGCAAAGCGCGGCATAGGGTTCTCCTTAATCGAGCAGGGAAATGGCAGTCGGCGCATCGTTGCCGACCAGTGCCAGATCTTCGAATTCATTGACGGCGTTGATCTCGGTGCCCATGGAAATATTGGTCACGCGCTCCAGAATAATCTCAACGATCACCGGAACCTTGAATTCTTCGATCATTTCCTGAGCCTTGCGCAAGGCAGGCTGGATCTCGCTCGGCTCGAACACACGCAGGGCCTTGCAACCCAGGCCTTCGGCGACGGCGACGTGGTCGACGCCATAACCGTTGAGTTCCGGGGCGTTGAGGTTGTCGAAGGACAGCTGCACGCAGTAGTCCATCTCAAAGCCACGCTGGGCCTGGCGGATCAGCCCCAGGTAGGAGTTGTTCACCACCACGTGGATGTACGGCAGCTTGAATTGCGCGCCCACGGCCAGTTCTTCGATCATGAACTGGAAGTCGTAGTCGCCGGACAGCGCCACTACTTTGCGCGTCGGGTCAGCCTTGACCACGCCGAGTGCCGCTGGAATGGTCCAGCCCAACGGGCCGGCCTGGCCGCAGTTGATCCAGTGGCGTGGCTTGTAGACGTGCAGGAATTGCGCGCCGGCAATCTGCGAGAGGCCGATGGTGCTGACGTAGCAGGTGTCTTTGCCGAACACCTGGTTCATCTCTTCGTACACCCGTTGCGGCTTGACCGGCACGTTGTCGAAGTGAGTCTTGCGGTGCAGGGTGGCCTTGCGCTGCTGGCAGTCATTGAGCCAGGCGCTGCGGTCCTTGAGCTTGCCGGCGGCTTTCCACTCGCGGGCCACTTCAATGAACATCGTCAGCGCGGAACCGGCGTCGGAGACGATGCCCAGGTCCGGGGTGAACACACGGCCGATTTGCGTCGGCTCGATGTCGACGTGAATGAATTTGCGCCCTTCGGTGTACAACTCAACCGAGCCGGTGTGGCGGTTGGCCCAGCGGTTGCCGATGCCCAGCACCACGTCCGACTTGAGCAGTGTCGCGTTGCCATACCGGTGGGAGGTTTGCAGGCCGACCATGCCGACCATCTGCGGGTGATCGTCGGGGATCGTGCCCCAGCCCATCAGGGTCGGGATCACCGGGATGCCGGTCAATTCGGCGAATTCCACCAGCAGTTCGCTGGCATCCGCGTTGATCACGCCGCCACCGCTGACCAGCAAGGGGCGTTCGGCCTGGTCCAGCAGGGCCAGGGCTTTCTCGACCTGGATACGCGTGGCCAATGGCTTGGCCAGCGGCAATGGCTGGTAGGCGTCGATGTCGAATTCGATCTCGGCCATCTGCACGTCGAACGGCAGGTCGATCAGCACCGGGCCTGGACGGCCGGAGCGCATTTCGTAAAAGGCTTTCTGGAAGGCGTACGGCACTTGGCCGGGCTCCATCACCATGGTCGCCCACTTGGTCACCGGCTTGACGATGCTGGTGATGTCCACGGCCTGGAAGTCTTCCTTGTGCATCCGTGCACGCGGGGCCTGGCCGGTGATGCACAGGATCGGGATCGAGTCGGCCCAGGCGCTGTACAGGCCGGTGACCATGTCGGTGCCCGCCGGGCCCGAGGTGCCGATGCACACGCCGATATTGCCGGCCTTGGTGCGGGTGTAGCCCTCGGCCATGTGCGAGGCGCCTTCAACGTGGCGAGCAAGGACGTGATCGATGCCACCGACCTTCTGCAAGGCCGAATACAGCGGGTTGATCGCGGCGCCCGGGATACCGAAGGCGGTATCGACACCTTCACGGCGCATCACCAGGACTGCGGCTTCGATTGCTCTCATTTTGCTCATGGTTTTGGTGCCTCTTGCGTTTTGTAATTGTATACAAGTGGTGTCTGGTCAAAGTGTATTCACGGCGAGCGGCGCAGGTCAATCCATTTTATTCGCTGGCCTTTGCGTTCGTCGGAAGGCCTTTGCAGGGGATTTTTTCGACGCGTGGAGCCTTTGTGCGAAAATATTGTATACAAAAACAAATGTCATTGTGTTCTATTTGTTTGATCGAGCTTCTGATCAAACAGAACTCCACCGCTTTACCCCTAACAAGATAAGGACGGCACCCATGAGCGCTTTAACCTTGAAACTCGCCACCCAACTGGCCGCGCAGGCCCTTGCCGCAGGCCGCACGATTTCGGCTGCGCCGCTGACCATCGCGGTACTCGACAGCGGCGGCCATTTGGTCACCCTGCAACGCGAAGACGGCGCCAGCCTGCTGCGCCCGCAGATCGCCATCGGCAAGGCCTGGGGCGCCATTGCGTTGGGCAAGGGCTCGCGCCTGTTGGCGCTGGACGCGCAACAGCGCCCGGCGTTTATCGCCGCGTTGAACAGCCTGGGGCAGGGCAGCGTGGTGCCGGCACCGGGCGGTGTGTTGATTCGGAATCAGGAAGGGGTGGTGCTGGGGGCCATCGGAATCAGCGGGGATACCTCGGATATTGACGAGCAGTGCGCCATTACTGCGATTGAGGCGGTGGGGTTGTTGGCGGATGCGGGGGTGTCGGCTTGATTTGAGGTGACTGGGCTGGCGCCTTCGCGAGCAAGCCCGCTCCCA
>NZ_JBARTQ010000392.1:0-4896 GCF_049645325.1 Pseudomonas sp. | reverse complement strand
CAGACCGCAGGCAAGCCAGCACCCACAGAAGCGCCTCACTCGGCATACGCCCACGTCATGCGAAACGACGCCCCGCCCCACTCCGAGTCCAGCACTTCCACTTGCCCGCCGTGCCATTGGCTCACGCGTTTTACCAGCGCCAGGCCCAGGCCAAAACCGCCTGTGCGGCGATCCCGGCTGGCATCGAGGCGCATGAACGGTTCGAAGATTTTCGCCCGACCATCCAGCGGTACGCCCGGGCCATCGTCACTCACTCGCACTTCGTAACCGCTGCCAAACGTGACCAGCGACACTTCCACCCGGCGCTCGGCATAACGAATGGCGTTGCGCAGCAGGTTGATCACGGCGCGCGCCATAAAGCGCGGCTCAATGCGGATAAAGTCGACCTCGCAAGTGCGCAGCGACAACTGCACGCCCGCCGCCTCGGCTTCCAGGGCCACACTGCCGATCACGCTGTCGAGCCAGCTGTGGGCTTCGATATTTTCCCGGGTGACCTGGGTCGCGCCGCGTTCCAGGCTGGCGTAGGTCAGCAGCTCGGAGACCATTTCTTCCAGCTCGCCAAGGTCGGCGTACATGTCGGCGATCAGTTCGCGGCTCTGGCGGGGGTCGGCCTGTTGCTTGAGCTGATCGAGCTCAAACGACAAGCGCGCGATGGGCGTGCGCAGCTCGTGTGACACCGCGTTGGTCAGCTCACGCTGGTTGGCGATCAGGCTTTCGATGCGCTCGGCCATCTGGTTGAAGTGCCCGGCCAGCTCACGCACGGTCGAACGGCGCGGCAGCAGGATACGCGAACCGAGGTTGTTGTCGCCGAAACGCTGCGCGGCCAGGCGGATGTGCTCCAGGTCACGCCAGTGCGGACGCACCCAAAAATACAACACGATCGCCAGGCTGATCCCGAGGAAACCATAGGCCCACAGGTACAACCATTTGGGCTCCTCCGGCAGCTTGATATCCAGCAGTTGCGGGCCACCGTCGATATTGGTCAGGAACTCCATGAAGTCACCGCGCACCACCAACAGGCCGGCATCCAGCAATTGCTGTTCGCGCGCGTTCAGTGCCTGGGACTCGCGCTGCACCAACTGCAAGCGCAAGCCGTAATGCGGCTGTAACTGCGCCAGGCGCGCATCTCGGGCCTCCCCGGTCAGCGGGCGCAACTGCTCGACCAGGCCAAAAGCCGGCCCGCGCAACGCTTCGCGGTTATACGTTTCGTTGGCTTCGGGCAGCAACTCGTCAAAGGTGTAATTGACTGCCCAGATCGCGCCCGCCAAACCCAGGGCGAGAATCAGGTACAGACGCAAATAAAGCCGCAGCATCTAGACCTCCCACGCAAACGGATTGAACAGGTAGCCCTTGCCCCAGATGGTCTTGATGCACACCGGCTCGCGCGGGTTGTCATTGAGCTTGCCGCGCAATTTGCTGATGTACACATCGACGCTGCGGTTAAGCCCGTCGAAGGCAATGCCGCGCATGCGGTTGAGAATGTCGTCGCGCGAGAGAATCTTGCCGGCATTGCTGGCCAGCAACCACAGCAGCTCGAATTCCATGGTGGTCAGGTCGATTTTTTCATCGCCCAGGCTGACTACCCGGCAGCTGCGATCAATCGACAACCGGCCAAACTCCACGGAACCCCGCACTGTGGGTTCGGGCACTTGGCGGCGTTGCAGCGCACGCAAGCGGGCGAGCAATACCGGCGGCTTGATCGGTTTGATCACGTAGTCGTCGGCACCGGACTCCAGGCCCAGGATGTGGTCAAGGTCGTCTTCCTTGGCGGTCAGGATCACGATGGGCGTGTCGGACACATTGCGAATCTCGCGGCACACGTGCAGGCCGCTCTGACCCGGCAGCATCAGGTCGAGTACAACGATTTTCGGCTTGAAGTCGAGAAACGCGGCCAAGGCTTCATCACCGCGGTGCACCACCCGCACCTCGAACCCGTGTTGCGAGAGGAAATGCGCGATCAGCCCTGCCAGCTTTTCATCGTCCTCAACGAGCAGGACCTTGCCCAGACCCAGGTTTTCCATAAATTCTCAGTGTGGCTGCGCGGATTGAAGTGCAGGCATTATAGGTGGCAAGCTCACCAACAGCGCAGCCGGCCATTGCGGCCCGACGAAGCTTCATGCTTTTAAGAGTTTTTAACAAATAGCCTGCACTCTTTAACGCCATCACAGGAAGTTGTATGCGCAAGGATTACCTGGCGTTCTTTGTTTCGCTGTTCGTGTCGCGGCTGGCAGATCAGAT
The DNA here is from genome assembly GCF_049645325.1 of Pseudomonas sp. Lineage (GTDB taxonomy): Bacteria > Pseudomonadota > Gammaproteobacteria > Pseudomonadales > Pseudomonadaceae > Aquipseudomonas. The sequence continues at coordinate 2,658 of NZ_JBARTQ010000392.1, read as the reverse complement.
TCTGTTGTTCATCGTGCCCTTGATCGTCTTCCAGTCCACCCAGAGCGTCGCGTGGGCGGGCCTGGCATTTTTTATCGAGTCGCTGCCGCGCTACCTGGCGTTTCCAGTGTGCGGCGCATTGTGTGACAAATTCTCGCCCGTGCGCCTGCTGCATGTCAGCCAGGCCTGCCGCGCGCTCGCCTGTGTGGTAGCCGTGGCGTTGTACGCGGTGTTCGACGGCATTTACTGGATCGTGATGCTGTCGGCGCTGTGCGGCGTGTTGACCACTCAGGGCATCATGGCGCGCGAAGTGCTGCTGCCGCACATTTTCAAACAGTACACCTACGCCAAGACCCTGTCCTACTCACAGATTGCCGACCAGAGCGGCCTGGTCCTCGGACCGCTGGTGGCCGCGCTGATGCTGGACGTCTGGGCCTGGCATTGGCTGCTGCTGGGGATTGCCGCGCTGTTCATGCTGGCGGACCTGGCGATGTTGGTCTGGCAGCGCACCAGCGCCATCAGCCTGGAAACGTTTGAACAGCACCGGGATATCTGGCTGCACCCACTGCGCATTGCGTTCCGGCATATTCGCAACCTGGCGGAGTTAAAACGAGTCATCACCTTGGCGGTGGGGGTTAATTTGATCATTGGCGTCACGCTGGCAACGTCGGCGGCCATGGTCACCGGCCACTTTGCAGCGGGCAAGGATGCCTACGCGCTGCTGCAAACCGCCGGCGCCGGGGTGACCATCATGATTCTGTTTTACCTGGCGCGCGCCACGTTACCGTTGAAGGTGCTGGGCGGCGTGTCGTATTCGATGATTGCACTGGGCGCGCTGATCACGGCCATCAGCCCCAACCTGTGGGCGTACACTCTTGGTTTCCTGCTGGTCACCGGCTTCGACAAAATGTTCAACGTCTACCTGCGCAGCACTCGCCAGCGGGTGATCCCGGTGCAGGATTTTGGCAAGACGGTCGGCGTAATCACCCTGCTCAACAACCTGGCGCAACCACTGGCGGGCTTGTTGATTGCCGTGCTGGCCGCGCCTTGGGGCACGCAAACGGTGATCCTGCTGCTGGCCGGGATCACCGCGTTGATCGGCGTGGCCGTTGCCTCAGGCTGGCACGCCACTGTGAAAGCGGAACTCGATATCGGGTGATTCGATCAGTTCCTGCTCGGTTGCCCGCACCCGTTCAATCACCTGGGCGATGTCCTTGGCGTCGCCGTATTGGTAGGCCAGCTTCAAATAGCCCTGGAAATGCCGCGCTTCGCTTTTCAGCAAACCGAAGTAGAACTTGCCGAGTTCTTCATCCAGATGCGGCACCAGCGCTTCGAAACGCTCGCAACTGCGTGCTTCGATAAATGCGCCCACCACCAGGGTGTCGACCAGTTTGACCGGCTCGTGGCTGCGCACCACTTTGCGCAATCCCGAGGCATAACGCCCGGCATGCAGTTGGCGCAGCTCGATCTTGCGCTTTTTCATCAGGCGCATGACTTGTTCGTGATGCACCAGTTCTTCACGGGCCAGACGCGACATCATGCTGATCAGGTCGGCATGCGCGTAATACTTGGCCATCAGGCTCAGGGCGGTGCTGGCGGCCTTGAATTCGCAGTTCTTGTGGTCGATCAGCAGGGTTTCCTGATCGGCCAGCGCGGCCTGGACCCAGGCGTCGGGGGTGCGGCAGCCGAGGAATTCGTGGATTTCGGGCAGGATCATCGGGCTCACGGGCAAAGGAATCACAAAAGGGCGCCGATTATACCGACCCCGTCGCAGACCACCAGCCACCGCCCTTGATGTGCATCAACATGACGTGCGCCAGACAGCAACTATAGTTGTTCCACGCCCCCCCTTTTCTGGAGTTCCCGACCATGCACGCCATCCGCAGCATTTTGGTGGTCATCGAGCCCGAGCATTCGGAAAGCCTGGCCCTCAAGCGCGCCAAGCTGATCGCCGGGGTCACCGGCGCGCACCTGCACCTGCTGGTCTGCGACAAGCAACATGAGCACTCGGCCATGCTGAGCCTGCTCAAGTCGGGTTTGCAGGAAGATGGCTACAGCGTTACCACCGAGCAGGCATGGAACGAAAACCTGCATGAAACCATCATCGACGTGCAGCAGGCCGAAGGCTGTGGCCTGGTGATCAAGCAGCACTTTGCCGACAGCCCGTTGAAAAAGGCCCTGCTGACCCCGGCGGACTGGAAGCTGCTGCGCCTGTGCCCGACGCCGGTGCTGCTGGTTAAAACCGCCGCGCCGTGGGCGGGCAAAGTGGTACTGGCGGCCATTGACGTGGGCAATACCGACAGCGAGCACCAGGCGCTGCACAACACCATCGTCGACCACGGTTTCGACATCGCGCGCCTGGCCAAGGCGCAACTGCACGTGATCAGCGCCCACCCGTCGCCCATGCTGTCGGCGGCCGACCCGACCTTTCAGCTCAAGGAAACCATCGAGGCGCGCTACCGAGAGCAGTGCAAGGCGTTCCAGGCCGAATTTGATATCGACGACACGCACCTGCATATCGAAGAAGGCCCGGCGGACGTGCTGATTCCATTTGCCGCGCACAAGTGGCAGGCGGCGGTGACCATTATCGGCACCGTGGCGCGCACCGGCATTTCAGGCGCACTAATCGGCAATACGGCGGAGGTGATACTGGATGCGGTGGAAAGTGATGTGCTGGTG
>NZ_JBARTQ010000391.1:0-1583 GCF_049645325.1 Pseudomonas sp. | reverse complement strand
CTTGCAATACACCGCCACTTAAGCTCCGCTGACCTTCCAATGCTTGATGTCTTCGGCAAACACCACCTGCTTCACCTCATGGGCAATGCCGTAAGCCAGCGATTCATGGGCAGCGATGACTTTTTCTTCGGCAGACAGGCACTTGAAGATATCCAGTTGGGTGTCGGCCTGGGTGGTTTCCAACTCGTAGATCTTCACGTAGCGCGCCAGGTCGTTGTCCAGGCTCGACAGGTATTCGCGCAGGCGCTGGTGGTCCACCGAACTCTGGCTGAAATACCAGTTCATCGGGTGGATCAGGAAGCGCGAGTGAGGCGTGGTAATGCGCCGGTTGGCGGCCAGGAACATGATGATGCCCATGGACTCGATATTGCCCGCGTTGATCGCGCACAACGGCACCGGCAGGGCCTTGAGGAAGGTGTAGAGGGTAAAGCCGAAATTGGTGCTGCCACCGGTGGTCGACAGGTTCAGCAGCAGGGAACTGGCGCCTTCGCCGATGGCATCCAGGCAACAATCGCGGAAGCGTTCCGTGGTGCTCTGGTCGATCTGGCAATGAAAGTGGATAACGTGCTCGGTCATCCTCAACCTCCGTCGTTCAATGCAAATGAAGTCACTGAAATCAAGTCTAGAAGGTCGCGCAGAATTAGCCGCAACCGTTGGGCGTGAGCGCTGGCTGCGAAATCGGATGGAACCCTTGAGGCAGATGCTTGACCTAATACATAGACCTCAGGAGGTGAATCATGCAATTAGACTATATCTGGATCCTATTGGCGGTGGTTCTGCTGATCGTGGAATTGTGGGCGATCAACGTGGTACTGCGCAGCACCGGTGGCTGGGAGACCAAGGGGCTGTGGCTGATCATTCTGATTTTCGTGCCGCTGTTCGGCTTGATTGCCTGGGCGCTGTTCGGACCCAAGCGCGAGATGCCGGAACAGCGTAAAAGCTGAACCGTCGCGACACCGCAAACAGGCGCCCAAGGGCGCCTGTTTGCGTTTCAGCCGAACACTCAGCGAGCAACAGCTTTGGCGATTGCCTCGTTGAACGCCGGCAGGTCATCCGGCGTACGCGAGGTGATCAAAGTCCAGCCATTGGCCGGGCATTCCTTGACTTGCGCGTCCACCCAGCCGGCGGCGCCGGCATTTTCCAGGTCGATACGCACGCTTTTATACGACGTCAGGGTCTTGCCCTTGATCACGCCGGCATCGATCAGCGTCCATGGCCCGTGGCAGATCGCGGCGATGGTTTTGCCAGCCTTGACGAAGTCGTTGATCAGCCGCAACGCCGCGGCATCCTGGCGCAAGGTGTCGGCGTTGACGGTACCGCCTGGGATGACCAGCGCGTCAAAGTCGCTGCTGAGCACGTCGGACAGCTGCACGTCGGATTCCACGGTTTTGTCCTTCTCGGTGTCGCCGACGAAGGTCTGGGTCGTGCCGCCTTTGCTGGACGCGTGAGTCACCGTCGCGCCGTAGCCGCGCAGCGCTTCCAGCGGCTTGAGCAGCTCGTCGCGCTCGATGCCGGTGTTGGAGGTGATGATGAGGATTTTCTTGCCGTTGAGTTGCGAACTCATGGTCGAGTCTCTCCTAAGT
>NZ_JBARTQ010000390.1:0-1942 GCF_049645325.1 Pseudomonas sp. | reverse complement strand
GCACCCAACCTGGCCTGCTCCACGGTTTCGGCTTTGCCGGCGCCGGGTTCCAGCTCGGCCCCGCCGTCGGTGAAGCCCTCACAGAACTCGTCTGCGAAGGCGCCAGCCGGCAACCCATCGAAGCGTTTTCCATCCGTCGTTTCCAAGCCTGAGAGGAAAAACATCCATGAACACACGTATCGCGCTGTCTTGCTTGTCCCTCGCGTTGCTCGCCGCCAACGCCCATGCCGCGCCGACGCTGTACTTGGGCATGAACGGCGGCACCATGGAACGGGTGTACGCCGACAAGGTGCTGCCCGCGTTCGAAAAGGCCAATAACGTCAAAGTGGTGATCGTGCCGGGCACCTCATCGGACATTCTCGCCAAGGTGCAGGCCAACAAAGACAACCCGCAGATGCACGTCATGTTCCTCGACGACGGCATCATGTACCGGGCCATCTCCATGGGGTTGTGCGACAAACTCGCGCCGAGCCCGACCCTGGCGCAGATCCCGGCGAAGGCAAAGATCAAGGACGAAGCCGTGGCCGTGACCTTGGGCGTCACCGGCCTGGGCTACAACGCCAAGATGTTCAAGGAAAAGGGCTGGGCCGCACCGACGTCATGGATGGACCTGGCAGACCCGCGTTTCAAGGACAAAGTGGTGTTCCAGTCCCTGGCCTCCTCCACCTTTGGCCTGCACGGTTTCCTGATGTTCAACCGTATCCAGGGCGGCTCCGAGACCAATGTGGAACCGGGCTTCAAGGCCTGGCCAACAACCATTGGCCCCAACGTGCTGGAGTACATTGCCAGCTCCGCGAAGATCTCCGAGATGGTGCAAACCGACGAAGCCGCGATCTTCCCCCTGACACCGACCCAGGTCACCACCCAGAAACTGCTCGGCGTGCCGATGGAATACGCGCAACCCAAGGAAGGCGCGGTGGTGCTGAACGTGGCCGAATGCGTGATTGCGCGCAATGACCAGCCTGAGCTGGCGCAGAAACTCGCGGCCTTTCTGCTGACCGCCGAGGCCCAGGCGCCGGCGCTGGAAGAAGGCGATCAAATCCCGTCGAACCCGACCACGCCGACTACCGATAAAACCCGTGCACGGGTGGAGGCGATGCAGGGGTATTTGCAGACGGCCATTTCGATTGATTGGGACCAGGTGAACCAGGCGCGGCCGGAGTGGAACGCGCGGTGGAGCCGGTCGATCGAGCGGTAAGGTCAACGGGGCTGTCGACCCACTGGCCGCAGCCCCAACCCCGCCTCGTCAATACCCGCCCTCACCTCCCCCCGACAGCGCTTGCGCTCAAGTTCCGACCGCTAAACGGTCGTTAAGCGAGCGAAAGCGTCGTCTTATTTCTCGGCACACCTCTAAAAAAACTCCTAATTCAAAAGATTTCTTGTGTTTATAAAATACAAAAAAGCGCCTTATATCTACAAAAAACTCTTATAAAGTGGCTAACTTCGTCAAATAATTCAAAAAAAGCCACGCCATGCATATACCGCTATAAATCCAGACACGTTGGGAGAGGGATTGACACCAAGCATTATGGTCATCATGCTTCAACCACAAGCAGTATGAGCATACTGCTTAAGCATCCCCATGGCGCCATGGACCGATGCCCCCAGCCAGCAACCTTCGCCTAACGTGTCAGGAGCAATTCATGAAAACGTATCTGGTAACAGGCGCCACCGGCGCTACCGGCACCCCAACCGTCCAGTACTTGCTGGAAACCGGCCATCGCGTCAATGCGTTTGTTCATCGCGAAGACGAGCGTTCGGAAAAGCTGAGAGCCTTGGGTGCCAACATCTTTGTGGGTGACTTACTGAAACTGAAGGACATGCGCCCGGCCATGAAAGGCGTGGACGGCGCGTACTTCGTCTACCCGATCGGCAACGGCCTGGTCGAAGCGGCGGCAGTCTTTGCCCAGGCGGCAAAAGAAGAAGGCGTCAAGATCATCGC
>NZ_JBARTQ010000389.1:0-1693 GCF_049645325.1 Pseudomonas sp. | reverse complement strand
GTATACGTTCGGCCCACATGCGAATTTGCGCGTTAGGCCCCTGCGCGTTTCCGGAAATCGAAACTCGTTCATACGATGGAGGAAGTTTACCGGTCGCGGCTTGCAAGTCGCAAGCAAGTCCTGCGTGAAAACGCTGCGTAGATTAATTCGCGATCGCGCACGTGCAAGGCTGGTGCTGATCCCACCCCTGTGAAGCTGTCAATGCTTTCATTCTTGCCGCTGCTGGGAGGATGGTTGAATAATTCGTTACGGTGATTTGTTTTACAAACACAGGAGGTAACGGATGATTCTGTCCAAGGCGTTTGACAAGTTCGTGGAGGAAACTCCGGTTTGCGTCATGATTCGGGGCAGTCTGGAGTTTGCGTTGTCGGATCAGTTTATCAATCAGATCTTTGAGACGACAGCACAGCGACAGTACACGCGTGAACTTTTGTTTTCCGACGTGGTGGACGTGATGGGCAGCGTGGTGTTTCAGGTGTTCCCCTCGGTGAACGCGGCCTACCAAAAGCAGCAGGATCGTTTTACCGTCAGTCGCCGGGCTCTGTACGACAAGATCAATCTCATCGAGCCGGGTGTGACGCGGCAACTCGTCGTCGAAACATCACGGCGCATGGCGCCGGTGGTACGTAGCTTGCGAAGAATGTTCAAGGGCCAAGACCTGCTGCCCGGCTTTCGCGTGCGGATTCTGGACGGCAATCACTTGGCGGCCAGCGAGCATCGCATCCAGGAGTTACGCGACATCGCTGCCGGCCCATTGCCGGGTCAGACCTTGGTGGTCTTTGATCCGGACACGCGGTTGGTGGTTGACGCCTTTCCGTGTCAGGACGGCCACGCGCAGGAACGAAGCCTGCTGATGGAAGTGCTGGACTCGATGCAGGCCGGTGAAGTTTGGATGGGCGATCGGAACTTCTGCACCAGCTTGTTTCTCTTTCAGACCGCTGCCAACGATGCGTACTTTGTGATTCGTCAGCACGCCACGAATGTGCGTTGGGAAGCGGCAGGCCCGCATCGCAAGGTGGGTCGAACGGAAACGGGCATGGTTTATCAACAGCGCGTGGATCTCATCGATGATTGGGGCCACCGGCTGAAGGTGCGTCGCATCACGATCAAGCTCGACCAGCCGACCGAAGATGGCCAAACTGAAATCCACATTCTGACGAACCTGCCAAACCGCGTGAAAGCCACGCGGATCGCAGAAGCTTATCGCGGACGTTGGAAGTTGGAAGCCGCCTTCGGTGAGTTGGCCACGGCATTGCACTGCGAAATCGGCAGTCTGGGCTATCCACCCGCCGCGCTGTTTGCTTTTGGCATCGGTCTGGTCGCTTATAACATTCTGAGCGTCGTCCGCACGGCGTTGGCCGCCGCACATGGCGCGTCGTGCCTGGACGACATCTCGGCTTACTATGTGGCCGATGAGATGCGCGGTATGATGCGTGGAATGATGGTGGCCATCGGAACCGACCGTTGGCAGCGGCAATTCGGCAAGTTGAGCGCTCGCCAAATGGCGAATCTGTTGGTAGCTTTGGCCCAACGTGTCAAACTCGAGCGATTCCGTAAGCACCGCCGTGGGCCGAAAAAGCCAAGGCCGAAACGTACACGATTCAAAGGCAAGTCGCACGTTTCCACCGCCCGCATCCTCGCAGAGTCGCGCGGTAAGGATTCATACCTGCAATGAAAGCTTCACAGGGGTGGC
>NZ_JBARTQ010000388.1:0-5509 GCF_049645325.1 Pseudomonas sp. | reverse complement strand
GGTTTACGCCGATCGGCCACTTGAGAGCCTTGGCCTGCGGACTGCGCTGAAAAAGTTCGATCAACTGATCGTCGACGCTCGTTAATTGCCTGGCTGCCGGTTTTTCCGGCAGTCTTGCGCATATTTCTACCGCTTTGCGCCATTCAGGCGAGTTTTATCCCTCCTCAAGCCCCTTTCTTCTACGTTCTCATGCGCTTAGTTGGAAAAAAGCGCAATTATTGCTTGACTTGAAGGGCCTGAAACAGAAGAATCCAAAGTCCGCTGTATCGGGACTGCCAGAAGCAGGCCCGCTCAGCAGATCATGAGGCGCATATCCGCGCCGACCTGTAACACCCGCAACGCGTTACCTCGCGCTGGGTGGGAAAAGCCCGCAACACTTGGGACGATCCCAATACTTGCTCAGTCAGTGCTGACGTAGTCGGCGACCACCGTCGCTCATGCTCTGTTGAGAAGTAAACCTATTAAGACCCGTCGGTTTTTAACGGACGGTATTCTGGCGTTTTAGAGGTGAACAACGTGGAGCTTTTATCTGGCGGTGAGATGCTCGTCCGCTTTTTGCGTGACGAAGGCGTCGACTATATCTACGGGTACCCAGGTGGTGCTCTGCTGCATGTTTACGACGCACTGTTCAAGGAACCGGCTGTTACCCACATCCTGGTTCGCCACGAACAGGCCGCGACCCATATGGCTGACGGTTATGCCCGTGCCACCGGTAAAGCCGGCGTGGTGCTGGTAACGTCCGGCCCAGGCGCAACCAATGCCATCACTGGCATCGCGACTGCGTATATGGACTCCATCCCGATGGTGATCATTTCCGGCCAGGTCGCAAGCACCATGGTCGGTACCGATGCATTCCAGGAAACCGACATGATCGGTATTTCCCGGCCGATCGTGAAACACAGCTTCATGATCAAGCATGCGTCGGAAATCCCGGAAGTCATGAAGAAGGCGTTCTACCTCGCACAGTCCGGTCGCCCGGGCCCTGTAGTGGTCGATATCCCGAAAGACATGACCAACCCGGCTGAAAAATTCGAATACGTCTTCCCGAAGAAAGCCAAGCTGCGCTCCTACAGCCCGGCCGTTCGTGGGCACTCGGGGCAAATTCGCAAGGCAGCCGAAATGCTCCTGGCGGCCAAACGCCCTGTGATGTACTCCGGCGGTGGCGTGATTCTGGGTGGCGGTTCCGCACCGCTGACCGAACTGGCCAAGCTGCTCAACTTGCCGGTCACCAACACCTTGATGGGCCTCGGCGCATTCCCGGGTACGGACCGTCAGTTCGTCGGTATGCTCGGCATGCACGGCAGCTACACCGCCAACCTGGCCATGCACCACGCTGACGTGATCCTGGCGGTGGGCGCGCGGTTTGATGACCGAGTGATCAACGGCGCGAGCAAATTCTGCCCGAATGCCAAGATCATCCACATCGACATCGACCCGGCGTCCATCTCCAAGACCATCAAGGCTGACGTGCCGATCGTCGGCCCTGTGGAAAGCGTATTGACCGAAATGGTCGCTGCGCTCAAGGACATCGGCGAGACGCCGAACAAGGAATCCGTTGCCAGTTGGTGGAAGCAGATCGACGAATGGCGCGGTGATCGCGGCCTGTTCCCGTATGACAAGGGCGACGGCAGCATCATCAAGCCACAAACCGTGATCGAGACCCTGTGCGAAGTGACCAAGGGCGACGCCTTTGTGACCTCCGACGTGGGCCAGCACCAGATGTTCGCCGCGCAGTACTACACGTTCGACAAGCCTAACCGCTGGATCAACTCCGGCGGCCTGGGCACGATGGGCTTTGGTTTCCCTGCGGCCATGGGCGTGAAGCTGAGCTTCCCGGACACCGACGTTGCGTGCGTCACCGGTGAAGGCAGCATCCAGATGAACATCCAGGAACTGTCGACCTGCTTGCAGTACGGCCTTCCGGTGAAGATCGTCTGCCTGAACAACGGCGTGCTGGGCATGGTTCGCCAGTGGCAGGACATGAGCTACGGTAGCCGTCACTCCCATTCCTACATGGAATCGTTGCCGGACTTCGTCAAGTTGGTTGAAGCCTATGGCCACGTCGGCATGCGCATCACCGATTTGAAAGATCTGAAGCCGATGATGGAAGAGGCGTTCGCCATGAAGGACCGCCTGGTCTTCCTGGATATTCAGGTGGATACCAGCGAGCACGTCTACCCGATGCAGATCAAAGACGGCTCTATGCGCGACATGTGGCTGAACAAGACGGAGCGTACTTAATCATGCGGCACATTATCTCCCTGCTTCTGGAGAACGAACCCGGCGCTCTGTCTCGTGTTGTCGGCCTGTTTTCGCAACGCAACTACAACATCGAAAGCCTGACCGTGGCGCCAACCGAAGACCCGACCCTGTCGCGCCTGACGTTGACCACCGTGGGCCACGATGAGGTGATCGAGCAGATCACCAAGAACCTCAACAAGCTGATCGAAGTGGTCAAGCTGGTCGACCTGTCGGAAAGTGCTCACATCGAGCGCGAGCTGATGCTGGTTAAAGTCAAGGCCACGGGCGCCCAGCGTGCCGAGATCAAACGTACCACCGACATTTATCGCGGGCAGATCGTCGATGTGAGCGCCAGCGTTTATACCGTGCAACTGACCGGTACAAGCGACAAGCTGGACAGCTTCATCCAGTCGATCGGGACGGCCTCGATTCTGGAAACCGTACGCAGTGGCGTCACCGGGATCGCCCGTGGCGACAAAGTACTCAGCATCTAACCCAATTAGTGAATGGCCTCACGGCCTGGATATATAGAGGAACCTCATGAAAGTTTATTACGAAAAAGATTGTGACCTGTCGATCATCCAGGGCAAGAAAGTCGCCATCATCGGCTACGGTTCCCAGGGCCACGCCCAAGCGTGCAACCTGAAAGACTCCGGCGTTGACGTGACTGTTGGCCTGCGCAAAGGCTCGGCCACTGTTGCCAAGGCTGAAGCCCACGGCCTGAAAGTGACTGACGTTGCTTCCGCCGTTGCTGCCGCCGACCTGGTCATGATCCTGACCCCGGACGAGTTCCAGTCCGCGCTGTACAAGAACGAAATCGAGCCGAACATCAAGAAAGGCGCCACCCTGGCCTTCTCCCACGGCTTCGCGATTCACTACAACCAGGTTGTGCCGCGTGCTGACCTCGACGTGATCATGATCGCGCCGAAGGCTCCGGGCCACACCGTGCGTTCCGAGTTCGTCAAGGGCGGCGGTATTCCTGACCTGATCGCGATCTACCAGGACGCTTCGGGCAACGCCAAGAATGTTGCACTGTCTTACGCTGCAGGCGTGGGTGGCGGTCGTACCGGCATCATCGAAACCACCTTCAAGGACGAGACTGAAACCGACCTGTTCGGCGAACAAGCCGTTCTGTGCGGCGGTACCGTTGAGCTGGTCAAAGCCGGTTTCGAAACCCTGGTTGAAGCTGGCTACGCGCCAGAAATGGCCTACTTCGAATGCCTGCACGAACTGAAGCTGATCGTTGACCTCATGTACGAAGGCGGTATCGCCAACATGAACTACTCGATCTCCAACAACGCCGAATACGGCGAGTACGTGACTGGCCCGGAAGTCATCAACGCCGAGTCCCGTCAGGCCATGCGCAACGCCCTGAAACGTATTCAGGACGGCGAGTACGCCAAAATGTTCATCACCGAAGGCGCAACCGGCTACCCTTCGATGACCGCCAAGCGTCGTAACAACGCCGCTCACGGTATCGAAATCATCGGCGAGCAACTGCGCTCCATGATGCCGTGGATCGGTGCCAACAAGATCGTCGACAAAGCCAAAAACTAAGTCGTACGTATCCAGGAAAAACGCGGCTTAGGCCGCGTTTTTTCGTTTGGGGGCGGGTTCTGGTATAAAGCTGCATCGTTTGCGGGCGAACACGCGCCGCAAGTATTTGTCGAATTCTTTTCACACCGTTGCAAGGTAAAGTCCATGACCGAACGTCCCGAAGAGCCAAGCCAGGCCTCTGACGCCGATAGCCTGCTACCGATCGATGAACATGTCGAAGAAGGGCATGACGCGGAAGGTCGCAAGGTCCGGCATCGTGGCATCTATCTGCTGCCCAACCTGTTCACCACGGCGAACCTGTTTGCCGGCTTCTATTCCATCATCAACTCCATGAGCGCCCAAAGCGCCCTGGCGGCCGGTGATGCGGCAAGTGCCAGCAAGTACTTTGGTTTTGCTGCCATCGCCATTTTTGTGGCCATGGTGCTTGACGGCCTTGATGGTCGTGTAGCGCGCATGACCAATACCCAAAGCGCCTTTGGTGCCGAGTACGACTCGTTGTCGGACATGGTTGCCTTTGGTGTGGCGCCGGCGCTGCTGGCGTTTGCCTGGGCACTGGGTGATATGGGCAAGGTCGGCTGGATGGTTGCCTTCATCTATGTTGCGGGCGCCGCGTTGCGCCTGGCGCGCTTCAATACCCAAGTGGGTACGGCCGATAAGCGTTATTTCATTGGCCTGGCCAGCCCGGCTGCCGCGGGCGTGGTGGCGGGTATCGTCTGGGCGTTCAGTGACTACGGCATCCAGGGTTCGAAAATGTCGTTCCTGGTGGCGTTGATGGTCGCGGCGGCCGGTATGTTGATGGTCAGCAACATCAAGTACAACAGCTTCAAGGAGCTCGACCTCAAGGGGCGCGTGCCTTTCGTGGCTATCCTGGTCGTGGTGCTGGTATTCGCAGTGGTGTTCAGCGATCCACCGCGTATTCTGCTGTTGGCGTTCCTGGTTTACGCCGCGTCGGGGCCTGTTCAGTACTTGTTGCATCTGCGCCGGGACAAAACATTGCCTTAATGTAATTTCCCCCATACTCCGCAGTCTATTGGTGCATCAGTCCTCCAATGCTGCGGAGTTGCCATGTTAATCAAATTGCCCAAAGCGTCCGATTGCCACGAATCGGATGTCACGCCTGAATCCTTCTACCTCTCTCGCCGCAGCTTGCTCGGTGGTGCGCTTGCCGGTGTTGCCGCCAGCAGCTTGCCGCGCTGGGCCAGTGCTGCCGAAGCCGCGCGTTACGCGGATGTTGAGCCGGGGAACGCACCTTCCTGGTTTGCCGAGAAACTGCCGAGCACTCAATGGCAGGCAGTCACCGTGAAGGACGAGGCCATCACGCCCTTCAAGGACGCGACCCACTACAACAACTTCTATGAGTTCGGCACAGGCAAGGGCGACCCAGCGACGAATGCGGGTTCACTCAAGACCGAACCCTGGAGTGTCGTGATTGACGGGGAGGTCGGGAAGCCGGGGCGTTATGCCTTGGAAGACTTCATGAAACCTTATCAGTTGGAAGAGCGGATTTACCGTTTACGCTGTGTTGAAGCGTGGTCGATGGTCATTCCGTGGATGGGCTTCCCCATTTCGGCCTTGCTCAAACAGGTTGAGCCGACCTCCAAGGCCAAGTACATCCGTTTTGAAACGCTTCAAGACCCCAAGAGCATGCCGGGTCAGCGCTCAAGTTTCGGCTTGATCGATTGGCCTTATGTAGAGGGGCTGCGTCTGGATG
>NZ_JBARTQ010000387.1:0-5834 GCF_049645325.1 Pseudomonas sp. | reverse complement strand
GCTCACGCTCGGCCAGTGCTTCGAGCAGATCGGCCGAGGGCACGAAAAACAGGCCGCCGGTGACGGCGGTGCTGAAGTCGAGCAAGCGGTCGTAGTTGCCGACCGGGCGGCCGACGAACATGTTTTCCAGCATCTGCTCCAACGGCTGCGGTGAACGCGCATAACCGATGAAGTAGGTGCCGAACTCCCCGGCACCGGGACGGCCAAAGGGCATGTTGTCGCGCAGGATTTTGACTTCTTCGCCGTTCTCGTCGGTGATCACCGTCAACGCGCTGTGGGAGTTGCTCGGCTTGGCCTCGTCATCCAGTTCGATGTCCGACAGTTTGGTGCGCCCGATCACCTTCTCCTGGGCCTCCACAGTCAGGCCGTTCCAGGCGCTCATGTTGTGCAGGTATTTCTGCACCAGCACATAGCTGCCGCCACTGAACCCGGCGTCTTCGTCACCGACAATCGTGAACGCTTCGGCCTTGCGCCCCACCGGGTTCTCGGTGCCGTCGACAAAGCCGATGATGCTGCGCAGCTCGAAGTAGCGGAAACCCTGGACCTCATCCACCACCTTGACGCTGTCGCCCAACGCGGCCATCACGTGCGTGGCCAGTTCGAAGCACAGGTCCATCTGGTCGGCGCGAATGTGCAGCAGGAGGTCGCCCGGTGTCGACAGCGCCCTGCGCCCTTGCACACCGAATTCGCGAAAGGGATGCAGCGCCGCCGGGCGCGGCGCACCAAACAGCAGGTCCCACGCATCCGAACCAAACCCGCAGACACAGGTGAGGTTGCCCGACGGCACCCGCTTGCCCACCGAGCGCACCAGCCCGGCGATGTCTGCGCACCAGCCACGCACGGTGTCGAGGTTGCCGGGGGTCAGGGTGGCAACCATGAAAATCGCACTGCGGGTGATCGGGTGGCAAACGGACTGCGGCTCAAGGGGCGGTTGAACGGGGCATGTCTTCATGAAGGGGTCCACGGGCTAGGGGCGAATTGAACCCGCGCAGATTAGCAGATCATCCCTGACAGCTGCGCCACACCTCGCGAATCAGCGCCTGCATCTGCAGCGCCTCGGCCCAGCGATCGCTGATTTCGCGGCCATCGGCGCCGGTGATCGCATAGGGCGGCGGGCCCAGTTCACAGGTGAAGGACAGGCTGTGCGGCGTGTCGGCACGCGCCAGCCAATGTTCGATCCCGTAGCGCCACCAGCCGGTAAAGCGCTCCACCCAGGCCTGGTGCTGAGGGAATGCCAAGGACACCTGGACGTGCTCACTGCTGGCCACACGGCCATGAAAGCCCCAGCTATGACGCAGAATCTCGCGGATCTGCTCGTCATCTTCCACGGCGCCTGGCTCTGGCAACTCACGACCGACGACGTAGTGGGACAGGTCGGCCAGCAGCTTCAGGTCGGGCATTTGCGCCAGCAGGTCGAGGGTGAACAGCAAGTCGCTGGTGAGGCGATAACGGTGGGTTTCCAGCAGCACCGGAAAGTCCACCTGCTCGGCCAGGCGCTGCCAGCCTTCGACCAGCCTGCCCGCCTCGGCCTGGGTGCGTGGGCGCACATCGGCTTGCAGGGTGAGGTGGTGACAGCCGTAGCGGCTGATCACATCGAGTGCCGCGGCGAGGTCATCCACCGACTGTGGAAACAGCTGGCCTTCAACCTGCAAGCCCCTGGCCGTGGCGGCTCCGTGCAGGCGCGCGACGTCGGCGGGTTTCCAGTAATGGTCGGTGATGCCGTCGAAACCGGCAGCGGCGATGCGGTCCAACTGGGCCTCAAGAGGCCCCGGTTCGGTTTGCATGGCCCACAGGGATTGGAACACCAGAAATTGGCGCATATCAGCCTCGCAGCATATGTTTGAGGGACAGCTCAGGGTCGGCCAGGCTGGCCTCGTTTAATGGCCTGCCGGTGATGATCAGGCGCTCGCACAGCTTGATGTCTTTGGCCACGCTGTTACCGCGTGCCCAGCCGCAGGCACCTTGCAAACGGTGCTCGGCGTCGAGGTAGAACAACAGCAACCCGGCGCCCGGCAGCACGCGGCTGACGGTCAGCGGCGTGATCACACCCACGGTCTGCAAACCCCAGTCATATTGGTCCGACCAGAAGCCCGGAACGGCGTCGAACGCCACGTCACGGCCGAGCATCGTCAACGCGGCATGCCGCCCCTGGGCCTCGGCGTTCCGCCAGGTTTCCTGGCGCTGGTACTGGCCGGCCAGGCGAAACTCACACACATCGCCGGCCGCATAGATATCCGCCACGCTGGTGCGCAGGTGCGCGTCGACGCGAATGCCCTGGCCCACCTCCAGCCCCGCCGCTGCGGCCAGTTCGGTATTGGGCTGCATACCGATGCCGACCACCACCAGGTCGCACGCCAGCCGCTGCCCGTCCGCCAACAACACAGCGTCGGCCTCGATGGACGCCAGCGACACGTTCAAGCGAACGTCCACACCCTGCCCGCGATGCAGATCGAGCAAGGCGTGCGAGATAACCGCAGGCAACACCCGGCCGGCCAGCCTTGGCCCGGCTTCGAGCAACGTCACCGCGCAGCCCAGGCCGCGTGCCGTCGCCGCCACTTCCAGGCCGATAAACCCGCCGCCCACCACTACCAGGCGCGTGCCGGGGCGTAACGCAGCGCGCAACGCCAAAGCTTCGTCGTGGGTGCGCAGGTAAAGCACGTTGGCCTGTTCCTGCGGCAAGCGCCGCGCCCTGCCCCCGGTCGCCAGCAGCAACCCCGCGTAGGGCAGCCATTCGCCGTCGGCCAGTTGCAGGCGGTGGCGCTGAGGTTCCACGCGGCTCACCGGGTTGCCCGCGATGTGCTCGATGCCCAACTCGGCAAGGCGCGTGCTGTCGCACAGGCTGCACCCGGCCAGGTCCGCCGTGCCTTGCAACAGGCCTTTGGACAACGGCGGCCGTTCGTAGGGCGCGTGCGGTTCATCGCCAATCAGGATGAGGCGCCCGGTATAGCCTTCTTCGCGCAAGGTCAGCGCCGCACGGCCACCGGCGTGGCCGGCGCCGACAATGATCAGCGCGTCGTGCTTCAGTGCGTTGTTCATCATCACGCCGTGACGGCGAGTAACACCCGCCCCGCTTCAACCCGCACCGGGTAGGTCTTGAGGTTGACGCACACCGGGGCGCCGAGGGCCTTGCCGGAGCGGTAGTCAAAGCGCCCGTTGTGCTTGGGGCACTCAATCACGTGGTCCATCACCAGGCCGTCGGCCAAGTGGATTTTTTCGTGGGTGCACAGGCCGGCGGTGGCGAAAAACTCATTCTCGGCCGAGCGGTACACCGCGTAAGTGTGTGCACCGTGGTCGAAGCGCAGCACGTCTTCTTCGTCTATTTCGCCCACGGCGCAGACGTCGATCCATTGATCGTTCATGGCGTTTTCTCTTGTTATTGAGTGGGATCAGCCAGCTGTGGCTTCTGCCTGCACCGGGGCACTGGCAGCCGGTTCGGCACGCGCGCCCAGGGGCCGCTGGATGAAATAGGTCGGGTCGCTGCGCTGCTTCCAGATCGTCGGGATGATTTCCTGGTAGGCCGCCAACAGGTTGGCGTACGGCGGCGGGCAGTCGTGGCGGATCTCTTCGTGCAGTTGCGCCAGGGCGTGGTACGGCACCATCGGGTACATGTGGTGTTCGAGGTGGTAGTTCATGTCCATGTAGATAAAGCGCAACACGCGGTTCATGTAGATGGTGCGGCAGTTGCTGCGGTGGTCGAGCACGTCTTCGGCCAGGCCCACGTGCTGGGTCAGGCCAAACACGTAGCCGAGCCAGGCACCGTAGAGGCTCGGCAGGCCCACCAGCATCAGGGGCAGCCAGCTGTGCAGGTACAACGCGGTGCCGACGACGACCGCATAGATACCGACCCAGATGCGCGCCGCGCGGAACACCTTGGACCACTCGGACTCGGGAATGAAGTCTTGCTCCTGGGCGCTCATCTGGCCCATGGCATGGCGCGCCACCCCGCTGAAGGTCTTCCACGCGAGTGGCAGATTGAACAGGCTCAAGCCCATCATCAACAGGCTCGGCGGGCGCGGTTCGACGATCTCCGGGTCACGGCCGACGACGATGGTGTCGGTGTGGTGCCGGGCATGGCTCCAGCGCCACACATGCGGTTCGAAAATGCACATGAAGCTCGCCACCTGGTACAGCACGTCGTTCATCCAGCGGGTCTTGAACGCGGTGCCATGCCCGGTTTCGTGCCAGCGCGGGTTGGACGCGGTGCCATACAGCACGCCATAAACGACGAAGAACGGCACGCAGGCCCAGGAACCCCAGAACCAGTAACCGCCAAAACCGCTGGCGAACAACGCGGCCACCCAGAGGGCGGTGTCGCGCAAGGCCGGGCCGTCGCGGCGCTGCATCAGCTCTTTCATGCGTTTACGCGAGATGGGGGATTGGTACCAACTGGCCGAGACCAGGCCTTTTTCGGCCGCGCGGGCAGCTTCGGGGCCGGTCAGGCTGTAGTCGCGCCGGGCGGGATGAGCGGTGTGTTCAGGCATTGTTATTGTTCTCCGCAAGCGAGGTTTTCAAGTGCTGTGCGAAACAAACGATAGTGAACGGGTAAATCCTCCTCAAGGCCTTGAATCGATTCCCTATCAAGCTATCATCGGCTCCCAGCGGGGCTTGATAGTTTTCTATCAAGACGCTCAAGGGGCCCCTCATGAACAACAATAAACGCCCAACCATCGCCACCGTTGCCGCCCACGCCGGCCTGAGCGTGGCCACGGTCGACCGGGTCTTGAACGCCCGCGCACCGGTGACCGCAGAGACCGCCGAGCAGGTGTTCCAGGCTGCCGAAGCCGTGGGTTATTTCGCCGCGCGACTGATCGGCCAGCGCATTCGCGAACGCCGCCCCACTTACCGTTTCGGCATCCTGCTGCTGGGCACTGCCCAGGCGTTCTACGCGAACCTGGCCGAGTCGATCAGCGAGGCGGCGCAGGACCACGCGACGGCCAACCTGGCCTGCCAGTTCGAATACGTGTTCGACCGTTCGCCTGCCGCCATCGTCGCGCAGATCGAGCAGCTCGCCGTGCAGTGCGATGCGCTTGCCGTGGTCAGCTTTGCCCACCCGCTGATCAACGCCACCCTGGCGCAGATCCGTGATGCCGGGGTGCCGGTGGTCGCCCTGCTTTCGGACATCCACGAGCACGCCCTTGAACCCTACGTGGGCCAGGACAACCACGTGGTCGGGCGCACCATGGGCTGGCTGCTCGCGCGCACGTGCGGCGCACGCAAAGGCAGCGTCGGGATTTTGTTGGGCGGCCACCGCTTCCTGGGGCACCAGGCGCGGGTCGAAGGGTTGCACAGCTACCTCGCCGAACACGCCCCCGGGCTCAAGCCGTTGGAACCGTTAATCAACCTGGACAACTGCGACATCACCGAAGAAGCCACCCTCGACCTGATCAGCCGCCACAGCGACCTGCGCGGCCTCTGCGTGGTCGGCGGCGGTGGCGACGGCATCATCAGCGCCCTGGCGCAGTTGCCCAAGCGCCCGGCGCTGTGTTGCATTTTGCAGGAGTCGACCGAGTTGTCGCGCCAGGCCTTGAGTCGAGGGTTGATCGATGTGGTGATGGACTCGCAGCCGCGTCAGACCGCCACGGCGTTGGTGCAACTGTTGGTGCACTTGCAGACTGCCGAGGGGTTTGATCCTGTGGCGCATCGGGTGTATATCGCGCCGCAGATCGTGACGTCGGAAAACATCTGAGCGGGGGGCTTATTTAAGTTTGGGGTTGGGGGTATATCCGTTATTTGGGGTGGGGTTGATATGGGTTCCGCTCTTACAGCGGGTCACTTTTGAAAGGAGCCGGAATGCCGGCCCAGCCAAAAGTAACCAAAAGGCTCTTGCCCCTCCA
>NZ_JBARTQ010000386.1:0-4068 GCF_049645325.1 Pseudomonas sp. | reverse complement strand
ATGTGGGAGCGGGCTTGCTCGCGAAGAGGCCATAACTACCTACGCAAACGCCTGTTCCAAAGCCACACCAGCCCCGGTCAACCCGGAATACGGTGCAGTCACCAACCACACCGGAATACCTTTGAAGTAGTCGCTCATGCAGCCTTTGTCGCCGAAACTCTTGGCGAAACCGCTGTTGATAAAGAAGTCGGCAAACCTCGGAATCACCCCGCCCACGATGTACACGCCACCGCGTCCGCCGGTGGTCAGTACGTTGTTACCCGCTACCCGGCCCAGCCAGATGCTGAACTGGTTCAAGACTTCCATGGCCACCGGGTCACCGGCCAGGCCGGCTGCCGTAATGGCTTCGGGCGTGTCCAGCACCGGCGTGTGGCCGTCGACTGCGCAAATGGCGCGGTACACGCGCGGCAAACCGCCACCGCTCAACGCGGTCTCGGCGCTGACGTGGCCGATCTCAGTGTAGATGTGTTGCCACAGCTGGGTTTCACGCGGGCTGCTCAGGGGCAGGTCGACATGCCCACCCTCCCCCGGCAGTGCGGCGTAACGGCCTTCGCCCAAATCCAGCAAGGTGCCGACGCCAAGCCCGGTGCCCGGACCGATCACCACGGCCGGACGCAACGGTTCCGGCGTGCCTTCACAGACCACGCGAAATTCGTCGGGCTTGAGGCGGGTCATGCCCAGGGCCATGGCCGTGAAGTCGTTGACCAGCAGCAGTTCATCCACTTGCAGGGTCTGGCAGAACGCAGTCTTGCTCAAGCGCCAGTGATTGTTGGTGAATTTAAATTCATCGCCACTCACCGGCCCGGCAACCGACAGGCATACCGCGCCAATGTCCCCGATTTCCAGGCCTTCTTCCTTGAGGTAAACCTTGATGGCTTCCTCAGGACTGGAATGATCCGCCGTGGCATGCACGCGGATCGAATGCAGTTCCTGATCCCGCCACAACGCAAAACGGGCGTTGGTACCCCCGATGTCACCGACCAGCGCAAGCTTCACTTAAGCGTCTCCAAGGCAGAGGTAAAGGCGCTGGCGCCCTGCTCTGCGGAGCTTGCGGCCAAGCGCATAAATGCAAACAGCTCGCGGCCAGCCCCCACGTTGTTGCCCAACAGGCCCGTGGCAGGCGTGCGCGCTGCAAATTCTTCGGCGTCCACCTTAAGCTCCAAGGTGCCCTTCACGCCATCGACGCGAATGATATCGCCATCCTGGACCCGTGCCAGCGGCCCGCCGCTCTGGGCTTCAGGGTTGACATGAATCGCGGCGGGGATCTTACCCGACGCGCCGGACATACGCCCATCTGTTACCAGAGCCACTTTAAAGCCGCGGTCCTGCAACACACCAAGGAACGGCGTCATTTTGTGCAACTCCGGCATGCCATTGGAGCGCGGGCCCTGGAAACGCATCACCGCAACAAAGTCTTTTTCCAGCTGGCCAGCCTTGAACGCGTCGGCCAGGTCTTGCTGATCCTGGAACACCACCGCCGGTGCTTCGACAACCTGGTGCTCCGGCGCAACCGCCGAGACTTTCATCACGCCACGGCCGAGGTTGCCTTCCATCACGCGCAAGCCACCTTCTGGCGAGAACGCACGGACCACGGGACGCAGGATGGTTTCGTCGAGGCTTTCGATCGGGCCGTCGCGCCAGATCAGCTCGCCATCGACCAGGAACGGCTCCTGGGTATAACGGCTGAGGCCCTTGCCGGCCACGGTGTTGACGTCTTCGTGGAGCAGGCCGGCTTCGAGCAGTTCGCGGATCAGGAACGACATGCCGCCCGCTGCCTGGAAGTGGTTGATGTCGGCCTTGCCGTTTGGGTACACGTGGGACAGGGTCGGCACCACCTCGGAGAGGTCGGCCATGTCCTGCCAAGTCAGAATGATGCCTGCCGACATGGCGATGGCCGGCATGTGCAGGGTGTGGTTGGTCGAGCCGCCGGTGGCGTTGAGCGCGACGATGGAGTTGACGATGGATTTCTCATCGACAATCTCGCCGATCGGCGTGAAGTTGCCGCTGGCCTTGGTCAAGCGCGTGACCTGGTGCGCGGCTTCGCGGGTCAGCGCATCACGCAGCGGCGTGTACGGGTTGACGAACGAGGCGCCCGGCAAATGCAGGCCCATCACTTCCATCAGCAACTGGTTGGTGTTGGCGGTGCCGTAGAAGGTGCAGGTGCCGGGGCTGTGGTAGGACTTCATCTCCGATTCCAGCAGCTCTTCGCGGGTGGCCTTGCCTTCGGCGTAGCGCTGGCGCACGTCGGCTTTCTGTTTGTTGGAGATGCCCGACGGCATTGGGCCGCCGGGCACAAAGACCATCGGCAAGTGGCCGTAGCGCAGCGCGCCCATCATCAGGCCGGGGACGATCTTGTCGCAGATGCCAAGCATCAGCGCGGCGTCGAACATGTTGTGGGACAGCGCTACCGCCGTCGACATGGCAATGACTTCACGGCTGAGCAGGCTCAGCTCCATGCCGGGCTCGCCCTGGGTCACACCGTCGCACATGGCGGGGGTGCCGCCGGCGAACTGGCCGACCGAGCCGACTTCGCGCAGGGCTTTCTTGATCTGTTCAGGAAAATGTTCGTACGGCTGATGCGCCGAGAGCATGTCGTTATATGAAGAAACAATTGCCACGTTGGCGGCATTCATCATGCGCAGGCTATTTTTATCTTCAGTGCCGCAACCGGCCACGCCGTGGGCGAAGTTGGCGCATTGCAGCTTGCCGCGCATCGGACCGTCGCTGGCTGCGCCGCGAATGAGCGCAAGGTAAGCCTCGCGGGTTGCACGACTGCGGGCGATAAGCCGTTCGGTGACCTCAATAACGCGGGGATGCATGTATAGAACTCCAGGCTAACGGATGTGGCGACCTGAGTGTCTATGCTGGTCAAACGCCCGCCGCGAAGAGGTTGGCAGGGTGTTACTTGACCAATCGGACCAGTTGATTCAGGTCACTCGTTGTAGATTGAACAAAATATTGCCACTAAAAAGGCTTGTTTTCTATTTTTATGCGAATAATCTTGTAATTCTTACAACAAATCGACGACAGGCACTTTCCAATGACTCTTCGTATCGCAATCAATGGTTTTGGCCGTATCGGCCGTAATGTCCTGCGCGCACTGTATACCCAAGGCTACCGCCAGGATTTGCAGATCGTCGCCATCAACGATCTGGGCGACAGTTCGATCAACGCCCACCTGCTCAAATACGACACCGTACATGGCACATTCGAAGCAGAGGTCGCCCACGATCAGGAAAGCCTGACCGTCAATGGTGACCGGATTGCCGTCAGTGCCATTCGCAACCCCGCCGACCTGCCGTGGGCTGCACACAAGATCGACGTGGTGTTTGAATGCACCGGCCTGTTCACCGACCGTGACAAGGCTGCCGCCCATATTACCGCCGGCGCACGCAAGGTGATCATCTCCGCCCCGGCCAAAGGCGCGGACGCCACCGTGGTCTATGGCGTGAACCATGACATTTTGCGTCAATCGCACCAGATCATCTCCAACGCTTCGTGCACCACCAACTGCCTGGCGCCAGTCGCCCAAGTGCTGCACCGCGAGCTGGGCATCGAAAGCGGCTTGATGACCACCATCCACGCCTACACCAACGACCAGAACCTGACCGACGTCTACCACACCGACCCGTACCGCGCGCGCTCGGCCACCCAGAACATGATCCCGAGCAAGACCGGCGCCGCTGAAGCGGTGGGCCTGGTACTGCCGGAACTGGCCGGCAAGCTGACCGGCATGGCCGTGCGTGTGCCGGTGATCAACGTGTCGCTGGTGGACCTGACCGTGACACTGAAGAAAGAAGCCACGGCCGAAGAGGTCAATGCACTGCTTAAAGCCGCCAGCCAGCATTCGAAAATCCTTGGTTACAACACCCTGCCGCTGGTTTCCAGCGACTTCAACCATAACCCGCTGTCGTCCATTTTCGACGCCAATCACACCAAAGTCAGTGGCAAATTACTGAAAGTGCTCGCCTGGTACGACAACGAGTGGGGTTTCTCCAACCGTATGCTGGATAACTGCCTGGCGCTGTGCAACGCCGAGTAATCGGGCAACAAAGCTCTCTGTGTGAG
>NZ_JBARTQ010000385.1:0-4755 GCF_049645325.1 Pseudomonas sp. | reverse complement strand
GCTTTCGCGAGCAAGCCCGCTCCCACCTTTGTCCGAGTCAGACCTTACCCCTGCTGCTCCTGTTCCCTTTCATCTTGCAGCTCAAGCGCTTTTTGCCCCTTGGTCTTCAACTCACTCACAATCACCGCCGCGACAATCAACGCCGCCCCGACCATCGCAATCGGCGGGAAGCGCTCCCCGGCAATCCGCCCGACCACCCCGGCCCACACCGGTTCACCGGCATAGATCAAGGTGGCGCGGGTCGGCGAAACGCTCTGTTGCGCCCAGTTCATCGCGACCTGGATCACCGCACTGGTCAAACCCAGGCCCACGGCGCTGAACAGCAGCAACCAGGAGAACCCCGGCAGCGCCTCGCCCATCGGCACCACCATCAGGAACGACAGCAGCGACGCCGTGGCCAGCTGCACCACCGTCACCCGGCGCACATCCACCTGCCCGGCAAAGGCGCTGATCAGAATGATCTCGGCCGCCACCGCGACCGCACAGATCAGCGTGGCGATCTCGCCAGGGCTGAAGTTCAGCGACGCGCCGGCCGGGTCGGTGAGCAGCATCAACCCGGTGAACGCCAGCATGATGCCGATGGCCGGCATCAACCCCGGGCGACGGCCCAGCACCAGCCACTGCAACAGCGGCACACACGGCACATACAGCGCCGTGATGAACGCCGACTGGCTGCTGGGAATGGTTTGCAGGCCGATGGTCTGCATGCCGTAGCCGAACATGATCGAGGTGCCGATGAACGCGCCGGCCTTCAGCTCAAACAGCGTCAGGTCGCGCAAGGTGCGAAAGGAAAAGAAACCGACCACGATCGCCGCCGCCGCAAACCGCAGGCCGACGAAAAACATCGGCCCGCTGACCTTCATGGCGTGTTGCACCAGCAAAAAGGTGCCGCCCCAAATCATGGTGATCACCACCAGGAGGCATTCGGCTTTGCTGAAACGGTTGAAACGGGAGGAGGCGTTCGGGGTGGTCATGGCGGCTCGGTCTTGCAAGGGAAAGGCACGGACCGCACAATGCGCCGCACGCTGGGCAGTATACTGCGCACACCTACCTATTGAGCAATATAGTGCACAAAGAAAATCCACAACGAGCCTCGGTCCTGCAACACGTCAGCCAGAACGTCCGTCGGCTGCGGCATGCTGCCGACTTGAGCCAGACCGCGCTGTCGGAAAAATCCGGGGTCAGCCGGCGCATGCTGGTGGCCATCGAAGCGGGCGAGAAGAACGTCAGCCTGTCCACCCTCGACCGTGTTGCCGAAGCGTTGGACGTGGCGTTCAGCGACCTGATCCAGGCGCCGGATGCCCCCGACCACAGCCGCATCAATGAGCTGGCCTGGGCCGGTGATATTCCCGGCAGTAAAGCCGTGCTGCTGGCCAAAGCCACCGCGCGCCGCGAAGTGGAACTGTGGGAAATGCGCCTGGAACCGGGGGACCGCTACAGCCCCGAGCCCGACCCGGAAGGCTGGAGCGTGCAGCTGTTTGTATTTGAAGGCCGCCTGACCCTGATACTGGATGACCAGGAAAAGCACGTCGCCGCCGGCGAGTTCTACATGTTCGCCAGCGTTCAGGCCCACGGCTATCGCAATGATGGTGAAGTGGCGGTGCGCTTTGTGCGCAACGTGGTGATCTAACTGTTCGCCGGGCAACAGTGGATGCACACTTTGCTGGTTTGCAGCGCCGCCTCTGGCGCTAATCAATCAGCAACCTGCTGTTTTTATTAAAGATTAAATTCAGGCACGACTCCTGCAATCACTCCGTTATCCCATCGGAGCCTGGAGTCGGCCCATGTCAGCCCACCCTCAACACCCTGCCCATATCATCCGTTCGGATGCGGAAGCCATCGAGGTGGCGACGCGGTTGGCCGAACGTTTTGCCGTCGATGCCAGCGTGCGCGACCGTGAACGCCGCCTGCCCGTCGCCGAGCTCGACGAGTTCTCCGCCAGTGGCCTGTGGGGTATCACCATTCCCAAGGCCTATGGCGGCGCCGAGGTGTCCTATGTGACCGTGGCCGAGGTGATCAAGCTGATCTCCGCCGCTGACCCGTCACTGGGCCAGATCCCGCAGAACCACTTGGGCGTGGTCGACATCCTCTTGCAAACCGCGACGGAGGAGCAAAAGCGCCACTACTTCGGCAAGGTCCTGGCCGGTTACCGCTTCGGCGATGCCTTCTCCGAAGCCAAGAGCAAAAACGCCGGCACCTTCGACACCCAGATTCGCTTTGACGGTGACACCGCCTACATCAACGGTGAGAAGTTCTACTGCACCGGCGCACTGTTCGCTCACCTGGTGCCCACCGTCGGCAACAACGAACATGGCCAGGCGTTTATCGCCTTCGTCGAACGCGATGCACCGGGCCTCAGTGTGATTGACAGTTGGGACGGCTTCGGCCAGCGCACCACCGCCAGCGGCGGGGTGACCCTCGACGGGGTGGTCGTGCCCCTGAGCGCAGTGATCCCCGCCCACCAGGCCTTCGACCAGCCCACCGCGAACGGCCCGATCTCACAGATTATCCAGGCTGCCGTGGATACCGGCATCGCCCTCGGCGCGCTGGAGCAGGCCAAGATTTACGCCCGCCAGGCGCGGCCGTGGATCGACAGCCAGCAAGACCACGGCTGGCAAGACCCTTTCACGATTGCCGCTATCGGCGACCTGGAATGGCGCGTGCACGGCACCGAAGCCATCCTCGCCAAGGCAGGCCGCGCGGTCGACCGCGCCCTCGCCGAGCCGAATGAAGACACCGTCGCCGACGCCTCGCTGGTGGTCGCCCAGGCCAAAGTGCTGTCCGCCGAAACCGCCTTGCTCGCCAGCAGCAAACTCTTCGAGCTGGCCGGCACCCGTTCGGTGACCGGCAAGCACAACCTCGACCGCTTCTGGCGCAATGCGCGCACCCACACCCTGCACGATCCGGCGCGCTGGAAATACCACCTGATCGGCAACTTCGTGCTCAACGGCGTGAAGCCTGCGCGCCACGCCTGGAACTGAGGAGCCTTAGCCATGACTGCCCTGAACCTTGCGCGCCAACTGCTGGAAAGCACCCGGCGCCATGTCGAAAAAAGCGATGACCCTTACGTGATCAGCCGTTTTGGCGATTTGCAAATTCGCGTGGACGTAGCCGCCGCGTTGTTTGAGCGCGTCGAAACCCACCCCAGCCCGGTGGCGCTCACCGAGGCCCGGATCGCCGCCGACGAGGCCTTGCTTGCTGCCAGTGCAGCCGAGTTCGAACTGACCGGCCAACGCACCGCGCTGCCGCCGACGCTCGACGACCCGCTGCGCGTGAAATACCAGATTGTTGGCAACTACCACCTCAACGGCGTTGCGCCCAGGAGTGCTGTTTGATGTCCCGTGAAATACGCTTGAATGCCTTCGACATGAATTGTGTCGGTCACCAGTCCCCCGGCCTCTGGGCACACCCGCGTGACCGCTCGTGGCAATACAAAGACCTGGAATACTGGACCGACCTCGCCAAAATCCTTGAACGCGGCAAGTTCGATGGCCTGTTTATCGCCGACGTGCTGGGCATCTACGACGTGTACAACGGCAACGGCGACGCGGCGATCCGCCAGGCCACGCAAGTGCCGGTCAACGACCCGCTGTCGCTGATCGCGCCGATGGCATTGGTCACCGAGCACTTGGGGTTTGGCCTGACTGCGTCGCTGTCGTTCGAACACCCGTATCCGTTCGCCCGCAGGCTCTCCACACTCGATCACCTGACCAAAGGCCGTATCGGCTGGAACATCGTCACCTCCTACCTGGAAAGCGGCGCCAAGAACCTCGGCCAGAAAGCCCAGACCGAACACGATGCGCGCTACGACTACGCCGAGGAATACCTGGAAGTTTGCTACAAACTCTGGGAAGGCAGTTGGGAAGAGGGCGCGGTGCTGCGCGACCGCGAACGCCGGATTTTCAGCGACCCGAGCAAAATCCATGAAATCCGCCACGTCGGCAAACACTTCCAGGTGCCCGGTATTCACCTCTGCGAGCCGTCGCCGCAGCGTACGCCGGTGCTGTACCAGGCCGGGGCATCCAGCCGTGGCAAGCAGTTCGCCGCCGAGCAGGCTGAGTGCGTGTTCGTGGCTGCGCCGTCCAAGGTGTTGTTGAAAAAGACCGTCGCCGATATCCGCCGGCGTGCGGCCGAGGCCGGGCGCGACCCGAAGAAAATCCTGATTTTCAACTTGCAGACGGTGATCGTCGGCGAGACCGACGCCAAGGCCAAGGCCAAGTTCGACGAATACAAATCCTACGTCAGCTACGAAGGCGCGATGGCGTTGATCTCCGGCTGGACCGGGATCGACTTCAGCCAGTTCAAACCCGACGAACCGCTCAAGCACGTGCACACCAATGCGATCCAGTCGGCGGTAGAAGCATTTTCCACGGCCGACCCGAACAAGGTCTGGACGCCCAACGAGCTGGCCGATTGGGTCGGTATCGGCGGCTTTGGCCCGCTGTTCGTCGGCGGCCCGGAAACCGTCGCGGACCTGTTGCAGGAATGGGTCGAGGAAACGGACGTGGACGGCTTCAACCTGGCTTATGCGCTGACCCACGAAACCTTTATCGACGCCGTGGACTTGCTGGTGCCGGAGTTGCAGAAGCGCGGTGTGTACAAGACCGAATATGCCCAGGGCACTTTGCGCGAGAAGCTGTTCGGTAATGGCGCGCGACTGGGGGCCAATCACCCTGGCGCGGGTTATCGGGACCTCAAGGCCACCACCCTCTAACTGAAACACCTCGGTCAATGTGGGAGCTGGCTTGCCTGCGA
>NZ_JBARTQ010000384.1:0-8239 GCF_049645325.1 Pseudomonas sp. | reverse complement strand
GTGCGTGGCCCGCGCAAAAAAGGCATCGACTACAAGGCCGAAGGGCTGGGGGACTGCATCGACTGCACCATGTGCGTACAGGTGTGCCCCACCGGCATCGACATCCGCGACGGCCTGCAAATCGAGTGCATCGGCTGCGCAGCGTGCATCGACGCGTGCGACAACATCATGGACAAGATGGAATACCCGCGCGGCCTGATCAGCTACACCACCGAACACAATCTGTCCGGGCAAAAAACCCATAAGCTGCGCCCGCGCCTGATCGGCTACGCACTGGTGTTGCTGGCGATGATCAGCCTGTTGGTCGGCGCGTTTTTCATGCGTTCGCTGGTGGGGTTCGACGTCAGCAAAGACCGCGTGCTTTACCGTGAAAACGCCGAAGGCCGCATCGAAAACGTCTACAGCCTGAAGATCATGAACAAGGACCAGCGCGACCACACCTACGTGCTCGACGCCGCCGGCCTGCCAGACCTCAAGCTGCAAGGCCGCCGCGAGATCAAGGTCGCCGCCGGGGAAATCCTCAGCATGCCGGTGGAACTGTCCAGCGCGCCGGAACAATTGCCGTCGAGCACCAACGAGGTCAAATTCATCCTTACGGATGCCGATGACGCCAGCGTCCACATTGAAGCCAAGAGCCGATTCATCGGCCCACAAGTCCGTTAAACAAAACGTACGTTAATCAGAGAGCACAACAATGCCCGCAGCCACTGCCGCAAGCCCCTGGTACAAGCACCTCTGGCCCTGGATCATCATCGGGATCCTGACCTGTTCGGTGACCTTGACCTTGTCCATGGTGACCATTGCGGTGAACAACCCGGACAACCTGGTCACCGACAACTACTACGAGGCCGGCAAAGGCATCAACCGCTCCCTGGACCGTGAACTGCTGGCACAAACTCTGCAACTGCGCGCCAACGTGCACCTGGACGAACTGACCGGTGAAGTCGAACTGCACCTGACCGGCAACAGCGGGCCCGGCACCCTCGAATTGAACCTGATCTCCCCGACGCAGCCGGAGAAGGACCGCAAGATCATCCTCACCCGCAGCGCCAGCGAGCCGGGCCGCTACATCGGCCAGGTCACCGACAAGGTCGAAGGCCGACGCTTCGTCGAATTGCTCGGCGTGGAAGGCGACAGGACCTGGCGCATGTTCGAAGAAGAACAGGTCAGCCACGACAAGGACTTGCTGCTGGGTGATGAGCCGTTGCAGGGCGCCGAAGACCTGAAAAAGTAAAACCGTGCGCTTCGCGCATCACGGGCAAACCTGCTCCCACATTTGGAATGCATTCCCTGTGGGAGCCGGGCTTGCCCGCGATGAGGCCCTCCCAGCCGACTAAGATTCATACCCATGACCACGCCAACCCCTTGCTACCACTGCGCCCTGCCCGTTCCCGCCGGCAGCCGGTTTACCGCCGTCATCCTCGGCGAGCGCCGCGAGCTGTGCTGCCCGGGCTGCCAGGCAGTGGCCGAAGCAATTGTGGCCGGCGGCCTGGAAGGCTATTACCAGCACCGCAGCGAAGCCTCGGCCAACCCCGAGGCGCTGCCGGTGCAATTGGTTGATGAACTGGCGCTGTACGACCGCGCCGATGTGCAAAAGCCGTTTGTGCGCCACCAAGGCGAACTCGCCGAAACCACCCTGCTGATGGAAGGCATCAGTTGCGCCGCCTGTGGCTGGCTGATCGAAAAACACCTGCGCAGCCTGCCCGCCGTGGCCGAGGCGCGGCTGAACCTGTCCAACCATCGCCTGCATGTGCAGTGGGCCGACGGGCAATTGCCGTTGAGCCAACTGCTCGGCGAGCTGCGCCATATCGGCTATGCCGCCCACCCTTACCAGGCCGACCGTGCCGCCGAGCAACTGGCCAGCGAAAACAGCCTGGCCTTGCGCCAACTGGGCGTCGCCGGGTTGCTGTGGTTCCAGGCGATGATGGCGACCATGGCCACCTGGCCGGAATTCAATATCGACCTGAGCCCGGAGCTGCATGTGATCCTGCGCTGGGTGGCGATGTTTCTGACAACACCCATCGTGTTCTACAGCTGCGCCCCGTTTTTCAAAGGCGCCCTGCGCGACCTGCGCACGCGCCACCTGACCATGGATGTGTCGGTGTCCCTGGCGATTGGCGGCGCTTATCTGGCGGGGATCTGGACCGCAATCACCGGCACCGGCGAGCTGTATTTCGATGCCGTGGGCATGTTCGCGCTGTTTCTGTTGGCGGGGCGCTATCTGGAACGCCGCGCCCGCGAACGCACGGCGGCAGCCACCGCGCAATTGGTCAACCTTTTGCCCGCCTCGTGCCTGCGCCTCAAGCCTGATGGGCAAAGCGAACGCATCCTGCTCAGCGAACTGGCCCTGGCGGACCGCGTGCTGGTGCACCCCGGCGCGGTGTTGCCCGCCGATGGCGTGATCCTCGACGGTCAATCCAGCATCGACGAATCGCTGTTGACCGGCGAATACCTGCCGCAGCCCCGGCACGTCGGCGACAGCGTCACCGCCGGCACGCTCAATGTCGAAGGCGCACTCACCGTCGAAGTCCGCGCGCTGGGCCATGACACGCGCTTGTCGGCCATCGTGCGCCTGCTGGAACGCGCCCAGGCCGAGAAACCACGCCTGGCGCAAATCGCCGACCGCGCCGCGCAAGGGTTCCTGTTGTGCTCGCTGATCGCGGCAGCCGTGATCGGCCTGGTGTGGTGGCAGCTGGACGCTTCGCGGGCGTTCTGGATCGTCCTGGCCATGCTGGTGGCGACCTGCCCGTGCGCGCTGTCCCTGGCCACGCCAACCGCACTCACCGCCGCCACCGGCACCCTGCACACACTCGGGCTGCTGCTGACGCGCGGCCATGTGCTGGAAGGCTTGAACCAGATCGACACGGTGATTTTCGACAAGACCGGCACGCTCACCGAGGGCCGGCTGGCACTTCGAGCAATCCGCCCCTTGGGCACGCTGAACAGCGATGAGTGCCTGAGCCTCGCCGCCGCCCTGGAAAACCGCTCCGAACACCCGATCGCCCGCGCCTTTGGCCGCGCGCCGCTGGCCGCCGATGAAGTGCTCAGTTCCCCCGGCCTTGGCCTGGAAGGTCGCGTGGGCGAACGCCTGCTGCGCATCGGCCAGCCCGGCTATGTTTGCGAATTGAGTGGCTGCGCGCTGCCCGCCTCACCGGACGCCGCCGGGCAATGGCTGCTGCTTGGCGACCGTGACGGCGCCCTCGCCTGGTTCGTGCTCGATGACCGCCTGCGCAGCGATGCCCCGGCCCTGCTGGCAGCGTGCAAGGCGCGCGGTTGGCGCACCTTGTTGCTGTCCGGCGACAGTTCGCCGATGGTCGCCAGCGTTGCCGCTGAACTCGGCATCGACGAAGCCCACGGCGGCCTGCGCCCCGACGACAAGCTGCAGGTATTGCAACAACTGCACAAGGAAGGCCGCAAGGTGCTGATGCTCGGCGATGGGGTCAACGATGTGCCAGTGCTCGCCGCCGCGGATATCAGCGTAGCCATGGGCTCGGCCACGGACCTGGCGAAAACCAGCGCCGACGCGGTGTTGCTGTCCAACCGCCTCGACGCGCTCGTGCAAGCCTTTACCCTCGCGCGCCGCACGCGACGGGTAATCATTGAAAACCTGCTGTGGGCCGGGCTGTACAATGGCCTTATGCTGCCGTTTGCCGCCCTCGGTTGGATCACCCCGATCTGGGCGGCGATCGGCATGTCCCTCAGTTCGTTGACCGTGGTGCTTAACGCCCTGCGCCTGACTCGCCTGCCGAGTGCGCAGCCGGCAAGTGCCCCTTTAGTAACCCACCCGCTGCCGGCTTGACCCGCGCAGGCATGGAGTGCAGATGCCAGCTCTATACGTGATGATTCCGGCGGCGCTGCTGTTAGTGGGCGTGGCCATCTACATCTTCTTTTGGGCAGTGGACAGCGGCCAGTACGAGGACCTCGACGGCCCGGCCCACAGCGTGCTGTTCGACGACCAGGACCCTAATCACCTGGCCGCCGTCGATGAAGCCAACGGCCCGGAACAACCGCCCAAAGACCCGCCCCATGCTTGAACTGGCGCCCCTGCTGGTCTCCGCCTTGATCCTCGGCCTGTTGGGCGGCGGGCACTGCCTGGGCATGTGCGGCGGGCTGATGGGCGCGCTGACCCTGGCGATTCCCAAGGAACAGCGCAGCCGGCGCTTTCGCCTGCTGCTGGCGTACAACCTGGGGCGCATCCTCAGCTATGCCGTTGCCGGGTTATTGATCGGCCTCGCGGGCTGGGCGGTGGCCAACAGCCCTGCGGCGATGTTCATGCGCGTGCTCGCCGGGTTGTTATTGATCAGCATGGGCCTGTACCTCGCCGGCTGGTGGAGCGGCCTGACCCGTATCGAAAGCCTCGGGCGCGGCCTGTGGCGCTACATCCAGCCGGTCGCCAACCGTTTGCTGCCGGTGTCCAGCTTGCCGCGCGCGTTGCTGTTGGGCGCGCTGTGGGGCTGGTTGCCGTGCGGGTTGGTCTACAGCACCCTGCTGTGGGCGGCGAGCCAGGGCAACGCGCTGGACAGTGCCTTGCTGATGCTCGCGTTTGGGCTGGGCACATGGCCGGTGTTGCTGGCGACTGGCTTGGCGGCGGAACGGGTGACGGCGTTATTGCGCAAGCGCAGCGTTCGCATGACCGGCGGGCTGCTGGTGATTCTGTTTGGTCTGTGGACGTTGCCCGGCCCGCACCAGCATTGGCTGATGGGCCATTAAACCGCTATGTGGCATAGCGCCGCTCCCCGTTGATGCAAATCAAGATGCCCTTTCACCCCTGCCCCTAGACTCGGCCCACTAGCCTATCCGGGGGACCGCCCGCATGCTCGACGCCATTCGTTGGGACACTGATCTGATTCACCGCTACGACTTGGCGGGGCCGCGCTACACGTCCTACCCCACCGCTGTGCAATTCGACAGCCAGGTCGGCACCTTCGACCTGCTCCACGCCCTGCGCGACAGCCGCAAGGCCGCGCGGCCCTTATCGCTGTATGTGCACGTGCCGTTCTGCGCCAATATTTGCTACTACTGCGCCTGCAACAAGGTCATCACCAAGGACCGTGGGCGCGCCCAGGCCTACCTGCAACGCCTGGAGCAGGAGATTCAATTGGTGGCTTGCCACCTTGACCCCAAGCAGCCGGTGGAGCAGTTGCACTTCGGCGGCGGCACACCGACCTTTCTCAGCCACGACGAACTGCGCCAGGTGATGGCACGCCTGCGCCAGCACTTCAATGTGCTTGATGATGATTCCGGCGACTACGGCATCGAGATCGACCCCCGTGAAGCCGACTGGGCGACCATGGGCCTGCTGCGCGAACTGGGCTTCAACCGCGTGAGCATCGGCGTGCAAGACCTCGACCCCGAGGTGCAACGCGCGGTCAACCGCCTGCAGAGCCTGGAAGAAACCCGCGCGGTGATCGACGCGGCGCGCACCCTGCAATTTCGCTCGATCAATGTCGACTTGATCTACGGCCTGCCCAAGCAAACGCCGATCAACTTCGCGCGCACGGTGGAGGAAGTGATCAGC
Source organism: Pseudomonas sp. (assembly GCF_049645325.1). Taxonomy (GTDB): domain Bacteria; phylum Pseudomonadota; class Gammaproteobacteria; order Pseudomonadales; family Pseudomonadaceae; genus Aquipseudomonas. The sequence continues at coordinate 2,721 of NZ_JBARTQ010000384.1, read as the reverse complement.
CTGCAACCCGATCGCTTGTCGGTGTTCAACTACGCGCACTTGCCGGAGCGATTCATGCCTCAGCGGCGCATCAACAGCGACGACCTGCCTTCCCCGGCGGCAAAGTTGCTGATGCTGCAAACCACCATCGAACAGCTGACCCAGGCCGGTTACCGCTACATCGGCATGGACCACTTCGCGCTGCCAGACGACGAACTGGCCATCGCCCAGGAAGAAGGCACGTTGCAGCGCAATTTCCAGGGCTACACCACCCACGGGCACTGCGACTTGATCGGGCTCGGGGTGTCGGCAATCAGCCAGGTCGGCGACCTGTACTGCCAGAACAGCAGCGACCTGAATCACTACCAGAATGCCCTGGCCGGTGCGCAACTGGCGACCAGCCGTGGCTTGGTATGCACCACGGATGACCGATTACGGCGGGAAGTGATTCAGCAGTTGATGTGTAATTTCAGCCTGGCGTATGCGCCCGTCGAACAGGCCTTCAACATCGACTTTCGCGGCTATTTCGACGACGTATGGCCACAGCTTCAGACGATGGCCGCCGACGGCCTGATCGAACTGGATGCGCAGGGCATTCGTGTGCTGCCCGCCGGGCGCCTGCTGGTGCGCTCGGTGTGCATGGTGTTCGATGCCTACCTGGAGCACCAGAACAGGCAACGATTTTCGCGGGTGATTTAAGCCCGAATTACTTCGCCAGCAGGGCCATTGCCTGCATATTCGCCTCAGGCGATTCGTCTTTCAGCGACTTGGCCAACTGCCCCTGGGCGGTCATCAAGCCGGACTGAATTGAAGCGATATCGCCCTGCAAACCCGCCACCTTGGCCTGACGGGCTTCCGGGCTCAGGGCGGTGTCGTTCATGGTTGCCGAGAGTTGCGCCATCTTCTCCGCCAGCTGTTTTCTCAGGTCGCGGATCATTTTCAGCAACTGCTTGATGTTGTCCTTGAGGTTGCTGTCGTCGATATCCTTGTTCGGGTTGGAACCACCGGACTGGGCCGCTTTAAGCCCTGCCCCGGAGATGGTCACCACCACGCCTTCGCCGGGCGTGGGTGGCGGCGCGGGTTTATCGTCGTACTTCTTGCCCGCCATCAGATCTGCGGCCGTCAGGACCTGAGGGGCCTTCGTAGTAATGACAAGGTTGTTGACCGGACTTACCGACATGGCCTGAGCTCCCGCTCATAGAGATTCACCTGTGTATCGGCATCGATACACGAAGCTTTATACCCTTGGCGGTTTTTTGTACACGCTGGCCTCAGCCACCCTCGGTGCGTTACCCTTACGTCTTATGTGTGTTTTCCCACAAGGATTTAAGAAATGTCCGAGCCAGTTAAACTGCGCGCTCACAGCCAGGCTCACTGCAAGGATTGCAGCCTGGCCCCCCTCTGCCTGCCACTTTCGTTGAATCTGGAAGACATGGATGCGCTGGACGACATCGTTAAACGCGGCCGCCCCCTGAAAAAAGGCGAGTTTCTGTTTCGCCAGGGCGACAAGTTTGAGTCCGTCTATGCCGTCCGTTCGGGGGCGTTGAAGACGTTCAGCCTGAGCGACAGCGGCGAAGAGCAGATCACCGGTTTCCACCTGCCCAGCGAACTGGTCGGGTTGTCGGGCATGGACACCGAGATTCATCCGGTGTCGGCCCAGGCCCTGGAGACGACGTCAGTGTGCGAAATCCCCTTCGAGCGCCTGGATGAGCTGGCCCTGCAGCTGCCACAGCTGCGCCGCCAGCTGATGCGCGTGATGAGCCGTGAAATACGCGACGACCAGCAGATGATGCTGCTGTTGTCGAAGAAAACCGCCGACGAGCGTATCGCGACCTTCCTGGTCAACCTGTCGGCACGTTTCCGCGCGCGCGGGTTCTCGGCCAACCAGTTCCGCCTGAGCATGTCGCGCAATGAAATCGGCAATTACCTGGGCCTCGCGGTGGAAACCGTGTCCCGCGTATTTACGCGCTTCCAGCAGAACGCGCTGATTGCCGCCGAAGGCAAAGAAGTGCACATCCTCGATCCGATCCAGCTGTGCGCCTTGGCCGGCGGCACCCTCGACGGCTGATCCAGACGCTTGCGGCCGAGCCAATCGGCAAGGCCGCAGGTATACTTCGAGTCCGCTTTCCACCCCAGGACTCTTCGACGATGACCTTCGATTCGTTCGACATCAAATCCCTGATCCGCCCCGTCATCGACTTCCCCAAGCCTGGGGTGATCTTTCGTGATATCACGCCGCTGTTCCAATCGCCGCGCGCCCTGCGCCTGGTCGCCGACAGTTTTGCCCAGCGTTATGTCGAAGCCGATTTCACCCATATCGGCGCGATGGATGCGCGGGGTTTCCTGATCGGTTCGATCATTGCCTACCAATTGAACAAACCGCTGATCCTGTTCCGCAAGCAGGGCAAATTGCCGGCTGACGTGCTGGCCGAGGGTTACCAGACCGAGTACGGCGAAGCCTTCCTTGAAGTGCACGCCGACAGCCTGTGCGAAGGTGACTCGGTGTTGATGTTCGATGACCTGATCGCCACCGGTGGCACCCTGATTGCCGCCGCAAACCTGGTGCGACGCATGGGCGCGACGATTTTTGAAGCGGCGGCGATCATTGATTTGCCGGAGTTGGGCGGCTCGCAGCGCCTGCAAGACATGGGGATTCCGACGTTTTGCCTGACGCAGTTTGCACTGACCGAGAGATAAGGGTCGTCAGTACTGACCCCTTCGCGAGCAAGCCCGCTCCCACAT
>NZ_JBARTQ010000383.1:0-6884 GCF_049645325.1 Pseudomonas sp. | reverse complement strand
GCCGCTTCGCAGCCCAGCGCGGGGCAAGCCCGCTCACCACAGGGATTTTGGTCACCTGAGTAAGCCGCTCACCACAGGGATTTTGGTCACCTGAGAAAGCGGCTCATCACAGATAGCCAGCTATACGTCGCTACCCGCTGTGCTCAGGCAAAACCGGTGTTGGCGTAGGGCGGGTATTCGTCCGCGCGGTCGGCGTCGGTGAAGGGCCCGCCCGTCAGGCCGTATTGGTCCAGCACCGGCACCAGGGCGCCGAAGAATTGGTCTTGTTGTTTCTCGCGCTTGACCACTTCGATGATCGGGAACACGAACGAGGTGATGATCCCCACGCCTGCTGCCGCCCAGCCCAGCACGCCGGCGAAGGTGCCGGCGATGGCTGCCGCGTCCGCCACGCCAAACAGCCCGGCGCCGCCTTCGATGATCGAGGCCACCGCCGCGCCGGTGCCGAGGGCGCCGCTGGTCAGGGAGAAACCGGCGTTGAGCTTGTCACCGGCGAAGGCGCTGTTGACCCCGCTGATCAAGCCGAACACGCCGCCGATAAAGCTGCCGGCGCCGCCGACGATTTTGCCCAGGTTGCCGAGCTTGTTGAGGCCATCGGTGTTTTGCACCATTTTCCCGGTCGGGAAGTCGCCGATGCCTTGTGGTTTGGTGGGGTCAATCGGTGTGGGTTTCCAGGCCATGCCATAGCCGGCTTCCTTGGCGTATTTGGTGCCGCCTTCGGTGATCAAACCGGCGAACTGCATGCCCGCCGCCACACGCCCGGCGTTGTCTGCCGGGCTGTTGCCGCCGGTGGCCGAGCGCGCGGCCAGTACGCCGCCCGCCAGCAGGGCGCTGCCGATGTGCAGCAGGCCCTGTTTGTAGGCATCGCTGGCGTTGAGGTTCAAGCCATCGACGGCTTTGGGCAGCACGTCGCTGATCTTCTGGGTCTGGCGGTTGACGTCCCACATCGAGCGGATCAGCGAGATCACATCCTGCGGCTTGATCTGCGCGCCCGTGGAATCCTTGAACAGGTCCGGGTTGTCGGCCATGGCCTGGTTGAGGATGGCGCTGGTCTTGGCTTCGTCGAAGTTGCCGTTGGCGTCGCCGAAGGCACTTTTCAGCACGTCGTCATTGGCGCCGTTGACCAGGCTGTCGGACACCGCCTGGTTGACGTATTGCTGCACCGTCGAGGAATCCTGCGCCGACACCTTGTCACCGAGGAATGCCTTGAGCAGCGAGGCGTTGGCCGCGTAGTGGCCGATGACGGTCATGGGGTCGGCATTTGGCGCCGCGAGGCCGTTTTGCAGGTCTTGGCCGCTGACGATGTGGTCATGGAAGTACTGCGCAATGTCGGCTGATTTGCCGGACTTGTCGGCAATCGCCTCCAAGTCCACGGTGCCGTTGCCGCCCAACGCCATGTCGGTGAGGGTCGCGTCGGTGCCGGCCAAGCTCAGGCCGTCGACCAGTGACACGGGGTTGCCATTGCTGTCTTTGGTGGCCAGCGCGGTGTTGATGACATTGCCGCTGTTGATCTGGCTGTCCTGGTAGTGCTGCATCTCGGTTTTGATCGCCGGGTCACTGTTGACGATGTCTTTCATGCCGCCGGCCTGGTTCTGCGCCATGAAGGTCTTGACGTCGTGGTCGGAGGCGAGCTGATTGACGGCGGCGTCCAGTTGGTCAGACACCTTGGATTTGGTTGGGTTGAGGTGATATTGGCTGTCGGCGGTAATTCCGGCATACAGGTCGCCGTCGCCCACCTTGTCGCTGGAGGCCAGGCGGGCGCGGGCGTCGCTGAGTTCCAGCATCACGGCGGTCTTGGTTTTGCCGTCGTAGTTTTGCGGGTTTTGCAGCACGTCCTGGGTCAGTGTTGAGGTGTCGACGTCGGCCACGGAGCTGCGGATCGAGGCGTTGCTGAGCATCATCAGCACGCCGTGGTCGTCTTTGGGCGCCTGGTTTTCCAGCCACGCGCCGAGGTTTTTCTGCTGGGTGATGCCGTCGGCGGTCGCGGTGGCAGGCATGTCGCCTGCCATGTCGAGGGTGCGCATCATGCCGGGTGTCGACCAGTAGCCGGCGGCGCCCGTCAATTCCGGGCTCAGGCCGCTGTCGTTCTTGATGGCAGTGAGGTTGTCGGTGGTCAGGCTGCCATTGTTGGCGCGTTGGTTGGGGCCTTCCATCGCGGGGCCTGCGCTGCTGACCAGCGAGATATTGGCCATGACCAGCGCGGCCGACTTGGCGTTCGCCTTGGCCAGGTCGGTGGCCCCCGGGTTTTTGCTGAGAAAGGTGTTGTAGGACTTGGAAGCGGCTGACAGGTCCTTGTTCGACTGGCTGACGAAACTGTCGACGTTGCTGTGCGTAATCACCCCATCGCTGCCGCCCAGGCCACCGCTGTCCAGGGCGTTCATCAGGCTCGGGCTGCCGGCCAGGTATTTGAGGCAGGCCTGGGCTTCGGGCGGCAGGTCGGCGGGCGGGTTGGAGAAGTCGATCGGGCGGTCGTGCAGGCCCCACTTGTCCCAGTTGTCGCTGAGCATTTTTGCCGCCGCGCGCGGGCGGTCGAGGTCGCGTTCTTCCTGGGTCGGCGTGCCGCTGGTGTTGCTGACAATCTTGTCCCAGTCCTTGGGGCTGGCGTACTGGGAATTGTCGATCCAGTTAGTATCGACCGCGCCGCCGACATTGAAGATGCCGTTGGACTCCTTGACCACCGAGGCATACAGGTCGGGGCTGATGGCCTGGGAGACAATCACTTTGTCGCCGGAAGCAGTTTCGTAACGGATCAGGCCGTAGCCGAGTTCTTCGGGCGTGCCCACCAGGCTGACACCTCCGGTTGCGCTGGCGTCGGCGAGGGTGTAGCCGGCGTTTTTGCTGTCATTGATCAGGCCCCAGGTCTGGCCGTCGCCGGCCACCTGGTTGTACAGGTCGGGGTTCACTTCGCGGCTGACCACGACCTTGTCGCCCGACACGGTCTCGTAGCGGATAAGGCCCGGGCCGATTTCATCCACAGGGCCGATGGCGCTGTAGTCACCCAGGCCCGGCGCGGTGTCGCCGGCCTGGGCGATACGGTAGCCGTCGGCCTTGCTGGTGTTCAGCGCGTTGACGGCGTCGACTTTGCTGGACATGCCGTCGAAGAGATAGGGCGTCATCTGTTTGATAATGATGATGTCCTGGCCGTCGCGGGTTTTCAGGTCCAGCACGTTGTCGGAAACCTTGGTGATGCTGGCGATGTCCGCCAGCGGCACGCCGGTGTTACTGATATCGGCGAGGTTTGGGTCGTTGAGGCGCTTGATGGCCTCCTGGTCGCCGGTGGCCATCACGTCGGCGATTTTCTGGTCTTTGGTGTTGTCGGTGACGCCGCTGGCGAGCACTTTGAAATTGCCGGGTTTGGCGGTGTCTTTGAAGCCTGCCACGGCGCGGGCCATGGCGGCCTCGAAGGTGGCCGCGACCTTTTTCAGCGCGTCGTCATTGCCGGTGGGTGTAACGGTGCCGATCTTGTAAGTTGCCATCGCCGGATACTCTGGAAGCGGGAAGGCGTTCAGGGTGACGGCGGCGTAAGGCAGTTTTGTTTCAAAGAGGGCGCGGCGCGGATGTTCCACAACGTTTCACGGCTGTGGACAAGTATCTGATCAAAAAACGTACAGTTTCCTGCAGGCCATACGGCGGCGGGCTTTCAGGTGCTTACGCTCAAGTTATCCACAGGCCGTTCCACAGGCATTGTGGGTAAGCCCATGACTTAATGACACCCTGATGACGTCCACACCCGTTGTGCACTGTGGTGCAGGATGCCGTGGCGGCGGGCCAGGGCCGGGCGGTCCTTGCTGTAGCCGCCGCCGATCACGCCCATCACCGGAATGTCGCGGCCCAGGCAGTGGCGCATCACGCTTTCGTCGCGGGCTGCCACGCCGGCGTCTGTCAGCTTGAGGTAGCCGAGGGCGTCATCCTTGTGCACATCCACACCGGCGTCGTACAGCACCAGGTCCGGCTGGTAGAGCGGCAGCAGGTAATTGAGGGCGTCGTCGACCACCTTGAGGTAGTCGTCGTCGCCCATGCCCATGGGCAGCGGGATGTCCCAGTCGCTCTGGGCCTTGCGCGCGGGGAAATTCTTTTCGCAGTGCAGCGACACGGTGATGGCGTCCGGCGTGTCGTGGAGGATGCGCGCAGTGCCGTCGCCCTGGTGCACGTCGCAGTCGAAGATCAGCACACGGTTGACCCGCCCGCTGGCCAGCAGGTAATGGCTGATCACCGCCAGGTCATTGAAGATGCAAAAGCCCGCCGGGTAATCGTAGTGGGCGTGGTGCGTGCCGCCCGCCAAGTGGCAGGCCAGGCCGTGTTCCAGGGCCAGTTCGGCCGCGAGGATCGAGCCGCCGACCGCGCGCACGGTGCGCCGGGCCAGGGCTTCGTTCCAGGGCAGGCCGAGGCGCCGTTGGTCCTCGCGGGACAACTCGCCGCTCATGTAGCGTTCGATATACCCAGCGTCATGGGCCAGGGCCAGAATCTCTGGTGGGCACAGTTGCGGGCGCAGCAACTGGCTGTCCTGGGTCAGGCCGCTGTCCACCAAGTGGTCGCGCAACAGGCGAAACTTGTCCATGGGGAAGCGATGGTCCGCCGGGAACTCAGGGCTGTAATCATCGTGGTAGATCAATGGCAAAGGCATGGGATTTTCTGACGGGAACCTGCGAAGGATCTTACCAGCGCTGTACACTTGCTCACAGGCCACACGCACATGGCAAGGGAGGGGACCCATGGAGCCGATACTGGAATTGGAAAGCGCACGCCTGGTGCTGCGCCAATGGCGCGACAGCGACCTGACGGAATTTGCGCGCATGTGCGCCGACTCACAGGTGATGCGTTATTTCCCGGCCAAATTGAGCCACCTGGAAAGCGCCGCGTTGATCGGCCGGATTCGCGGCCATTTTGCCGAATACGGTTTTGGCTTTTGGGCCTTGCAGCGCAAGGACACTGGCGAGTTCATCGGCCTGACCGGGCTGCAGAATGTCAATTTCGAGGCCGGCTTCACTCCCGCAGTGGAAATCGGTTGGCGCCTGGCCCGTGAGCATTGGGGCCTGGGTTACGCCAGTGAAGCGGCGTGGACTGCCTTGCGCTGCGGCTTCGACCGTTTGCAGCTGGATGAGATTCTCGCCTTCACCACTGAAGCTAATCTGCCATCACAAAAAGTCATGCAGGCCATCGGTATGCATTACGATCCCCAGGCAGATTTTGAACACCCCAAGGTCGCAGCCGATGACCCGCTGCGCCATCATGTGTTGTACCGCATCACCCGCGCCCAATGGTTGGACACGCTGCACGGATAAGCAGCCCGGAATGCCCTATCGATTGTTGTAGGAGTTGCTCTATGAGCCAAGTATTGGAAGATCTGGTGGACTTGCTGACCCTGGAGCCGATCGAGGAAAACCTCTTTCGCGGCCGCAGCCAAGACCTGGGCTTTCGCCAACTGTTCGGCGGCCAGGTGCTCGGCCAGTCGCTGTCGGCAGCCAGCCAGACCGTAGAAGAAGCGCGCCACGTGCATTCCTTGCACGGTTATTTCCTGCGCCCCGGTGATGCCTCGTTGCCGGTGGTGTATTCGGTCGACCGCGTACGCGACGGCGGCAGTTTCAGCACGCGCCGCGTGACCGCGATCCAGAAGGGCAACCCGATTTTCACCTGCAGCGCCTCGTTCCAGTACGACGAGGCAGGTTTTGAGCACCAGACCACCATGCCCGTGGTGGTCGGCCCGGAAAACCTGCCCTCAGAACTGGAGCTGACCAAACAGCGCGCGCACCTGATCCCCGAGCACATGCGCGACAAGTTGCTGTGCCCCAAGCCGATCGAAGTGCGCCCGGTCACCGAAAAAGACCCCTACAACCCGCAGCCGTCCGACCCGGTGAAATACGTGTGGTTTCGCGCCGACGGCGCCCTGGCCGACGCGCCGGCACTGCACAAATACCTGCTGGCCTACGCCTCGGACTTCGGCCTGCTGACCACCTCACTGCTGCCCCATGGCAAGACCGTGTGGCAGAAAGACATGCAGGTCGCCAGCCTTGACCATGCGCTGTGGTTTCACGCCGACCTGCGCGCCGATGACTGGTTGCTCTACGCCATGGACAGCCCATGGGCCGGCAATTCCCGTGGGTTCTCGCGGGGCAGCGTCTACAACCGCGCCGGGCAACTGGTGGCCTCGGTGACTCAGGAAGGCTTGATCCGCCATCGCAAGGATTGGGCATGAGCCTGGCCCAGATTAAACATTGGGTGTTCGACATGGACGGCACGCTGACCGTGGCCGTGCATGATTTTGCGGCCATTCGCGTGGCGCTGGAGATTCCGCCGGAGGATGACATTCTCACGCATCTCGCCGCGTTGCCGGCTGATGCAGCGGCGGCCAAACATGCCTGGTTGTTGGAACATGAGCGCGAGTTGGCGCTGGGTTCGGTCGCGGCTGATGGTGCGGTAGAACTGGTGCGCGAGTTGGCGGGGCGCGGTTATCGCCTCGGTATCCTGACCCGCAATGCGCGGGAGTTGGCGCATATCACCCTGGAGGCGATTGGCCTCGCGGACTGTTTTGCTGTCGACGATGTGCTGGGGCGTGATGACGCGCCGCCCAAGCCAGACCCGGGTGGCCTGCTGAAACTGGCAGCGGCTTGGGATGTTCCGCCGAGCGAGATGGTGATGGTCGGGGATTACCGCTTTGACCTGGATTGCGGCCGTGCGGCGGGGGCCAGCACCGTGTTGGTAAACCTGCCGGAGAACCCGTGGCCGGAGCTTGCCGATTGGCATGCGGAAGATTGCGCAGCCTTGCGCCGAATGATTTAGCCCACCTGATGAAGATCAAATGTGGGAGCGGGCTTGCTCGCGAAAGCGGTGGGTCAGTCAGCTTATTTGTTGCTGATCCACCGCATTCGCGAGCAAGCCCGCTCCCACAT
>NZ_JBARTQ010000382.1:0-2222 GCF_049645325.1 Pseudomonas sp. | reverse complement strand
CGTCGATGCCTGCTGCATGTGGATGGTCAAGAATCCCGAGTATTACGACACCATCGTCACGACCAATATGTTTGGCGACATCATCACGGACCTCGGGGCCATTTTGCAGGGCGGCATGGGGGTTGCCGCCGGGGGCAACATCAACCCCGACCCGGGCGGGACGAGCATGTTCGAGCCGATGGGTGGCAGCGCGCCGAAGTACACCGGCAAGAACGTCATCAACCCCATCGCCGCCATCAGCGCCCTGGCCATGCTCCTCGACCAGGTCGGCCAGCCCGGCGCGTCGCAGCGCGTCTACCGAGCCATCGAAACCGTCACCGGCACAAAAATGAAAAGCCAATCCGCCGGCAAAATGGGCTACGGCACGACCGATGTAGGCGATCTGGTGTGCGAGGCGCTACAATAACAACTGTTGGCTTGTTGAGTCTTGCCAATTTAAGGATCACATAGATTGATCTCGCTCATCGAAGCACGAAACTATCGTTGTCTGCGTTACGTGCGTGTCTTGGTTCACCGTGAACTGGAATCTTGCCAGCTTGAGATTAGCGAGTGGTGAACGACATCGTGTCGAGTAAATCGCAGCATCCTGCTGCGAAGGTTTATCGCTTTGATGCCAATCCCGAAGGAATGAAGGTTGGGCAGTCCACGGGCTGATCCGGTGAACCGCCCGCCCTTCGGTCTTGGCCCCTGGGACGGCGCTCGGGTCGCACCTCTGCGTTGCCCTATCCTCCGCCCAGGTCATCGTCGGTTGTAATGCTTCGTGGGACATCAAGCAACCATCTCTTTCGATTGACGTGCGAGTCGTCGACGCTCGCGCGCTGCTTCGAGCTTGCGGTCGCGCTCGGCGAAGATCACTGCTTCCAGACCAGCCAGCTTATCGACCGGCGTCACGTAACCGATCGCGCTGTGAAGACGGACCTCGTTGTAATGCTGGACGTAAGCGGCAACGCGCCTGCGCGCATCGTCGAGTGACTCGATCGCGGCCGGTCGAATGCACTCCCGCTTGATGCTTCCGTGCCATCGTTCCAGCTTGCCGTTCGATTGCGGATAGTACGGACTCGTCCGCACGTGCGTCATGCCCGATAGGCGGATGAATGTCTTGAAATCCTTGGCGATGAATTGGGGTCCGTTGTCGCTGATGATCCGAGGCGTCTCGCCCGGATGTTTCTCTAAGGCCCGCTGGACGATCGTCTCGACGTCCTGCTCGGTCATGCTCTCGCGGATCTCCCAATGCACGATGAAGCGGCTATAGCCGTCCAAGAGCGAGCAGAGATAGTAGAACGTGCCGCCCAGGTTCAGGTAGCTGATGTCGACGTGCCAGTGCTTGTGCGGCCGCAGTGGCTGCACGAAACCGGTCCCTTTCTTCGAGGTTTTTTGCCATTTGCGATCGAGTCGATTGGCCTGTTTCAAAACGCGGTAAACGCTCGAAGGGCTGACCGCGACCACGTCGTCGTCGAGCATCATGAAGGCGAGCCGGCGATAACCGTCCAGCGGATGCGAAGCGTGGTAATCGAGGATGGCTTGCTTCTCCCAATCCTCCAGCCACCAGTCACGAGGGACTTGGCCGTTGTGCTCGTTCGCCATCCCATAGCGACCTTTCCAGTCGTAAAACTTGCTCGTGCCGAGCCCCAGCCAGCGCAGCAGGCATTTGGCGGGCAGTTCCGCGCGAACGGTCCAGTGGCCAATGTAGTCGACGATTTCGTCGCGCGTGTCGTGAGGAACCCAGCGGCCTTTTAGAGTCCCCCATTGGCTTTTTTTGCCTTGACGTTCTCCTCCATCAACTCGGCGATGACTTCGTTCTTAGTCGAGAGTTTCTCTTCGAGTTGGGCGATCTTGGCCTCCTTGGCCTGATCCTTCCGGCGTGGTCCGCTCGTGCGCTCAAAGGCCTTCTCCGCCTGGTCGAGCACCTGCTTGACCCAGGTGTGAATCTGACTCGGTTGGACGCCGAACTCGTCGGCCAGGTCGGAGATCGCCTCTTTCCCGCTGACGTGCCGCCGCACAATCTGGGCCTTCTTCTCCGCAGAAAAGTGCCTACGTGGTTTGATCATGGAATTCTCCTCCGTTGGGCATTATGCTAACGACCAACCGGGAAAATTCCAGTTCCATGAGAAGCAAGACAATTCGATGGCCACCAACGCATCAAACGACTGCTGCCAACGCCGCCGCCAGAGTCCGACTTGTTTGCGTGCCAGGTGGATTTCCTCCGCGATCGTCACATTGAG
>NZ_JBARTQ010000381.1:0-8086 GCF_049645325.1 Pseudomonas sp. | reverse complement strand
TGTGGTGAGCGGGCTTGCCCCGCGCCGGGCTGCGAAGCGGCCCTGAACCAGGCGCTGCGGTTTTTCACAGACACCGGCGGTGAAAGTATTGGGGCCGCTTCGCGCCCCAGCGCGGGGCAAGCCCGCTCACCACAGGTTGTGTGTTTGGGCCGCGACTAATTGAGGTCCGGCACACCAAAATCCAGCACCACTTTCATCGCCTGGGTCTTGTCCGCCGCCAGCTCGAACGCCTGCACCGCCTGTTCGAACGGCACGGTGTGGGAGATCACCGGGCGCACATCGATAATCCGGCGATTGAGCAAGTCCACCGCCTGGGCAAATTCCGGGTGGAAGCGGAAGGTGCCGCGCAGGTCGATTTCCCGGCTGACCAGCAGGTTCAGCGGCAGCGACACGTCACCGCCCAAACCGACCGTCACCACGACGCCCCGCGGGGCGATGCATTCCAGGCCGTTGCGCAGGGCCTGGGCGGTGCCGGAGACTTCGAACATCACGTCAAAGTAGCCTTTCTCGGCGGTGTAGCGCTTGAGCGCGTCGGCGCCGTCGGCAAGGTTGTGGGTGCGCGTGGCGCCCATTTTCTCGGCGCAGGCGAGGGCGCTGGCGGACAAGTCCACGGCGACGATTTCACCCGCACCGGCGGCGCGCAGGCTGCCGATCAGCAGGTTGCCAATCGGCCCGCAGCCGGTCACCAGCACGCGTTTGCCGAATACTGCGCCGGCACGCTGGATGGCATGCAACCCCACCGACAGTGGCTCTGCCAATGCGCCTTCTGCAAGGCTGACCGTGTCGGCCAGTACGTGGGCCTGATGCGTCTCGATCACCAGGCTCTGGCGGAACGCGCCCTGAATGTGCGGGAAAGGCATCGCGCTGCCGTAGAAACGCATGTTCAGGCAATGGTTCGGCAAGCCCTGATGGCAATACCGGCAACCACCACACGGGCGGGATGGCGACACCGCAATGCGCTGGCCGACCTTGAACTGCCCGGCGTCTGCGCCCACGGCGTCAATCACCGCCGACACTTCATGGCCGAGCACCATCGGTTCGCGCAGGCGCACGGTGCCGAAGCCGCCGTGCTGGTAGTAATGCAGGTCCGAGCCGCAGATACCGCCCCGGGCGATGCGCACGCGCAGTTGGCCGGGAGCGAGGGGTTGCGGTAGATCCTGGGGGTCGACCCGCAGGTCTTTCGAGGCGTGACAGACAATGGCGTGCATAGAATTCTCCAGGTTACAGCGACGCGGTGATGCCACCGTCGACATACAAGATATGGCCGTTGACGAAACTCGCGGCATCGCTGGCGAGAAACACCGCCGCCCCCGCCAGTTCAGCCACGTCACCCCAGCGTCGGCTCGGGGTGCGTTGCACCAGCCAGTCGCTGAATTCAGGGTTGGCCACCAGGTTCGCGTTCAGTTCGGTCTTGAAATAGCCGGGGCCGATACCGTTGACGCTCAACCCGTGCGGGCCCCAATCGATCGCCATGCCTTTGGTCAGCATCTTCAGCGCGCCCTTGCTCGCCGCATACGGCGCGATGCCCGGACGCCCCAGCTCACTCTGCACCGAGCAGATATTGATGATACGCCCACGCTTGCGCGGGATCATCGCACGCGCCACGGCCTGGCCCACCAGGAAGGCGCTGTCGAGGTTGGTGCTGATCAACTCGCGCCAGTGCTGCTCGCTGTAGTCTTCCAGCGGGCCACGGCGTTGCATGCCGGCGTTGTTCACCAATATGTCCAGCGGGCCGAGGCGTTCTTCGATGTCGGCCACCGCCGCTTGAATCGCCGCGCTGTCGGTCACATCAAACGCCTGCGTATGCACCTCCAGGCCTTCTGCCGCCAGCAGCGCGGCAGCGTCGCGCAAGGTGCTGCGGTTGCGCCCATTGAGGACCACGCGGGCACCGGCCTGGGCCAGGCCTCGGGCAATCGCCAAGCCGATACCGGCGCTGGAACCGGTGACCAGCGCGAGCCGGCCATCGAGGCGGAAACTGTCTAAAACACTTTGCATGAGCTACCTCTCCTAACGCTTCACACCACCAACGACAGCAGCATGATGAACCCCAGGGCGGCGAAGGAGAGCACGGTCTCCATCAGCGTCCAGGTCTTGAAAGTTTCGACGACGGTCATGTTGAAGTACTGCTTCACCAGCCAGAATCCGGCGTCGTTGACATGCGACAGCACCAGCGAACCGGCACCGGTGGCGAGCACCAGCAACTCACGGTTCACACCGGGCATCAAGCCGATTACCGGCGCAACAATTCCCGCGCCGGTAATCGTTGCTACCGTGGCCGAACCGGTCGCTACACGAATCACCGCCGCCACCAGCCACGCCAGCAAGATCGGTGAAATCTCGGCGCGCACCGCCATATGCCCGATCACATCGCCGACGCCGCTGGCCACCAGCATCTGTTTGAAACCACCGCCAGCGCCGACGATCAGCACAATTGCGGCGGTCGGCGCGAGGCTTGAATCGAGCAGCTTGCTCAACTGTTCCCGCGAGAAACCACGCGCCGCCCCAAAGGTATAGAACGCCAGCAGCAAGGCCGCGAGCAGGGCGGTGATCGGGTGGCCAATAAAGTCCATCCACACACGGAAGCTGCTGTCGGCGGCGAAGGCCACGTCGGCAAAGGTCTTGAGCAGCATCAGCGCCACCGGTAGCAGGATGGTGATCACGGTGATGCCGAAGCCCGGCAGGTTGTCGCCCGTAGACTCCTTGGCGAGTTGCTCCATCAGCTCCGGCGATGCCTTGCCGGGTACATAGCGCGAAATCAGGTTGCCAAACAGCGGGCCGGCGATGACTGCCGTGGGCAGGCCGACAATCAAGCCGTAAAAAATCGTCTTGCCGATGTCCGCGCCAAAAATGCCGATAGCCAGCAGCGGCCCCGGGTGCGGCGGCACCAAGCCATGCACCACCGACAACCCGGCCAGCAGCGGCATGCCAACCTTGATCAGCGACAAGCCGGTACGCCGCGCCACGATAAACACCAGCGGAATCAGCAGCACAAAACCGATTTCAAAAAACAGTGGAATGCCCACCAGGAACGCAGAAAACATCATCGCCCAGTGCACACGCTGTTTGCCGAAGGCGCGAATCAGCGTACGGGCGATCTGGTCGGCGCCGCCGGAGTCGGCCATCAACTTGCCGAGCATGGTGCCCAGGCCGAGGATGATGCCGACGAACCCCAGGACCCCGCCAAAACCGTCCTGGAAAGACTTCATCACCTTGTCCACCGGCATGCCGGACGTCAGGCCGAGAAAGCCTGCGGCGACGGTGAGCGCGACAAAGGGGTGAACCTTGAGGTGGGTGATCAACAATATCAATCCGATAATCGTGACCATCGCGTCCAGCAGCAGATACGTGTCGTTAGCCATGCCGAGCATGGTGCCTCCTTGTTCTCATTGTTATAGGCCAAGCCCTGTCATATCGTGTATGACGGTGCGTTACTTCACCGTAGGCGCGGTTCAGCGTCCAATTTTCATTTGTGATCGGGTGATCAATGTTCGTGATAACCGAGGAAGCGTGATGGAGCTCAAGCACTTGCGCGCTTTTGTAGTACTCGCCCAGGAGTTGCATTTCGGGCGTGCAGCGGCGCAGTTGTCGATCGTGCAACCGGCGTTGAGCATGCAAATCAAGTTGCTGGAAAGTGGCCTGGGCGTGCGCCTGCTCGACCGCAATCGGCACTCGGTCACCCTGACCGACGCGGGCCGCGCGTTTTTGCCTGAAGCCCAAGCCACCTTGCACCAGGCCGCTCGGGCGGCCGATGCGGCGCGCGCCTCCAGCCGCGGTGAAATCGGGCGGGTGCGCCTGGGCTTTGTGTCGTCGGTGCTGCCGCACCTGTTGCCGGTGTTGATTCGCGCGGTGCACCAGCGCTACCCGCGTATCGAGCTGGAACTCAAGGACATGCCCGGGCCTGATCAGGCTGCCGCCTTGAAGAACGGCCAACTGGATTTCGGCCTGATGCGCCTGCCCGCTGCGCACCCCGGCGTGCAGACTCGCGCAGTGCTGCGTGAAAGCTTCTGCGTGGCGCTGCCGATGGATCATCCATTGGCGGCCCGGGAGTCAATTTACCCTGAGGACTTACTCAACGTACCGGTGTACATCCTGGCGCGGCGTTATGCGCCGGGGTTCTACGATGAATTCATCCAGGCGGTGGGCATCACCCTGGCAATCGCCTCGGAACTCGGCGAATTCACCACCATGCTCGCGTTGGTCTCGGCCGGGTTGGGCGTCGGCGTATTGCCGCAGCAGGCGGCGCGGGCGTTGCCGGCCAACTGTGTGTCGCGGCACTTGGAACTGGGAGGGTTTCAGGCCACGACAGGCCTGGCATGGACCGCGCTGGACAGTGCGGTGAAGACCACGCTGTTCAACCTGATCGTCGAATTGTTTGGTGAGTGATTGTTTCACCGGCTGAAATGCTGGATTGTGTTTTTTGGTCATTCCATCGATCACGGCAGGGGTGGAACATGCCTGGCGTCAACCACCCCACTTTTGGAGCCTGCCATGTCCCAGCCTGCGATCAAACTCTACGGTTTCCCACTGTCCGGCCACTCTCACCGGGTTGAGCTGATGCTCTCGCTGTTGGGCCTGCGGAGCGAATTCATCCTCGTCGACCTCAAGCAGGGCGCCCAGAAAGCCCCCGACTTCATCGCCGCGATCAACAGTTTCGGCCAGGTGCCGGCGATTGATGACAACGGCACCGTGCTGGCCGACTCCAACGCGATTCTGGTCTACCTCACCAACACCTACGGCAAGGGCCAGTGGCTGCCGAGTGACCCGGTTGGGCAAGCCCGTGTGCAACGCTGGCTGTCCGCCGCCGCCGGGCAGTTGCACGCCGGGCCGGCAGCTGCACGGCTGGCCACGGTGTTTGGGGCTGAGGTCGACACCGTCAGCGCCATCAGCCGCTCCCACGCGTTGCTGCAATTGGTGGAGCTACAACTGAGCCAGAGCCGTTTCCTGGCGAGTGAACAGCCGAGCATCGCCGATGTTGCCTTCTATACCTATGTGGCGCATGTGCCCGAAGGCAATGTGTCGCTGGCCGACTACCCTCACGTTCGCGCCTGGCTGGCCAGCATCGAGGCATTGCCGGGCTTTGTGGGTATGCCGCGCACAGTCGTGGGCCTGCAATCACAGTAACCTTCACGAGGCGCGCCGATGGACCGATTTCATGAAATGCAGGTGTTCCTGGCGGTGGCCGAGGAGGAGGGTTTTGCCGCTGCCGCGCGCCGCCTGAAAACCTCGCCGCCCAGCGTGACGCGGGCCATTGCCGCGATGGAACAACGTATCGGCACGCAACTGTTGGCGCGCACCACCCGCAGCTTGCACCTCACTGAAGCCGGCCAGCGTTACCTGGAAGATTGCCGGCGCATCCTGGCTGAACTGGATGAAGCCGAAGAAGCGGCGGCAGGCAGTTATTCGATCCCGTGCGGCCACCTGACGGTGACCGCGCCGGTGCTGTTCGGCGAGCTGTTTGTGGCACCGGTGCTGGGGGACTACCTCGACCGTTTTCCCTTGGTGAATATCAATGCCTTGCTGGTCGACCGCGTGGTGAACATGACCGATGAGGGCGTCGACGTGGCCGTGCGCATCGGCCATTTGCAGGAACCCGGGCAGCAGGCGATCAAGGTCGGGGAAGTGCGCCGGGTGGTCTGTGCGTCTCCCGGCTACCTGGCGCAGCACGGGCGGCCAGAGCATCCATCGCACTTGTGCGAAGCAAAGATCGCCACGTCGTCGTCGAGCCAACTGGTCAGTGAGTGGCAGTTTGCAGAAGGCGGCCAGACGTTCAGCGTGCCCATCGAACCGCGCCTGGTCGTGACGGCCAACAATGCCGCGATCAACCTTGCGCGCCTGGGCTGGGGCATGACGCGGGTGCTGTCCTACCAGGTTGCAGCGTCAGTGGCCGCCGGTGAGCTGGAGGTTGTGCTGGATGCATTCGAACCTGCGCCGCTGCCGATCCAGGTGGTGTTCCAGAAAAGCCCGCGTGTTCCGGCCAAGATCAACACGTTTGTGGATTTTCTCGCCCATCGCCTGGGCCAGGACGCCGCCTTGAACCCGGCCATGAAACGGCGCACGTGATGGAGCGTTATCGCGACATGCAGCTGTTTGCCGCCCTGGCCGACTCTGCGAGCCTGGCGTCGGCGGCCCGCAGCGTGCACGTCTCCGGCCCGACCCTGGTGCGTGCGATTGCACGCCTGGAGGCGCGCCTGCGCGTGCCCTTGTTGCAACGCAGTACGCGCGGCGTAAGCCTGACCCCAGCCGGCAGCGCCTACATGGCCGACTGCGTGCGGCTGCTGGCCGCCGTAGAGGCCGCCGAAGCCTCGGCCAAAGGTTTGCATGTGCAGGCCCAAGGCAATCTGCGGGTGTTTCTGCCGTTCCTGTTCAGCCGCTATGTGATGGCCCCGTTGTTGGCGAGCTATATGGACTGCTACCCCGACGTGCGCCTGGTGGCGCGTTACCACGACTATTACCCGAACCTGCACGAAGAAGGGTTGGACGTGGCGATTATCGTCGGCGAACTGCCCGGCTCCTCGCTGATCGCACGCACGGTCGGGCAGGTGCGGCATATCCTCTGCGCCAGCCCTGCCTACCTTGCCGGCCACGGCGACCTTCACCACCCGAATGACCTCAAGCGGCACCGTCTGATCGCGAGTGCCGACCAGGTCTATTGGGATTTTCAGGGCTACACGCTCAAAGCCCGCGCCCGCTTGAGTTGCGCCACCGTGCAAGGCGCGATCAATGCCGCCGTCCACGGCGCCGGGTTGATTCGGTGCCAGAGCTACCCGGTTCACGAGCACCTGCTCAGCGGCGAGCTGCTGCGCGTATTGCCCGAGTTTGAGTTGCCGCCGTTGCCAGTGCATGTGGTCTACCGCGAAGGCCGCAACGCCCCTTTGCGCGTGCGCAGCTTTGTTGACCACTGCGTAATGGCGTTGCGTGAGCATCCGGCATTTCAGTTGGCGTAATGCTGGATTGCTGTACGTGGGCATTCTCTCGTCCGCCGGCCAGGCGCAGCATGCACACATCCACTTGAGGAGATCGCCATGAACCCGACCGAACAATCCCCCTGGCATGCCGGCGAGCGGCAGTTGCAGGAAAGCGCGGGCGCTGCCGAACGCATGGCGGTGGTCGGGCTCAAGGTCATTCGTGATCATTTGCCGGAACAGCATCGGGATTTCTTCCCACTGCTGCCGTACCTGGTACTGGGCGTGGTGGATGAGCAGGGAGTTCCTTGGGCCACGATGATCGAAGGCGCGCCGGGGTTTGTGCATTCACCCGACCCGCAAACCTTGCAGGTCGACAGCCTGCCGTCGAAAAGCGACCCGGCCTGGGCGGCAATAACGGCGGGTGCGTCCGTCGGCTTGCTCGGCATCGACCTCAACACCCGCCGGCGCAACCGGATGAACGGCCGCATCGGCGCGCGGGATCACGACGGTTTTTCGGTCGACGTGGTGCACGCCTACGGCAACTGCCCCAAGTACATCCAGCTGCGGCCGGTGGATTCGATCGCGCGCAAACCTGGCACGGCGGTCGAGCGTTTAGACGGTCTGGACGAGGCGGCACACATGCTGATCCGCAGCGCCGACACCTTCTTTGTCGCCAGCTACGTCGAAGTGGACGGCCAGCGCTCGGTGGACGTCTCGCACCGGGGCGGCAATACCGGCTTTGTGCGGGTGGACGGCAACGTGCTGACCATTCCCGACTTCGCCGGCAACCTGTTCTTCAACACATTGGGTAATTTGCAGGTCAACCCGGTGGCAGGCTTGGTGTTTATCGATTTCGAATCGGGGGATGTGCTGCAGGTTGCCGGGCGTACTTCGCTGATCCTCAGCGGGCCTGAAGTGGCCACGTTCGAGGGCGCGCAACGGCTGTGGACGGTCACGGTGGAGCAGGTCGTGCGGCGCCCGGCAGCCCTCGCGTTGCGCTGGCAGTTCGCCGAGTTTTCGCCCCATAGCCTGGCGATGGGCAGGTGGTAGCTTGCGTAGTGGTGCAAGGTCAGCGCTAGAGGGTTGGTGAGCTTGCGCTCGGGGCTGGGGGGACTGTTGGGACTGTGGGGTGCATATCCGTTATTTGCGTTGTGGTTGATATGGGTTCCGCTCTTACAGCG
>NZ_JBARTQ010000380.1:0-17018 GCF_049645325.1 Pseudomonas sp. | reverse complement strand
GAAAGTGGTAGAACCGCGACGCTTGAGCCAGCACCAGTTCATCAGGCGAAGAACCTAAATAGATCGCGGCTTCGGCGAGGCTATTGGTGATCGCAGGTCGAGCAGCAGTAGGCAGCGGAAACTCAGTAATGCGATTCTCGTGATCCGTCCACACCACCGAATCACCCACCACCGCCAGCCGCTGCGCCAGCGAGTGGCTCCAGCCAAACCCCAGCCCACAATCGACTTCCACGGCACTGGTGCGATACAGCCGCGACCAGTCAAACGGCAAAATTCCGTCCAGCGTGCCGTCAACCAGGGTCAGCAATTCCTCGCCGGTGACCATCGACACCGGGCAACCATTGGTTACGGTCTTGTCCGCGCTGGACGCCGCATCGCCGTTCTGATTTTTCCCGGACGAAGGCGCGTCATCGACATGTTCCTGCCTGACCAACGCCGTGCGCTGCGTCTTGCTGCGAACCGCCGGCACCGCGTTCGAAACCAGTTGATCCCCAGCCTTCAACGGCACATCCGGAATCGTCTTGATCGACACCGCCGGCCCACCCAGCAAGATCGGCTTGGCCAACTCAGCATGCTCATCCAGACGCGCTTTGCCGAACTGCGTGGCCACGCGTTCCAACCACTCGCGCGCCCGGCGAGACTTGATGCCGCCCAGCACTGTCGGACTCATGCGCAGCACCACGCCCATCCCGCCGGTCGCAAGGCCTAGCAATAGGTTGATCAGCACCTCACCACTGATCTCACCGAGCAACTCGTTCATATACGGCGGCGGCATCAACCGCATCCAACTCACGAATGCCGACAGGTAGATAAATATCAGTGGCTCATCACTGAGCACCAGCAAGCCTTTCGCCAGAGTCTCGGCGCTTAGCGCCAGCAGTTTTTCAAGCTCAGCCTGGGACAGGTAATGCAGCAGCTTTTCGGCATAACGCAGCGGGTGCGCAATCCACTCATACAGCTGCTTGATGTTGTCCCACAACGCGTTCAGCGCTTCGCCAAACCCACGGGCATAGGCTGCGTGCAACTGGAGGTAACGCTTGAGGAAATTCGCCTCGGAATAGTTTTCCCAGAGCGGTCCGAAAGTGGTCGTCCACTCACCGCGCAGCCAGCCCTCCAGCGGCGCGATAACCGACTGGTAGGACGCATACAACGCCTTGTAATGCGCTTTGGAAACGTTGGGATAGAAATTGACCCGGTACTGCTGGTTGCGATCACACTCGGTGACTTCAAGGATGCCACTTGGGCCGATGGTTTTATGGATGGGCTCACCCAGCGGCCCACCCGCAGGATCCACGCGTTGCAGCACCACCGGCGTATTGCCGATGGGCACAAACTTCGCGCTCTGGAACATATGCACCAGGGTCAACGTACCGTTGGCCTTACAGGTGGCAACGGTGCTGCTGGGAATGAGGGAACGGTTGATCGGTGCGACGAGGGCGACTTCGTTGCCGACCTTGAACACCTGCTCGATATCCAGCGCCGAAAAGCTGAAAAAGCTTTCCGCCCAAAGGTCATAGCTATTGAGGCAGCGTTTGAAATCGCTGATGACGGATTCGACGTCGCGCGTCTTCGAATCCATCGCGGCCAGCACCAGCAAGCCAATGGTTTGGCTGGTGGCGGCGATCAAGAAACGGCCCCTTCAGGCCGGGCACTACTGAGAAAAACCATCTGCAATCCCTCGCACTGTGTGATCAGGCGAAGGACTTTGCAGAGGTTTTCAGGAAAGGGATGTAGAGCTTATCTTGCTGTTACGTGGGAAGTTTCAGCAGTACTTGTCCGCTGTCGAGACCAGAACATTCAGCGCTGTGCAAACGCCAGGTTCAGCCCCAGCCCCGCAAAGGCCGCGGCAAAACTGCGACGCAACCAATTCTGCACCCGTGGCGACTCGATCACCGCGCGGCGGAACACGTTGGCCAACAGGCCATACAGTACAAATACGGCAAACGTCATCGCCATGAACACGCTGCTCAGCACCAACATTTGCAGGGCCGGTGCGGTGCTGCCGGGTGTTACGAACTGCGGCAGGAAGGCCAGGAAAAAAATGGTCAGCTTGGGGTTCAGAATGTTCAGTAAGAAGCCACGCAGCATCAGGCTGCGCGCTGTGGCCACCGTCGGTGTTTCTGTCATGGCGAAGGCCGAGCGGTCGCGCCAGGTGGCGTATGCGAGGTAGAGCAGGTAGGCGACTCCGGCAAACTTCAAGGCTTCGAAGGCCAGTGCGCTGGTGTGCAGCAGGGCGGAGAGGCCGAGAATGGACGCCAGCAAGTGAGGAATGATCCCCGAGGTGCACCCGAGCGCGGCGAACGTGCTGGCGCGTTTACCGGCGGTCAGTCCGGTGGACACGGTAAAGATCACGCCGGTGCCGGGGATCAGCACGACAATCAGGCAAGTGACGAGGAAATTCAGGCTGAGCATGGCATTCAAACGCCTTGCATGAATGGTCGATGCCCGATCCTGTCACGTTCGGTCACGACTGGCGAGTGCAGCAGGTCGGCGAACCCCGGTTAGACTTACCTGTCGATATCCGCAATGCCCGGCCCGTTGTTATTCAAGGAAGCCCCATGTATTCAAGCCGACTAATCCTGTGCCTCACTGCCTTTCTGGTGCTGGCCGGTTGCTCCACCCCGCGCGGCCCGCAACAGCCCGAGCGCAGCGAGGCCGAGGTGAAGGCGCAGATCGTGCGCTTGCTGCCAGCCACGGTGCCGGACCGCAGCGGTTGGGCGCAGGATATCTACACGGCCTTCGATGCCCAGAAAATCTATCCCAGCACTGAAAATATCTGCGCCGTACTGGCGGTGACGGAGCAAGAGTCCACCTATCAAGTTGACCCGCCCGTGCCGAACATGGGCAAGATTGCCCAGGATGAAATCCTGCGACGTGCGGCAAACGTCCATGTGCCCGCTTTCATGGTGCGCAGTGCACTGCAAGTGCGCTCGCCCAATGGCAAGTCCTATAGCGACCGCCTGAATGCCGCGCGCACGGAAAAAGACCTGAGTGGCATATTTGACGATTTCATCAGCATGGCGCCGTTGGGCAACACGCTGTTTGGTGGCTTCAACCCCGTGCATACCGCAGGCCCGATGCAGGTCAGCATTGAGTTTGCGCAAAAACAGGCGCGGGATTATCCCTACACCGTGGATGGCACGATTCGCCGGGAAGTCTTTACCCGGCGCGGTGGCATGTATTTCGGCATCGCCCATTTGCTCGGTTACCCGGTGAGCTACGATGCGCCGTTGTACCGCTTTGCCGACTTCAATGCCGGTTGGTACGCCAGCCGCAACGCCGCGTTCCAGGCGGCTGTCAGCCGTGTCACGGGCACCGAGCTGGCGCTGGATGGCGACTTGATTCGCTACGGCTCATTGCTGCCGGGCAGCACTGAGTTGGCGGTGCGCTCCCTGGGCGCGAAGTTGGACATGCGTAACCCCAGTATCCGCAGCCAGTTGGAGCAGGGCGAGCAACTGGATTTCGAGCAGACGACCCTTTACAAGCGCGTGTTCACCCTGGCCGACAAGGCTGCTGGCAAGCCGATGCCACGGGCGATTCTGCCGGGTATCGTGCTCAAGAGTCCGAAAATCACGCGCAACCTCACCACGGCTTGGTTCGCCAAACGCGTGGATGAGCGTTATCAGCGCTGTATGAAGCGTTGATCAGACGTGGCGTTTGACGACGCGGCGCCCCCCCCCTCACGGATTACAACCTGCAACCCATAGCCCATGCTTTAGGGCGGCTTGCTGACCATCAAGCTGTCGTCCTGGTTGCAGAGCCATTCGCGGCGATTAACGCGGGCCTGATGGATTAACGCAAAGCATCGCGAGTGATTTGCGTGGCTGATGGTGATAGTCGCTGCAAGCGGGCAGGCGTACACCTCAAACCTTATGCCAAGGAAGACTCGCCATGATCACTCACGCCGTGCCTGAAGGTTTCAGCGCTTTGCCCCGCAGTAGCCCGCTCCTTGATTTGCTCGGCCCGGCGTATTGCCGGGGTGAGGGTTTGCAACTGGAAATCGGCCTGCGCGCCGATAATCGCCATGCCAATGGGCGCGGCACGGTGCATGGCGGGGTGTTGGCAACCCTGGCGGATATCGGTATGGGGTACGCGATGGCGTTTTCCAGTGAGCCACCGTTGCCGTTGATTACGGCGAGCATGACCGTGGATTACTTGGGCGCGGTGCAGGTGGGAGAGTGGATTGTGGTGCGGTTGGAGCATCACAAACGCGGGCGGCAGATGGCGTTTGCCACGGTGAGCTTGCAAGTGGGAGAGAAGATGGTGGCGCGGGCGAATGCGGTGTTTGCGGTGCCACAACCTCAGTGACAACGAAAATCAAAGATGGGAGCAGGCAAGCCAGCTCCCACAATGGCACTGTTTATATTCAGGCAAAGAAAAAGCCCGGTTTTCGTGGAACCGGGCCTTTTCGGTGTTGCTCTTGGAATCAGCTGCGTTCGAGGGCGAGGGCTACACCCTGGCCGCCACCGATGCACAGGGTCGCCAGGCCTTTCTTGGCATCGCGCTTGATCATTTCATGCAACAGGGTCACCAGCACGCGGCAACCTGAGGCGCCAATCGGGTGGCCGATGGCGATGGCGCCACCGTTGACGTTGACCTTTTCGGCGTCCCATTCCAACTCTTTGCCCACTGCCAGCGATTGCGCAGCGAATGCTTCGTTGGCTTCGATCAGGTCCAGGTCGCCCAGGCTCCATCCTGCTTTGTCCAGGCAGCGGCGGGTGGCCGAGACCGGGCCAATGCCCATGATCGCCGGGTCGACACCGGCGTTGGCGTAGCTGGCGATGCGGGCCAGCACGGGCAGGCCGAGGGCCTTGGCCTTGTCGGCGCTCATCAGCAATACGGCGGCGGCGCCGTCGTTGAGGCTGGACGCATTGCCGGCGGTGACACTGCCGTCTTTCTTGAACGCGGGTTTCAATCTGGCCAGGGATTCGGCGGTGGTGCCGGCGCGCGGCTGTTCATCCACGCTGAAGGCCACCGGGTCGCCCTTGCGCTGGGGAATCAGGATCGGCGTGATTTCATCGGCAAAACGCCCGGCTTCAATGGCCGCGGAGGCTTTTTGCTGGGACGCGGCCGCGAAGGCATCCTGGGCTTCACGGCTGATGCCGTACTTGTCCACCAGGTTTTCGGCGGTGATGCCCATGTGGTAATCGTTGAACGCATCCCACAGGCCGTCGGTGATCATGCTGTCGATCATCTTGGCGTGGCCCATGCGCAAACCGGTGCGCGCGGCGGGTAAGACGTACGGGGCGAGGCTCATGTTCTCCATGCCGCCAGCGATGATCACCTCTGCGTCGCCGCAACGGATGGCTTGCGCGCCGAGGTGCAGCGCCTTGAGGCCTGAGCCGCAGACCTTGTTCAAGGTCAGGGCCGGCACGGCGTGAGGCAGTCCGGCGAGAATCGAGGCTTGGCGGGCAGGGTTTTGGCCGCTGCCTGCGGTGAGGACCTGGCCGAGAATCACTTCATCCACTTGAGCCGGGTCCAGACCGGTCTGCTCCAACAGGCGACGGATCACTGCCGCGCCCAGTTCCGGTGCCGGGATACTGGCCAGCGAACCTTGAAAGCTGCCCACGGCGGTGCGGGTGGCAGCAACAATCACGACGTCTTGCATGGAATCTGTCCTCACTGGAAGTGCATTTCTGGAACGTGGTCCGGGACGATCAGTTTACCGGCGGTCTTGCTCACAATCTCTTCAACGCTGACGCCAGGTGCGCGTTCCTTGAGGACAAAAGCGCCATTTTCGATTTCCAGGTACGCAAGGTCGGTCAGCACGCGCTTGATGCAGTTGGCGCCCGTCAGCGGCAGGCTGCATTGGCTGAGCAACTTGGACTCACCGTCCTTGGAGGCGTGGGTCATGATCACGATGATGTTTTCGGCGCCAGCCACCAGGTCCATCGCGCCGCCCATGCCTTTTACCAGCTTGCCGGGGATCATCCACGAGGCGATGTTGCCTTGCACGTCCACTTCAAACGCGCCGAGCACGGTGAGGTCGACGTGGCCGCCACGAATCATCGCGAAGGACTCGGCGGAAGAGAAGATCGACGCGCCGATACGCGCGGTCACGGTCTGCTTGCCGGCGTTGATCATGTCGGCATCGATGGTGTCTTCGGTTGGAAACGGGCCCATGCCCAGCAGGCCGTTTTCCGACTGCAGCATCACTTCCATGCCTTCGGGAATGTAGTTGGCTACCAGGGTCGGAATGCCGATACCGAGGTTGACGTAGAAGCCGTCCTGCATTTCGCGGGCGACACGTTGAGCCATTTGTTCGCGGGTAAGCGCCATTTTGTGTGTCCTTATTGTTCGGGCTGGAGGCAGGTTATTTGCGCACGGTGCGCTGTTCGATGCGCTTCTCGAAGGTGCCGCAAATGACCCGGTCGACGTAGATGCCAGGGGTGTGGATCTGCGCCGGGTCCAGCTCGCCCGGTTCGACGATTTCTTCGACTTCAACCACAGTGATCTTGCCGGCGGTGGCGGCAAGCGGATTGAAGTTCTGGGCGGTGTGGCGATAGATAACGTTGCCGAAGTGGTCGGCTTTCCAGCCTTTGACGATCGCGAAGTCGCCGGTGATGGATTCTTCCATCAGGTAGGGGCGGCCGTTGAACTCACGGGTTTCCTTGCCTTCGGCGACCGGGGTGCCGACGCCGGTGGCGGTGAAGAAGGCCGGAATGCCGGCACCGCCTGCGCGCATTTTTTCCGCCAGGGTGCCCTGGGGGGTCAGAATGACTTCGATTTCGCCGCTAAGCAGCTGCTTTTCGAACAGCGCGTTTTCACCGACGTAGGACGCGATCACTTTACTGATCTGCTTTTCTTCCAGCAGCACGCCCAAGCCGAAACCGTCGACACCACAGTTGTTGGAAACCACGGTCAAGTCGCGGGTGCCTTTGCGCTTGATCTCGGCGATGAGGTTTTCCGGAATGCCGCACAGGCCAAAACCGCCTGCGAGCACGGTCATGCCGTCTTCCAGGCCTGCCAGCGCTTCTTCATAGGACGCCACGCGTTTATCGAAACCTGCCATATGCACCTCTTTTATTGTGTGTGGGCCAGCCAATGACTTGAGTGTTGCGCTGACGGATTGATTTGTTAAGTTGTTTTTTAAGGTTGATTAATTTAAAAAACAGCATAGTCGATTCGTCCTCCGGAGTAGCGCCATGACCGTCAAACAGATGCGGGCTTTTTTGGCCGTGGCCCAGAGCCTGAGTTTTGCCGCTGCCTGCGAGCGCCTGCACCTTTCTCAGTCGGCGTTAAGCCTGACCATCAAGGGCCTTGAAGAAGGGCTGGGCGGGCGTCTGTTCAGCCGCAATACCCGCAATGTAGCGCTGACCCCCGAAGGTGAATCGCTGCTACCCCTGGCACGTCGGCTGATCGCCGATTGGGATAACGCCGAAGATGAGCTGCGCCAGCGCTTCACCCTGCAGCGCGGACGCGTCACGGTGGCGGCAATGCCGTCGTTTGCGGGCAATTTGCTGCCACCGATCCTGAAGATATTCCGCGCGCGTTACCCTCAGGTGAACGTGACCGTGCATGACCTGATCAATGAACAGGTGCTGGAGATGGTCCGCGACCGCCAAGTGGAACTGGGTGTGGCGTTCGAGCCGTCTGACGGCTCGTCTTTGGCATTCACGCCGTTGTACCTCGACCGCTTTATTGCCGTGGTGCCGGGTGACTCACCCTTGGCCCTGTGTGAGGAAATCGACTGGAAAACCCTGCTGGAGCAACCGTTTATTACCCTGCAGCGGCCGTCTACGGTGCGGGTGATGCTGGAAGAGCATTTGGGTGCCTTGCAGATGAAGTTGCCGGTAGCGCTGGAAAGTCATCAATTGGCAACCGTGGGCAAGATGGTTGCCAGTGGCCTGGGCGTCAGTGCTGTACCCGCATTGTGTGCACGGCAGATGGAGGAGGCGGGCGCCCATTGCATCACCCTGAGTGACCCGGTGATCGAGCGCCGATTGGTGTGCTGACCAAACCAGGGCATGAACTGTCGGCGGCGGCACAAGTGTTGTTTGATATTTTTCGTGATGAAGCCAGCAAGGGACGGTTCCCCGCGTTGTTATAAAGTTATTGTAACGTTGAAATTAAAAAGCCCGCTCGAATAAACGAGCGGGCTTGAATGGTTAATGCTGGAGGATCAGCAGTATCTATCGATCACTTTAATGTTCGATTGGCCGCGCAGGTTCTGCCACTCGGTATTGAGGGTATGAAAGACCTGCTCAATAAAGTTTCGATCAGCTGCGGCCTTCTTGCCGACATAACCCTGGCCACGGCGGTACACCTTCAGACGCGCGGCGAGTTCACGGTGATTGCGGTCAAACTCGGCTTCTTCGGTATTGGGCTCCAGGCAGTCAAGTTGCACTTCGCCCGATTTGCCAATCCACAGGATATGGTCGTCGAGTGTGTCTTTCTGCGCTGCGAACAGCTCAGCCAATTCATCGATAGTTGGTTGGTTGTTCAGATTCATGTGTAAGCCCCTTGACCAGTTGGCGATCTATCAGTTGATTCCGTTAAAACTGCTTAGTTGTCTCCGGTTCCGAAAACCGGGCGTCAGTGACGGTCTGCCGAGTACGGGCAGGGTCTTGAACCTGATGCATGTAGTCTTGCTGATGAACTGCTACGCAATGGTTTCATAACGAAGACAAGCAGCGTTTGAGCTCCTTGTACCGAGCCCTTCGGGCCGGTCAGCTTCATCAATCTGCCTTGTGGGCAGTGCACATCCGGAAAAAACAGCTCGGCGGTCAGACGAGCTCTTTCAAAACGCTTGTTACCAACGCTCCCGATCCGGGAGACGTCTCGATAATGCAAGGTCAAAAAGGTTACGTCAACGATTATGTAGTGATTATTTTTGGTCACTACATAAATCGTTGTGGGGACGGGAGAATGCGGGAAAACGTGACTTGGGCGTCATTTTTGGGGCGAAGGGTCGTGCAGCCAGAAGGAGCAATTCGACCACAAACCATGTGGGAGCTGGCTTGCATGCGACACTAGGCGTTCGGTTAACACTTGGGCAACTGACCCACCGCTATCGCAGGCAAGCCAGCTCCCACATTTTGCTCCACATGTTGATTGGCGGTGGTCTTGCTACCGTAGTCTCTCGACCAGCAACGGCAATAAGCGCTCGCAGGACGCCTCGATTTTCACCTGCAACAGCTCATCCCCGCGGGTCTTGCCCAGGTTGATGGCGATCACCGGCTTGCCTTGCTCGACCATCGCCTTGCACAGGCGAAACGCGGAATAGGCCATCAGCGAGGAACCTACAACGAGCAAACCCTCGGCGTGGTTCACCGCGGCCATGGCCTTGGCCGCCGTGGCCTGGGCAACGTTCTCGCCAAAGAACACGACATCCGGTTTCAAGCGTTGGCCGTTACAGTGAGGGCAGTGGGGTGCCTGGAAACGTTCTTCGAAGGCCGGATCAAGCAGCGTATCGCCGTCGGGTGCCTGTACGGCATCGACACCCGCCAGGTACGGGTTCTCCTCTTCCATCACGCGTTGGATCAGGTCGCGCTCGGTGCGCTGCAGGCAATCCAGGCACAGCACCCGATGCAAACTGCCGTGCAGCTCGATCACATCGTGGCTGCCAGCCTGGTCATGCAAAGTGTCGACGTTCTGCGTAATGAGCCCGCTGATGCGCTCGCGTTGCTGCAGCGTCGCCAGTGCCAAATGGGCCGGGTTGGGCTGCGCAATGCGCACACGCGGCCAGCCCAGCATCGCGCGTGCCCAATAACGGCGTCGTGCGTGTGGGGTGGCCAGGAACTCCTGGTACATCATCGGCGCCTTGCCCCGGCGCACGCCCTCGCTGTCGCGATAGTCAGGGATGCCCGACGACGTGCTGATTCCCGCACCGGTCAGCACCATGAAGCGCCGTTCGGCCATGGCGCGGTGCAGGGTGTCGAGATGGTCTTCTTGATGTTCCAGCGTGTCGAGCATGGGTTCCCCTATTCGCCGCGGATGTATTGCTCCAGCTGTTTGATCAGGTCAGCCTGCTCGGCTATGGCTTCCTTCACCAGGTCGCCGATGGACAGCAGGCCGATCAGCTTGCCATCTTCGACCACGGGAAGGTGGCGCAGGTGACCATCCGTCATGATGTTCATGCAACGCTCGACACTCTGGTGGGTGTCGACGGTAATCACCGGTGAACTCATGATTTCGCTCACCGAGGTGGTCGCCGAAGAGCGCCCCTTGAGGATCAACTTGCGCGCGTAGTCACGTTCGCTGATCACTCCAACCACCCTGCCTTCATCCACGACCGGTAAAGCGCCGACGTTTTTGGCTGCCATCTGGATCAATGCCTCCATCACCGTCTGGTGCGACTTGATGGTGTGCACGTCCTGGTTTTTCTGATCCTTGGCTTTGAGCACTTGTGCGACGGTTTTCATGGCGGCCACTCCGGTGTTGTTGTTAGGAAGTCAGCGAGTCCCCTACAGAATCCTAGACGGCCTGCGCGGGAGCAAGGTCCAAAGCGGCGTTAAACCCGTCGAAAAACGTCATTCGCCGGATTTTTTCGGCGTTCACCCGGCATTTGTCGGCTTTTTCGCGCGCTTGGGGCTGGCAGTTGTCTTGCGCGGAGCCGTCTTGCGCTTCTTTTTCCACGGCGTGGCGCCTTTGCCCGCCGGGCTGGTGATGGTCATGCGCATGCCGTTGCAGCGTGCCACCTGTTTGCTCATCCAGGCTGCCTGCTTGGCGACAAACTCTTCCAGGCTCATTTCGCCGCTTTGCACCATGTCCAGCGCCTGTTCCCAGATTGCAGTGGTGCCGGGGTCGGCGATGGCGCGGGGCACTGCGTCGATCAGGCTGAATGCCGCCGGGGTGGCGGAGAGCGCCTTGCCGTTTTTGACCAGATAACCGCGGTCCAACAGCCCCTGGATGATCCCGGCGCGGGTGGCTTCGGTGCCAATGCCGGTCGTGTCCTTGAGCTTTTGCTTGAGCAGAGGGTCTTCCACCAGTTTGGCGACGTTTTTCATTGCCTTGATCAGGTCGCCTTCGGTGAAAGGTTTGGGCGGCTGGGTCCACAGGTCCTTGAGGTTGACCTTGACGACAGCGTAATCCTGGCCTTGCATTAGCGGAGGCAAGGCCTGGGGGGCAGACACTTCACGGCCTTTGGCAGGTGCCAGGGCTTCGGGCAGCGCACGTTTCCAACCTGGCTCAATGATGACTTTACCCACCGCGCGCAAGGCAAACCCTGCGCAGTCGAAATCGGCCTGGGTACGGTCGTACTCATGGTTGGGCAGGAACTGCGCCAGGTAGCGCGCACGAATCAGCGTATAGACCGCACGATGTTTACCGGTGAGCTGGCTCACGTCCTTGCCGGCTCCGGTAGGAATGATGCCGTGGTGGGCGCTGACCTTGGCGTCATTCCAGGCTCGCGAACGGCGTTGCGCATCGATGTGCGGCATCAATTCGTTCACGGCCGCATCCGCACGGCCCAGCGCCGCGAGAATGGTTGGCGCGTCACTGTGCTGGCTCACCGGCAGGTAACCGCAGTCGCTGCGCGGGTAGGTGATGGCCTTGTGGGTTTCGTAGAGTGACTGGGCAATGTCCAGGGTTTCCTGGGCGCCCAGGCCGAGTTTCTTCGAACAGATTTCCTGCAGGGTGCCAAGGTCGAAGGGCAGCGGCGCCACCTCACGCATGCGCTCGGTACGCAGTTTCACCAGCCGGGCGTTGGCGGCGTTGCTCATGGCATGGGCAGCGTCCCGGGCCAGCTGCGGGTTGAGGCAGCGGCCCTGGTCGTCACAGGCATCGTCGGCAGCGCGCCATTGGGCGGTGAAGGTCATGCGCTCATGGCGCAGGTCGACATCAATGGCCCAGTAGGCCACGGGGACGAAGTCGGCGATGCTGCGGTCGCGGTCGACCACCAGGCGCAGGGTCGGGGTTTGCACGCGGCCCACCGGCAATACGCCCTGATAGCCGGACTGGCGCCCGAGCAAGGTAAACAGGCGACTCATGTTCATGCCGATCAACCAGTCAGCCCGGGAGCGACCGAGGGCCGAGTGGTACAGGCTGAAGGTCTCGGCGCCGGGCTTGAGCGCGGCCAGGGCCTTGCGAATCGAGGCGTCGTCGAGTGCCGAGAGCCACAAGCGCTGGATCGGCCCGCGATAACGGCAATGTTCGACCAACTCCCGGGCAATCATTTCACCCTCACGGTCGGCGTCGGTGGCGATCACCAGTTCCTGCGCTTCTCCCAGCAGACGCTTGACCGCCTTGAACTGGCTGGCGGTCTTGGGCTTGACCTGCATCTTCCATTTTTCCGGGACGATTGGCAGGTCGGCCAATACCCAGCGCTTGTATTTGGCGTCGTAGGCGTCGGGCGGGGCGGTTTCCAGCAGGTGGCCGATGCACCAGGTGACTGTGACCCCGTTGCCCAGCCAGCAACCGTCGCCACGGCGACTGGCGCCGAGCACGGCCGCGATATCCTTGGCCTGGGAGGGTTTTTCACAGAGGTACAGCCGCATGGTCAGCCCATTCGTTACACAGTTGAATGGAGAGCAGGATGGGCAAAAGAAGGGCTTTGATCAACCATTATCTGTATGGATGTACAGCAATGTGTGTGTTGGCCACAAAAATAAAATGTGGGAGTGGACTTGCCCGCTCCCACAGGGATCTACTGCGCTCAGTAGATCATTTTAGTTGTTGTCGATGTCCACATGCCGGGTTTCCTTGAGGCAGAACAGCCCGACAATCAGGCTCACCCCGGTCACCACCACCGGGTACCACAGGCCATAGAAGATATCGCCGGTGTACACCACCAGCGCAAACGACACGGTGGGCAGGAAGCCGCCAAACCAGCCGTTGCCGATGTGGTAGGGCAGGGACATCGAGGTGTAGCGGATGCGCGTCGGGAACAGTTCCACCATCAACGCCGCCAGCGGCCCGTAACACATCGCTGCGATCAGGATCAGCGCGACGATCAGCACCACCACCATCACCTTGTTGACCTGGGCCACGTCCGCCGAAGTCGGGTAACCGGCCAGGGTCACCGCGCCACGCAGGGCGGCTTCGTCATAGCCGTCGATGCGCACATCCCCCACGCTCACTTGCACCGGGCTGCCCGCCGGGGCGACGGCGCTGCTGTATGGCAGGCCTTGCTTGACCAGGAAGGTCTTGACCTTGTCGCACGGGCTGTCAAAACGCGCCTTGCCTACCGGGTCGAACTGGAAGGTACAGGTGGCCGGGTCGGCCAGCACGGTGATGGGCGCCTGGTGGCTGGCCTGGTCCATCGCCGGGTTGGTGTAGTGCGCCAGCCCCTTGAAGATCGGGAAATACAGCACGGTGGCGAGCAACAGGCCGAGCATCAGCACGGGTTTACGGCCGATCTTGTCCGACAGCCAGCCGAAGAATACGAAGAACGGCGCGCCAATCACCACGCTGATGATCAGCAGGACGTTGGCCAGGGCGGGGTCCATTTTCAGGAACTGCGTGAGGAAGAACAGCACATAGAACTGCGCTGCGTAGAAGGTCACCGCTTGCCCGCCGTTGATGCTGAACAGCGCAATCAGCACCACCTTGAGGTTTTCCCATTTGCCGAAGGAGTCGCGGATCGGCGATTTGCTCGCCTTGCCTTCTTCCTTCATTTTCAGGAACGCCGGCGACTCATGCAGGCTCATGCGGATCCAGGTGGAAATGCCCAGCAGCACAATCGAAAACAGGAACGGAATACGCCAGCCCCAGACTTCGAACTGGTCGCCGGTGAAGTAACGGCAGGCCAGCACCACCAGCAACGACAAGAGCAGGCCGAGGGTCGCGGTGGATTGAATCCAGCTGGTGTGAAAGCCGCGCTTGCCGGCCGGGGCGTGCTCGGCCACATAGGTGGCCGCGCCGCCGTATTCACCGCCCAACGCCAGGCCTTGCAGCATGCGCAGCGCGATCAGGATGACCGGCGCGGCGATGCCAATGCTGGCGTAGGTCGGCAACAGCCCGACGCAGAATGTCGCCACGCCCATCAGAATGATGGTCACCAGGAAGGTGTATTTGCGCCCGATCATGTCGCCCAGGCGGCCGAACACCAGCGCGCCGAAAGGCCGCACCACAAAACCTGCGGCGAAGGCCATCAAGGCGAAGATAAACGCCGTGGTGTCGTTGACCCCGGCAAAGAACTGCTTGCTGATCACCGCCGCCAGGGCGCCGTAGAGGAAAAAGTCATACCACTCGAACACCGTCCCGAGGGAGGAGGCAAAGATGACTTTCTTTGAGTCGTTACGGGTGCTCGCATCGATTGCCGAGCCCAGGGGTTGAGCATGTTCTGACATCGGGTGTCCCTCACAGTGATTATTTATTGTTGTTCCACTGTCGGCGCCGGGTGGGGCGCCGCTATTCAGATTGCATGAACCAGTTCTTTCTCCGGGGCGAGGCTCCTTGTGTTCGGCGAAAGGATCATTTGCGCGGCTTTCTCCGCGA
The DNA here is from genome assembly GCF_049645325.1 of Pseudomonas sp. GTDB lineage: Bacteria > Pseudomonadota > Gammaproteobacteria > Pseudomonadales > Pseudomonadaceae > Aquipseudomonas. Next base: position 2,639 of record NZ_JBARTQ010000380.1, on the reverse strand, counting down.
TCATCAGTGTAGGTGAACAGGTGTTACCCGACGTGATGCGTGGCATTACCGACGCATCGGCGATGCGCAGGCCCGGCACGCCATGCACGCGCAGCTGGGCGTCGACCACTGCGTCCTTGTCATCGCCCATGCGGCAGGTGCCCACCGGATGGAAGATGGTCGTGCCGATGCGCGCGGCGGCTTCCTGCAGTTGTTCTTCGGATTGCAGCGAATCGCCCGGCAGGTATTCCACCGGTTTGAATTGGCTTAAGGCCGGCGCGGCAACAATCCGGCGAGTCAGGCGGATGGCATCGGCAGCCACGCGCAAGTCTTCCGGGTGGCTAAGGTAGTTGGGCCGAATCAGCGGCGCATCTGCCGGGTTGGCCGAGCGAATATCGATACGGCCTCGGCTTTGCGGGCGCAGGTCGCAGACCGACGCGGTAAACGCCGGAAACGCGTGCAGCGGTTCGCCAAAGCGTTCCAGGGACAGCGGTTGCACATGGTATTCAAGGTTGGCCGAGGTCTGTTCCGGGCCGGAGCGGGCGAATGCGCCGAGCTGGCTGGGCGCCATCGACAACGGCCCGCTGCGGTCGTACAGGTAGCGCAGGCCCATGCCCATCTTGCCCCACACGGTGCCGGCGATCTGGTTGAGGGTGCGGGCGTTTTCAAGCTTGTAGATCAGCCGCAGTTGCAGGTGATCCTGCAGGTTGCCGCCCACGCCCGGCAGCTCGTGCAGCACATCGATGCCCAAGGGTTTAAGCACGCTGGACGGGCCGATCCCCGAGCGTTGCAGAATGCCTGGCGAGCCCACGGAGCCTGCGCACAGCACGATTTCCTTGCGTGCCTTCCAGCTTACCGGTTGACCGTGCTGACGTGCGACCACCGTCGATGCGCGGCCGTTTTCGAGCAGCACGCGGTCGACGTCGACGTCGGTCAGTACAGTGAGGTTGGGGCTTTGGCGAACGGGTTTGAGAAACGCCTTGGCCGCATTCCAGCGCACCCCGGACTTCTGATTGACCTGGAAGTAACCGCAGCCTTCGTTATCGCCCTGGTTGAAGTCGCTGATCGGCGCGATGCCGCTTTGCGCCGCCGCGTCACGAAACGCGTCCAGGATCGGCCAGTGCAGGCGCTGTTGCTCGACGCGCCATTCGCCGCCATCGCTGTGAAATTCCGAGCCGCCGGCAAAGTGGTTTTCGCTCTGCTTGAACAGTGGCAGCACATCTTTCCAGGCCCAGCCCGGGTTGCCTTCCGCCGCCCAGCCGTCGTAATCGCGGGCCTGGCCGCGCATATAGATCATGCCGTTGATGGAGGAGCAGCCGCCCAGCACCTTGCCACGCGGGTAACTCAGCGCACGGCCTTGCAGGCCTTCCTGGGCTTCGGTCTTGAAGCACCAGTCGGTGCGCGGGTTGCCGATGCAGAAGAGGTAACCGACGGGGATGTGGATCCAGGGGTAGTTGTCGCGGCCACCGGCTTCTAGCAGCAGCACGCGGTGGGCGGGGTTGGCGGACAGTCGATTGGCCAGCAGGCAGCCTGCGGGGCCGGCGCCTACTACCACGTAATCGTATTCAGCAGCTGCAAGGGGCATCTGAGGTCTCGCTTGTTTTTCTTATTGGCTCCATCCTAGTTGTTAGTTTTCGTCTTAAAAATGTTAGTTTTTACCCAGCTGCTGTGCGTTTTTAAACAGCGCGGCCCGGGCACCGGCAATGGAGGCGACATGTTCGACTGGAATGACCTGCGGTATTTTCTGGAGTTGCAGCGCAGCGGTCGCCTACTGACCGCCGCGCAACGCCTGAAAACCACGCATGCGACCGTGGCCCGGCACATCGAAGCCATCGAAAAAAGCCTCGGCACCGCGCTGTTCGTACAGCACGCCCAAGGCTATGAGCTGACCCCCGCCGGCGAAGCCTTGCTCAAACACGCTGAAGCCATGGAGAACGTCGCGCTGCTGGCCGAAGACGAACTCACCCATTCCGCTGCGCCTCTGGGCAAGATCCGGCTTGGTGTGGCCGAAGGTTTGGGCGTGATGTTCCTGGCCAGCCGCATGGGCGGGCTGTTCGAGCGTTATCCAGGCTTGGAGGTGGAGCTGGTGGCTGTGCCGCGCTTCGTCAGCATCCTCAACCGCGAGGCGGAAATCAGCATTCACCTTGAACGCCCGAGCGTCGACCAGCTTGTCACGCGCAAACTCACCGACTACCGCCTCGCGCTCTATGCCAGCCGCGCCTACCTTGATCGCAACCCGCCGATCGAAAAACGCGAAGACCTCGCCGCCCATGCCTGGATCGATTACGTGGACGATTTGCTCTTCAGCCAGGAGCTGAAATTCCTCAGCAGTTTCTGTCGCAACCCCAGGGTGGTGTTTCACAGCACCAGCGTGATTGCCCAGCACCAGGCCGCACGTTCAGGGTTGGGAATCGCGGTGTTGCCGTGCTTCATGGCGGCCGGCGACCCGGATTTGGTTGCATTGTTGCCAGGGGAGGGGATCGAGCGCAGCTACTGGATCAGCTCGCGCCGGGAATTGCACAAGTCGGTGCGGCTGCGCGTGTTGTGGGATTACGTGGTGGAGCTGTGCGCGCGGGAGCAAGGGTTGCTGCTCGGCGAACCCACCTGACGAAACCGAATAAAAAATGGTGGGAGCTGGCTTGCCTGCGATAGCGGTGTAT
>NZ_JBARTQ010000379.1:0-5544 GCF_049645325.1 Pseudomonas sp. | reverse complement strand
GCGGTGTACCTGACACACCGCCTACGCAGCCTCGCCAAGGCTCGACAGCTGCTACGGTAGACGTCGACAAAGGCGACGGCAGAGGTCGACAGCTGCTACGGCAGAGGTCAGCGACGGCGACGGCATGTCTTGGGGGGTGAAGAGCCGATCAGCCCTTCGCACCCAACTCCGCTGACAGCCGGGCCGCGACCTGTTTGATCACAGGGATCAGCTCGGCCATTTTCTCCAGCGGCATGTAGGGCACGGTACTGGCGATGCTCAGCCCGGCGACGATTCGCCGGCTGGCGTCGCGCACCGGTGCCGCCACACAACGGATCGACGGTTCGTTGTCTTCCAGGTCGAACGCGTAACCGCCCTCCACGTATTCACGCATGCGCTGCTCGAACTGTGCCCACGACTGCTCCGGGTGCTGTGGCCATTGCAGGCTTTTTCCGCCCGCCGGCAAGCTGACTTCGTACAGGCGCTGCCACTCTTCTACCGAATCATCCAACAACATCGCCTTGCCGATGCCGGTGCGCGCCAGCGGCATGCGATGGCCAACCCGCGAGCGCATTTCCGGGCCGTTGCGGCCAGGGTTCTTGTGCAGGTAAAGCACTTCGTCGTACTCGCGAATCGCCAGGTGGACGGTGTCGCCGGTGAGCGCCGAGAGCTCATCCAGGTATGGAGTGGCCAAGGTCACCAACGGCAGTTCGTCGCGCGCCTGGAACCCCAGCTCAATCAGTTTCGGCCCCAGCAGGTAACCGACTTGCGGCACCACGCGCAGGTAACGCTCCTCCACCAGGCAACTGGCCAGGCGGTGGGTGGTGCTGCGGGTGGTGCCGATGCGCCGGGCGATCTCTTTCAGATCCCGCGCACCGGCCGCCACCGCCTGCACCACGCCCAGGCCACGCAGCAAGGTCTGGGTGCCGGTGGGCGCGGTTTCTTTGACGGGGGTGAGGGCGTTTTCCTGCATATCGGGCCTATTGGAAAGTACGAAAACGGCGCCATTATGGCAAATGCAGACCTGCTGAACAGAAGAGATCCACTGTGGGGGCTGGCAAGCCAGCTCCCACAAGGGTTCTGCAGTGTCTTTTTTAGCGCTGCTTCATACGGTCAATAATCACCGCCAGCAACAGAATCGAACCCCGGATCACATACTGGTAGAAGGTGTCGATGTTCTTCAGGTTCATCGCATTCTCGATGATCGCCAGAATCAGCACCCCGGCAATCACATGGCGGATCATGCCGATCCCGCCGCTTAACGACACCCCGCCCAGCACGCAAGCAGAAATCACCGTCAGCTCAAAGCCCTGGCCAATCATCGGCTGGCCCGAGGTCATGCGCGAGGCGAGGATCACTCCGGCCAACGCGCCGATCAAGCCGTGCACGGCAAAGATGATGATTTTGGTACGGTCGACGTTCACCCCGGCCAGCAGCGCCGCTTCCTGGTTGCCGCCGATGGCCATGGTGTTGCGCCCGTAGGTGGTGTAGTTGAGCAACCAGCCGAAGAACACAAAGCACAGCACGGTGATGATGATCGGCACCGGCACGCCCATCAGTTGGCCGTTACCGAACACGAAGAAGCCTTCGTCCATCACGCCTACGGCCTTGCCGTTGGAGAAGATGTAAGCCAGGCCGCGCACGATCTGCATGGTCGCCAAGGTGGCGATCAACGCATTGATGCGCAGCTTGGCAATGACGATGCCGTTAATCAGCCCCACCACCAGGCCCATGGCCAATGCCGCCGACACGCCGAGCACCACGCTGTCGGTGTCGCGGATCACAATCCCCGCCACCACGCCGGCGCACGCAATGACCGAGCCCACCGACAAGTCGAAATGACCGGAGGCCAGGCAGAACAACATGGTGCACGCGGCGATGCCGACCGTGGAAATCGCCAAACCCAGGCCGCGCATGTTCAGCGGCGAGAGAAAGTTGTCGATGAACAGCGCGCTGAGCACGAAGATGCTCAATGCGGCGAGCAGCATCACCCAGTCGTCGAGAAACTTGCGCTGGTTGAAACCCGGCCAAAAGCCCTTTGCAGTTTTTACCTGTGACATACCTACACCCTCGAATTCTTCAAGCCCGCGAACGCGGGAGAGCCAGTTGCAACAGGCGTGCTTCGTCGGCCTGGTCGCGGTTCAACTCGCCGGTCAAGGCGCCTTCACTCATCACCAGAATGCGATCAGAAATCCCCATCACTTCCATCAGGTCGCTGGACACCACGATCACCGCAATGCCGCTGGCCGCCAGGTTGTGGATGATCTGGTAGATCTCCGACTTGGCGCCGATGTCGATGCCGCGCGTGGGTTCATCCAGCAGCAGCACTTTCATCGGCATCGACAGCCAACGACCCAGAATCGCCTTCTGTTGGTTGCCGCCGGACAGGTACATGATCTTCTGCTCGGCATTCGGCGTTTTCACTTTCATCGCCTTGATCTGCTGGTCGGCGTTGCCCTTCTCCCAGCTTTCGCGCAACAGCCAGCCAAACGTGGAATGCGCCCCACGTGCGCTGATATTGATGTTCTCGGCCACACTGGACAGCGGAATGATGCCCTCCTTCTTGCGGTCTTCCGGGCACAGCAGCACGCCGGCGGCGATCGCATCGCGCGGCGAGCGCAGTGGCAGGTTTTCGCCGCACAGCTGCAACTGCCCGGCGGTCGAGCGCTCCAACCCGCTCAGCAGCCGAAACAGCTCGGTGCGCCCGGCGCCCACCAGCCCGAACAGGCCGAGAATCTCGCCTTTGTGCACCTCGAAACTCACTGGCTCACGCAGGCCTGGGCCCAACAGGCCGTCGACCTTGAGCGCGACCTCGCCGTGTTCGCGTGGGCGATAGTCGTAAATGTCCTGAATGTCGCGCCCGACCATGCACGTCACCAACTGGTCGTGGGTCAGCGTGCCCATGTCGTCAAACGTGCGCACGTAACGGCCATCCTTGAACACCGTGACGGCGTTGCAGATGCGGAACACTTCTTCCATGCGGTGCGACACATAAAGCACCACTTTGCCCTCGTCGCGCAGGCGCGTGATGATCGCCATCAAGCGGTCAATCTCGCGCGCCGACAGGCTGCTGGTGGGCTCATCGAAAGCAATCACATGGGCGCCACGGGACAGCGCCTTGGCGATTTCCACCAGTTGGCGCTGGCCCAGGGACAGGCGACCAAGCTTTTCCTCAGGGTCGATTTCATCGGCCAGGCCTTTGAGGCACGCCAACGCCTGCTTGCGCAGCCGGCTACGATTGACCACGCCGAAGCGCGACGGCAAATGCCCGAGGAACAGGTTCTCGGCGACGGTCATTTCCGGCACCAGGTGCAGTTCCTGGTGGATCACCGCGACGCCACTGGCAATGCTGTCGGCCGCATTTTTGAAGGCCATGACCTGCTCGCCGATCTGCACCGTGCCGCTGCTCGGCAGGTAGGCGCCACCGAGGATTTTGAGCAGCGTGGACTTGCCCGCGCCGTTCTCGCCCATCAGCGCGTGGACCTCGTGCGGCCGCGCTTCAAAGCTGATCTGCGCCAAGGCTTTGACCCCAGGAAACTCCTTGCCGATGCCGTTGAAACGCAAGGCCGCGCCGGTCATTTCCACAGACCGATTTTGCTCAACTCTTCCTTGAAGTTGGCGCGGGTGATCAGGGTCACGTTATCCAGGGCGGTGAACTTGGCAGGCTCGGTGCCCTTGGTTACCCACTCGAACATCGCGCTGGCGGTTTTGTAGCCGGACGCGTCCGGGCTCAGCAGCATCGAGCCGTAGAAGCCGGTGTCGGACTTCTTCAGTTCTTCAATCGCATCGGTGCCGTTGATGCCGACGCCGATCACGTTAGCCGCCTTGAACCCGGCGCTTTCGGTGGCGCGCACACCACCCAATACGGTGCTGTCGTTCATGCCACCAATGATCAGGTTTTTCGCGGTGCCGGGCAGTTTCACCAGGGCTGAGTTGGTCGAGTCCATGCTGCCTGGCACGTCGAGGGTTTTCTGTGCGCTGAACAGGATGTGGTCGGCGGGCAGGCCGGCGGCCTTGAGGCCTTCGACTGAACCGTCGGTGCGTTTCTTGCCGGTTTCCAGCTCGTCAAAGGTGTTGATGACGGCGTAGGTTTCCTTCCAGTCCCAGTTGCGATGCTTGGCTTCGGTGGCCATCGCCTCGCCTTGTTTCTGGCCGATCTTGTAGGCGTCCAGGCCGACGTAAGGCACGTCTTCCATGGGCTTGCCCTTGGCGTCGACAAAACGGTCATCCACCGCCAGCACTTTCAAGCCGTTGAGCTTGGCCTTGGCCATGATCGCCGGGCCAAGGGACACGTCCGGCGGGCAGATCACAAAGCCCTTGGCACCGTTCGCCGCCAGGGTGTCGATGGCGGAAAGGGTTTTCTCGCCATCGGGCACGGCGATCTTGATCACGGTGAAGCCCTGGTCCTTGCCGGCTTTCTCGGCAAAGGCCCATTCGGTCTGGAACCAGGGTTCTTCGGCTTGCTTGACCAGGAAGCCGATCTTTACTTCTTCAGCCGATACACACCCGCTGAACGCTATGGCGAGCGCCAGCGTACCCAGTGTCTTCTTGAACATGAGCCACCTCTTGTTGTTATTGAGAGCCGCAAGTTTTAGTCGTGGTACATCACAGAACGCCCGCCATCGATCATCAGGCAGGTCGCATTGATAAAAGGTGCTTCGTCAGTGGCCAGGAACAGCGCACTCATCGCCACTTCAACCGGTTGGCCGATGCGCTTGGGCGGGTGCAAATCGAACGCGCGCTGGCGCTCGGCGTGGGGGTCGGCAAAACCGTTCCAGTAATCGACGTTGAGCTGGGTTTCGATATAGCCCGGCGCGATGGCATTCACGCGGATGCCCTTGGACGCGTATTCGATGCCGAGGGCGCGGGTCAGGCCGAGCAAGCCGTGCTTGGCGACGGGATAGGGAAAGCAGCCGGGAATGATGTGGCTGGAGTGGGTGGAGGCAATGTTGATGATGTTGCCGATGCCCTGCTCGATCATGTGCGGCAGCACCGTGCGGCAACCGAACCAGGCGCCGTCGAGGTCAATGGCGAAGCAGCGGCGCCAGTCCTCGTCGGTCATTTCCAGTGGGTCGCGGAACACATTGACTCCGGCGCAATTGACCAGCACGTCCACGCGACCAAAGCGCTCGATGGCCAGGTTGACCAGTGACTGCCATTGCTCCTTGGAGGTGATGTCGACAGCGTGCGCAACAATCTCGGCCCCGCGTTCGCGCCAATGAGCGGCAACTTTCTCGACTTTTTCAGCCTGGATATCGGCGATGACCAGGCGTGCCTGCTGAGCCTGGAAGCAGGCGACGATCGCCTCGCCAATGCCTTGGGCGGCGCCGGTAATGATCACTACTTTGTTTTTCAGCCGCTCGCCGTAGGTGGGCTCGGGCACAGCGGGTAATGACAACGGTTGGGGCTGCATCGCTTCACCTGTTTTATTTTTGGTAGTGAGTGCTGATGCTGCCGACTATAAACCCATCTTTTGAAATATCTCAATATATAAATTTGCATCCCATATATTGAAACGAAGCCTAAAAAAAAGGGGAGATGACTTTGTGGGAGCTGGCTTGCCTG
>NZ_JBARTQ010000378.1:0-4903 GCF_049645325.1 Pseudomonas sp. | reverse complement strand
ACGGATATACACTCATCAAACCAAACTGACACCCCGCAATCCCCCCCAACCAAATTCCCGCTCTCCCCCCCCGCCTGTCGCGAAAAATACCAAGCAAGCTAATAATTCCATTTGACATTCGCTGCCTAAGCAGTAACATCTTGTCATACATTCACTGCCTAGGCAGTAATAAGGTGACTTCCGATGACCCACTTCACCCCTGACAGCTTTCGCAACTGCCACCTCGGCCTGTTGCTGGGCCGGGCGGCGCTGCTCAAGGACCGCATTATCGACACCCATATGGAACCCCACGGCGTCACCGCCGCGCAGTTCAAGGTGTTGATCATCATTGCCCAGTTCGACGTCGACACCCCGGCCGAGCTGTGCCGCAACCTGTCCCTGGACAGCGGTTCCATGACCCGCATGCTCGACCGCCTGGAGCAAAAGGGCCTGCTGGCACGCAAGCGTTCCGAGCAGGACCGGCGTCAGGTGCAATTGGTGCTCACCGAAGACGGCCAAAAGCTGGCAGACATGCTGCCGAATATCGGCGCGCAGTCGATGAACGAACTGGCCGGCGCCCTGGAGCCTGGCGAGTTGCAAACCCTGGAAAAAATCCTCACGAAAATTCTGGTAGCTGCCGGTGACGCCATCGTCATCCAGCGGGTAGGTAATCAATGAACACACGCGCACTGAGCCTGGTGGTGGTGGCGATGACGCTGGCCGGTTGTGCCAACTTCAGCGGCCTCGACACGCAGGGCAACCGCCTCGACGCCAACACCTTGCAAACCGGTAAGTCCTTGAGCGGCGTAACCCTGTCGAGCGCGGCCTGGCCGGCTGCCGACTGGTGGAAAAGCCTCGGCGACCCACAACTCGACGGCCTGATTCACGAAGCGTTGCAAAACAGCCCTGACATGCAGGTCGCCAGTGCCCGCGCCCATCAGGCCGAAGCGGCCGCCTATGCTGCCGACGCGGCGCGCATGCCGACCCTGGATGCCAGCGCCGGCATCAGCCGCTCGCGGCTGGCCAAGGACCAGGACCCGCTGGGGCAAGGCGATGCCTACGCCACCGTGCGTAATATCGGCGCCAGCTTCAATTACAACTTCGACCTCTGGGGTGGCCAGCGCGCCGCCTGGGAAGCCGCGCTGGGCCAGGCTCGCGCCGCCGAAGTCGACCAGCAGGCCGCGCGCCTGACCCTGGCCGCCAACGTGGCCAAGGCTTACAGCGACTTGGGCCAGGCCCATATCGTGCGCGACCTGGCCAATGACGACCTCAAGCGCACCCGCCAGATGCTCGACCTGAGCAAGCGTCGCCTGAACTCCGGCATCGACAGCCAATACCAGTACCAGCAGACCGAAAGCCTGGAAGCCAGCTCTCAGTCGCAACTGATTGATGCGGAAAAACAACTGCAAAGCGCCAAGATCGCCCTGGCCGTGTTGCTCGGCAAAGGCCCGGACCGTGGCAGTGGGCTGACTCGCCCGAACGTGCTTAAACCCAGCGCCGTGGCCGTGCCGTCGGTATTGCCTGCCGAACTGCTGGGCCGTCGCCCGGACCTGATCGCCGCGCGCTGGCGTGTCGAGGCCGCAAGCAAGAACGTGGCCGCGAGCAAAACCCGTTTCTACCCTAACCTCAACCTGAGCGCGAGCGCCGGGGCCGAGTCGTTGCTGGGTGACGCGATGTTTGGTTCGGCCAGCCGTTTCTTCAGCATTGCGCCGACGATCTCGTTGCCGATCTTCGACGGCGGCCGTTTGCGCGCCGACCTCGATGCGCGTGACGCCGATTACGACCTGGCTGTGGCGCAGTACAACAAAACCCTGGTGCAGGCCCTTGGCGACATCGGCAACAGCCTGGTGCAGTTGCGCGAAACCGGGCGGCAGATCCAGGCGCAGCAACATGCCGCGGACATTGCCCAGCAGTCGTACGACACCGGCGTGCAGCGTTACAGCTCAGGGATCGGTAATTACCTCGACGTACTCAGTATCGAGCAGCAATTGCTGCAGGCCCAACGTCAGCTGGCAACGCTGAACGCCGCGCAAATCGATCTGTCGATTCAATTGATGCAAGCCCTGGGTGGCGGGTTTAACGCCGATAACGTGGCCGCGACCACGACCCGTCCCGCCACCCATACGGAATAATTTGAGGTATTTGTCATGGCCACTGCCGACAGCAACAACGCAAACGAACAACCTAAAGAAGACCGCAACCCACGCAAACGCAAAGTCTTGCTGATCGGCCTGGCGCTGATCGTCATCCTCTGCGGCGTGGGCGTGTGGGGCTGGTATGAGCTTTACGGCCGCTTCAGCGAAAGCACCGATGACGCCTATGTGAACGGCAACGTGGTGGAAATCACCCCACTGGTCACCGGCACTGTGGTCAGCATCGGCGCCGACGATGGCGACCTGGTCCATGAGGGCCAGGTGCTGATCAACTTCGACCCGAACGACGCCGCCGTCGGCCTGCAAAGTGCCCAGGCCAACCTGGCGCGCACCGTGCGCCAAGTGCGTGGCCTGTACAGCAACGTCGACGGCATGAAAGCCCAGGTGCTGGCCCAACAGGCCAACGTGCAAAAGGCCCAGGACAATTTCAATCGCCGTAAGAACCTCGCCGCCGGCGGCGCGATTTCCCAGGAAGAGCTGTCCCACGCCCGTGACGACCTGACCTCGGCGCAAAACGCCCTGGCCAACGTGCAACAACAGTTCAAGACCACCAGCGCGCTGGTGGATGACACGGTGATTTCGTCCCACCCGGATGTGCAAGCCGCTGCCGCGCAACTGCGTCAGGCTTACCTGACCAACGCGCGCAGCACCTTGATCGCGCCGGTGACCGGTTATGTGGCCAAGCGCACCGTGCAACTGGGCCAGCGCGTCCAGCCTGGCACCGCGTTGATGGCGGTGATCCCGCTGAACCAGCTGTGGATCGACGCCAACTTCAAGGAAACCCAGCTGCGCGACATGCGGATTGGCCAGCCAGTGGACATTGAGTCGGATATCTACGGCAGTGATGTGAAATTCAGCGGTACCGTCGACAGCCTCGGCGCCGGCACCGGCAGCGCGTTTGCCCTGCTGCCTGCACAGAACGCCACCGGCAACTGGATCAAGATCGTGCAGCGGGTGCCGGTGCGTATTCACATCAACGCTGACGAACTGGCCAAGCACCCGCTGCGTGTGGGTCTGAGTACCGTGGTCAACGTTGACCTGCACGACCAGAGCGGCCCGGTGCTGGCGCAACAGGCGCCGCAAAAAGCTTCGTTCACCACCAACGTGTACGACCGCCAACTCGCAGAAGCCGATGCCATGATCACCCAGTTGATCCATGACAACAGCCTCGCCGCGCCTAAGGCTGTGCAACGCTGATGAGCAATAACGCCTCCTTCACGCCACCCAGCCTGTTGATGGCCACTATTGGCCTGTCGCTGGCGACTTTTATGCAGGTGCTCGACACCACCATCGCCAACGTGGCGTTGCCGACCATTTCCGGCAACCTTGGCGTGAGTTCGGAGCAGGGCACCTGGGTCATCACCTCGTTTGCGGTGAGCAACGCCATCGCCTTGCCACTCACCGGCTGGTTGAGCCGCCGGTTCGGCGAAGTGAAGCTGTTTCTGTGGGCGACGATGCTGTTTGTACTGGCGTCGTTTCTCTGCGGTATTTCCACCTCAATGCCCGAGCTGATTGGCTTCCGGGTCCTGCAGGGCCTGGTCGCGGGGCCGTTGTACCCGATGACCCAGACGTTGCTGATCGCCGTCTACCCGCCAGCGAGGCGCGGCATGGCCCTGGCGTTACTGGCGATGGTTACGGTGGTGGCACCGATAGCCGGCCCCATCCTCGGCGGCTGGATCACTGACAGTTACAGCTGGCCGTGGATCTTCTTCATCAACGTCCCCATCGGCATCTTTGCAGTGATGGTGGTGCGCTCGCAGCTGAAGAAACGTCCGGTGGTCACCAGTTACCAGCCGATGGACTACGTGGGGTTGTTGAGCCTGATCGTCGGGGTCGGCGCCTTGCAGATCATTCTCGACAAGGGCAACGACCTGGACTGGTTCGAATCCAACTTCATCATCATTGGCGCAGCGATATCGGTCATCGCGCTGGCGGTGTTTATCATCTGGGAAATGACCGACAAGCACCCGGTGGTCAACCTGCGGCTGTTTGCTTACCGCAACTTTCGCATCGGCACGATTGTGTTGGTGTTGGGCTACGCCGGGTTCTTCGGGATCAACCTGATCCTGCCGCAATGGCTGCAGACCCAGATGGGCTACACCGCCACATGGGCCGGCCTGGCCGTGGCGCCGATCGGCATCCTGCCCGTATTGATGTCACCGTTTGTCGGTAAGTACGCGCACAAGTTCGACCTGCGCCTGCTGGCGGGCCTGGCGTTCCTGGCGATTGGCATGAGCTGCTTCATGCGGGCGGGCTTCACCAATCAAGTGGACTTCCAGCACATCGCCCTGGTGCAGCTGTTCATGGGCATCGGCGTGGCGCTGTTCTTCATGCCGACCTTGAGCATCCTGATGTCCGACCTGCCGCCGCAACAGATTGCCGACGGCGCAGGCCTTGCGACCTTCCTGCGGACCCTGGGCGGCAGCTTCGCGGCCTCGCTCACCACCTGGATCTGGATCCGCCGTGCGGACCAGCACCATGCGTACATGAGCGAGAACATGACCACTTATGACTCCGCCACCCGTGATGCCTTGCAGGCGCTCGGCGGGGCAGGGCACAAGGCCTATGCGCAGTTGGACCAGATCCTCACCAGCCAGGCGTACATGATGTCCACCGTGGATTACTTCACGTTGCTGGGGTGGATGTTCATGGGCTTGATCGTGATTGTGTGGCTGGCGAAACCGCCATTTGCGGCGAAGGCCGGGCCGGAGGCGAGCGGGCACTGATTCGCAAACTTGGAATGCAGCCTAGTGTGGGAGCTGGCTTGCCTG
>NZ_JBARTQ010000377.1:0-20381 GCF_049645325.1 Pseudomonas sp. | reverse complement strand
CGGTACATCAGTGAGACCGAGGCGATGCAATCGCAGGCAAGCCAGCTCCCACAGAGATTGCGTCAAACAGGGGGCAGGCGTTCCAGGCCCACAAACGGGCAGGCCGCCAGCAGCGCTTTGAGCGTTTGGCCGCCTGGCATGTGCAGTTCTGCAGGCGCCAGTTCGGCCAGCGGGTACAGCACAAACGCACGCAAGTGCATCTGATAGTGCGGCACTTTGAGGCGCGGCTCGTCGATCAGGCGATCGCCAAACAGCAAAATGTCGAGGTCCAGGGTGCGCGGCCCCCAACGCTCAAGACGTTCGCGGCCTTGTTCGTTCTCGATGGCTTGCAGTGCGTCCAGCAGCTCAAGGGGCGCAAGACGGCTGTCCAGGGCGGCAACCGCATTGGTGTAGCGCGGTTGGCCCGGGAGCAGGGAATCACTTTGATAGAAGGCCGACACACCGGCGAAGAGGGTGTCGGGCAGTTGCGCCAGTGCTTCGACAGCACTGCGCAATTGCTGATCCGGGGCCGCCAGGTTGCTGCCCATGCCGATGTAGATACGTTCCACGTTTATTCGCCCGCGGCGCCCGAGGCATCGGCGCTGCGCTTACGCTTGCTGCCGGAGCTGCGACGACGTTTTTTCGGGCCTTCACCGACGCCATCACCCTTGCTGCCAAGGTCACGGATCATGTCGCGACGCTGGCTGTCATTGGCATCCTGATAGTCAGTCCACCATTCGCCCAGGCCATCGGTCTGCTCGCCGGCGCTTTCGCGCAGCAGCAGGAAGTCATAGCCGGCGCGGAAGCGCGGGTTGTCCAGGAGCAGGTCGGCACGTTTGCCACTGCGGCGCGGCAGGCGCTCCTGCATGTCCCAGATCTCGCGGATCGGCATGGTGAAGCGCTTCGGAATGGCAATGCGCTGGCACTGCTCGGCGATCAGCTCGTGCGCGGCTTCCTGCATGGCCGGAATTGCCGGCATGCCACGGTCTTGCAGGCGCATGACGCGTTTGGGCAGGGCCGGCCACAGCAGCGCGGCAAACAGGAACGCGGGGGTCACCGGTTTGTTCTGTTTGATGCGCAGGTCGGTGTTGATCAACGCTTCGCTGATCAGGGTGTGGGTGTACGTCGGGTTGTGTTCCAGGGCCTCGGCGCTGGCCGGGAACAGCGGGTCGAACAGCTGCAGGTCGACGAGCATTTCGAAGGTGTCGGCGGCATACCCCGAGAGGAACAGCTTGAGCACTTCTTCGAACAGACGTGCCGAAGGAATCTCGCGCAGCATCGGCGCCAGTTCGCGAATCGGCGCGGCGGTGTGTTTCTCGATGCCGAAATTCAGCTTGGCGGCAAAACGCACCGCGCGCAGCATGCGCACCGGGTCTTCCTGGTAGCGCTGTGTCGGGTCGCCGATCAGGCGGATCAGGTTGTTGCGAATGTCGTGTACGCCATTGGCGTAATCGAGGATGCGCTCGCTGACCGGGTCGTAATACAAGGCGTTGATGGTGAAGTCGCGGCGTTGCGCGTCTTCTTCCAAAGTGCCGTAGACGTTGTCGCGCAGAATGCGCCCGCTCTCGTTGCGGGAAGACTGATTGGTGTCTTCCTCTTCATCGTTTTGCGGGTGGCCTGCGCGGAAGGTCGCGACCTCGATGATTTCGCGGCCGAAGTGAATGTGCACCAGCTTGAAGCGACGGCCGATGATCCGCGCATTGCGGAATTCGGCACGCACCTGTTCAGGCGTGGCGCTGGTGGCGACGTCGAAATCCTTCGGCGTGATGTTGAGCAGCATGTCACGCACGCAGCCGCCGACCAGGTAAGCCTGGTAGCCGGCGTTCTGCAAACGTTCGACGATGTTCACCGCATAACGGCTGAATTGAGCGCGCTGCAATGAATGCTGATTGCTGTTAAGCACTTCAGGCGTGCTGCGAATGTGTTGCGTACGACGCAAGGGAGAACGGAATGACTGGAACAACTTCTTCAGCATGGGATGCACTGTTTGAAGGAATGTTCGGCCATAACGAAGAATGACCGCATGATGGGCGGGGATTCTAGCATTTAGTCGGGGGATGGTGTAGGAACAAGCTGCAGGCCTTGCGCCATAAGCCTGAATTGATGTGTTGAGGGGATTTATTGCGGAAACTACAAGGGGAGCCGAAGCTCCCCCAGAAGTAGTTGCGTGCTCTTTTTTTATTATTGGTTGCGGGCTTCTTGTTTTTGTTGATCGCCCTCGCCATGAAGCTTCACCTTCATGACACTCCCAATCGGGAGCCAAGAGCAAACGGATTGCTTTGGTCGCTGTGTTGCTGATCTACGATCCAACCAGTTCAGGCTCTGCCTTAGGGCAGTTTTTGTTGTTCTCGGCCTGGTTGCGGGGCAAGCCCCAATGCAACGCCTCTCCAAAAGAATCAGTTAGCTGCGCCTCCGCCGTGTTGTTTTTATTATGCGTGAGTCGATTCGTCTTATTTTTATTGTCTGGTACAAAGCTTGTTATTGTTTTTGTACTAAGCATATAGCAGGGTGCGTGCCAACTTTTGCGCCGCCCAGCAAAATCAGGGGTTTGAGGTGTTTTCGGGTTTCCGGCAGGCGAAAAAAAGCCGGGGCTTCGTTACCGTAAGCCCCGGCTTTTGTTACGTGAAAATTCAGCGGTAACAGTTTTTTCACATCTGAGGGTGTTACCTGTTGGGGCGCACCCTCAACTCTCGCTGGCCACCCCGGTCTTGCGCCGTGGAATGCCCAGGCGCTGGCGCCGTTCCCACAGGCATTTGCGGCTCACACCAAGCTTGCGTGCCAGTTCGGTTTCGGTCATGTGGTCCTGATGCTCCAGCACGAAATGCTGGAAGTAATCTTCCAGTGACAAATCTTCCGTCGGCTCATGGCTGGTATTGCTACCGCCCTGTTGGGGTGCCAAACCGATGAAATCGTCGTCGTCCAGATCACTGAGCTCAATGTCGATGCCCAGCAGTTCGGCGGAAATTTCCGGGCTCTCCGACAGGATCACCGCGCGCTCTACCGCGTTCTCCAGTTCCCGCACGTTACCCGGCCACGAGTAGTGCCGAATCGCCTGCTCGGCGTCGGGCGCAAACTTGAGGTCGGTGCGGTTGATGCGCGCACTCTGGCGCAGCAGGAAGGCGCTGGCGATCTCGTTGACGTCGGCGCCACGCTCGCGCAAAGCCGGCAGCTTGAGGGCGATCACGTGCAGGCGGTAATACAAGTCTTCACGGAACTGGCCGATCTTGGCCAGGCTCTTCAGGTCACGGTGAGTGGCCGCGATCAGGCGTACATCGACCTTCTGCGACTGCACCGAACCGACACGGCGGATTTCGCCTTCCTGAAGCACGCGCAGCAAACGCGCCTGGGCTTCCAAAGGCAACTCGCCGATTTCGTCGAGGAACAAGGTGCCGCCGTCCGCCGCTTCAACCAGCCCCGCGCGCCCGGCGCTGGCGCCAGTGAAGGCGCCTTTCTCGTGGCCGAACAGTTCGGACTCGATCAGAGATTCAGGGATCGCCGCGCAGTTCACCGAAATCATCGGCGCCTTCGCGCGTTTGGACAGGTTGTGCAGGGCGCGGGCCACCAGTTCTTTACCGGTGCCTGACTCGCCCTGGATCAACACATTGGAGTCGGTGGGCGCCACTTTGCGGATCTTGCTGTACAGATCCTGCATCGGTGGGCAGGAGCCGATGATGCCGATCTCGCCATTGCTGTTGTCGACACCCGGCTTCTCGGCCGTCTTGCCGGCGGGACGCTGTTCGGCTGGCGCACTGCCGGCCGACTGACGGTCACGCAAGATACGCGCGACGGCCTGGAGCATCTCGTCGTGGTCGAAAGGCTTGGCGATGTAGTCCACCGCGCCCATCTTCATCGAGTCCACTGCCGAGCGCAGGCTGGCGTAGCTGGTCATGATCAGCACCGGCGTGCCCTGGCCGAGCTTGATCAGCTCGGTGCCCGGCGCGCCTGGCAGGCGCAGGTCACTGACAATCAGGTCGAACGTGGGAATGCTGAAACGCTCTTGGGCTTCCTGCACCGAGCCGGCTTCGCTGACCTGGTACTGATTACGTTCAAGCAGGCGACGCAAGGCAGAGCGGATAATTGTTTCGTCTTCGACGATCAAAATGTGCGGCATTGATTCAATTCTCTCGACGGTCTCAGTTCACAGCGGACGTCGCTTCGACATGACGCGGCAAGGTCACCCGAATACGGGTGCCGCGTTGGCTTTCGGTGTCAGCCGGGCTGTCGATGGTGATTTGTCCATAATGCTCTTCAACGATGGAATAGACCAGTGCAAGGCCCAGACCGGTACCTTCACCCGGGTCCTTGGTGGTGAAGAAGGGTTCGAACAATCGGTCCATGATGTTCTGTGGAATGCCGCTGCCTTCATCTTCGACGATCAGGTCGACCGTATGCTCGAAAGCCTCGGTCTTGACCCTTATCGCGCCGCCGGCCGGTGTGGCATCGCGGGCGTTGGACAGCAGGTTGATCAACACCTGCGCCAAGCGTTGGGAGTCGCCGTCAACCCAGTGGTCCGGGTCGCACAGATTGAAGAACTGTACTTCGAAATTGCGTCGGTTCAAGGCCAGCAGCCCAATGGCATCCTGCGCGACTTCGGCCAGGCACACGGCCTCGTCCAGATTCTGATGGGCGCCGGCATGGGCAAAGCTCATCAGCGACTGCACGATGCGCGAAACGCGCTTGGTCTGCTCAAGGATCTGCCCGCTGATTTCAGTGATTTCACCGTCTTCTTCACGCTCTTCGCGCAGGTTCTGCGCCAAACACGCGATACCGGTGATCGGATTGCCAATTTCATGGGCCACACCTGCCGCAAGGCGGCCGATGCTCGCCAGGCGCTCCGAGTGCACCAGTTTGTCTTCGAGCATCTGGGTTTCGGTCAGGTCTTCCACCAGCAATACCAAGCCGCTGTTACCGGGCGCCAACGGCTCGTCAATGGCAGCTTTGTGCAGGTTGAGCCAGCGCGTCTGGCCGTCGAGGGCCAGGTGCTGCTTGTGCAAATGCTCGTCGGGCAGGTTGATAAAGCCTTGCAGCAATTCTTTCCACGGATCGCCGAGGGTATTCAGGCGCGAACCCACTACCCGCTGCGCGGCGATGCCGGTGAGTTCTTCCATGGCCTTGTTCCACATCAGGATCTCTTGATCCTTGGCCAGGGAACACACGCCCATCGGCAGTTCCTGCAACGTCTGGCGGTGGTAACGGCGCAGGGCATCAAGCTCGGCGGCGAGGCCGGTGAGGCGTGAGTGGTAATCCTCCAG
The DNA here is from genome assembly GCF_049645325.1 of Pseudomonas sp. Taxonomy (GTDB): domain Bacteria; phylum Pseudomonadota; class Gammaproteobacteria; order Pseudomonadales; family Pseudomonadaceae; genus Aquipseudomonas. Next base: position 15,150 of record NZ_JBARTQ010000377.1, on the reverse strand, counting down.
CCGGCTCTCGATGAAGTGGATATCTTCGGTCACATAGTTTTCGCCGCCGGCCTTATAGGGCAGGAAGGTTTCGACCATGTCCTGGGACACGCTTGGGCCCATCAGCCCGGACAGGTTGGCCTCGATTCGGTCGCGCAGGCGGCGCAGCGCATACGGGCGGCGCTCGTCAAACGGCAGGTAGAGATCGCGCAGCGCTTGCTCGACTTCCTTCTGCGCGGCCTTGGCGCCGAGGGGCTTGGCCAGTTGCGTGGCGAACTCCTGGGGCGAGGCCGCATGCAGCTCGCGGCGTTGCGGGCGGCGTACGTTGTCGACTGCGCAGGCTTCGGCGGCGCTGGTTTCTTCGGGGCTGGCGTTGGTGAACAGCGAGATCAGGGTGAACATCAATACGTTGGCGGCCAGCGACGCGATCGCCGCCATGTGCCAACTGGTGTCGTCCAGCACATAGATCATGTTCAGCAGCGGGATATAGAAGCCCTGCAGGTTGCCGACCAGCGGCAGCAGCATGGTGACGATCCACACCAGGATCCCCGCCAGCAGCCCGGCGATAAAACCGCGACGGTTGGCCGTCGGCCAGTACAGCACCGACAGCACACCCGGCAAAAACTGCAAAGTGGCCACAAATGCGACGATGCCGAGGTTAGCCAGGTCTTGCCCGGCGCCCAGCAGCAGGTAGAAGCCATAGCCGGCCATGATGATCGCGACGATCAGCGCGCGGCGTGTCCACTTCAGCCAGCGGTAGATATTGCCTTCAGCCGGTGGCTGGTACAGCGGCAGCACCAGGTGATTGAGCGCCATGCCTGACAGCGCCAGGGTGGTGACAATGATCAACCCGCTCGCCGCCGACAACCCGCCGACATAGGCCAGCAGCGCCAGGGCCGGGCTGTTGGCCGCAATGCCGATGCCGAGGGTGAAGTATTCGGGGTTGGTGGTGGCGCCGAGCTTGAGGCCCGCCCAGAGGATCAGCGGCACGGCCAGGCTCATCAGCAGCAGGAACAGCGGCAAGCCCCAGCTGGCACTGACCAGTGAGCGCGGGTTGAGGTTTTCGGTGAAGGTCATGTGGTACATGTGCGGCATCACGATCGCCGAGGCGAAGAACACCAGCAGCAAGGTGCGCCACGGGCCTTCCTGCAGCGGCGTGTGCAAGGCAGCGAGGGCGGTCTGGTTTTGCAGCAGCCACAGTTCCAGCTGTTGCGGGCCGTCGAACACGCCGTAGAGCGCATAAAGGCCGACGCCGCCGATGGCGATGAGCTTGATCACCGATTCAAACGCAATCGCAAACACCAGGCCTTCGTGTTTTTCACGGGTGGCGATGTGGCGTGAGCCGAAGAAAATCGTGAACAGGCTGATCAGCGCGCAGAAGGCCAGGGCAACCCGATGTTGCACCGGCTCACGGGTCAGGATACTGATGGAATCGGCCACGGCCTGGATTTGCAACGCCAGCAAGGGCAGCACGCCGATCAGCATGAAAATCGTGGTCAGCGCGCCGGCCCAGGTGCTGCGAAAGCGGAAGGCAAACAGGTCCGCGAGGGACGATAACTGGTAGGTACGGGTGATTTTCAGGATCGGGTACAGCAGCACCGGCGCCAACAGAAACGCGCCGGAGACGCCCAGGTAACTGGACAGAAAACCGTAGCCGTATTGATAGGCCAGGCCCACCGTGCCGTAAAACGCCCAGGCACTGGCATAGACGCCCAGCGACAAGGTATAGGTCAGCGGATGGCGAATGATCGCCCGCGGAATCATTCCGCGCTCACTGATCCAGGCAACGCCGAACAACGCAGCCAGGTAGGCGGCGCTGATCAGCAGCATCTGGGTGAGGCTAAAGCTCATCGGCATCTTTTTGGCTCTGCAGGATGAAGGTCACGACGATCAAAATCAGCCACAGCAGATACGGGCGATACCAGGCGCCCGTGGCGTCGATCCACCAATCCATGATGGCGGGGGAAAACAGGTAGATCCCGACGACCAGCAGCAGGACCAATCGATAGATGTACATGTTGGCCTCTGATTAAAAAACTGCGGCGATGGTAACGGATGGCTGGGAAGCTGCAAGCGCCTTCAACTCAATTGCGCTTCGGCCAGCGTGAGTGTGCGCGGGATCAGCGTGGCATCCCAGTGCGCAATGCCCCAATCCAGCAGTTCCCGTGGGCTGGCGTGCAGCAGTTGATCATCGACGGGTTGGCCGAGCGCGCGCAACGCCCTCACCAGCAAAGGCGTTGCCTGGTCGGGCGTCAACGGTGGGGAACGGTAGGATTTGCCCAGCTTGTTACCGTCCGGCTGGACGATCAGCGGCACGTGCAGGTAGCGCGGATGGCGCAGGCCCAGCAGTTCCTGCAGGTAAAGGTGGCGTGGTGTGGAGTCGAGCAGGTCGGCGCCGCGCACAATGTCGGTAACGCCTTGCCAGGCATCGTCGAGCACCACCGCCAGTTGATAGGCGTAGAGGGCGTCGCGGCGACGGATGATGAAATCCCCTGAATCGCGGCCCAGGTGCTGTCGGAATTCGCCTTGTACGCGGTCGGTAAAATGGTATTCCAGCTCAGGAACGCGCAGGCGGATGGCCGCGTCGTGCTGATCATGCCCGGCATTGCGGCACAGGCCAGGGTAAATCCCGTGGTAGGGCTCCAGTTGTTTGCGCGAGCAGGTGCAGGCATAGGCCAAACCGTGGCTGAACAGGTCGTTCAGCACTTTTGCGTAGGCCTCATGCCGCTCGCTTTGTCGGACCAACTCACCGTCCCACTCGAAGCCGTAGCTTTCGAGGGCGTGCAGAATCGCCGCCTGGGCGCCGTGTTCTTCGCGGGGCGGGTCGAGGTCTTCCATGCGCATCAGCCAGCGGCCGTGGTTGGCGCGGGCATCGAGGTAGGAGGCGAGGGCGGCGACCAGCGAGCCGAAGTGCAAGTGGCCGCTGGGCGTGGGGGCGAAACGCCCGATATAGGTAGAGGCTGTCATGGGCCGGATACTACTGGAAAATCGGCAAACGCCAGAAACAAAAATGGGGCGTTCGCACGCCCCATTCGTTCAGTTCGGCAGAGATTACTTGCCGACCTGTTTTTCCTTGATTTCAGCCAAGGTCTTGCAGTCTACGCACAGGTCCGCGGTTGGGCGGGCTTCCAGGCGGCGAATACCGATCTCGACGCCGCAGGATTCGCACCAGCCATATTCCTCGTCTTCGATCAGTTGCAGCGTCTTGTCGATTTTCTTGATCAGCTTGCGTTCACGATCACGGGCGCGCAGTTCGAGGGCGAATTCCTCTTCCTGGCTGGCACGGTCTGCCGGGTCCGGGAAATTGGCGGCCTCGTCCTTCATGTGGTCAACCGTGCGGTCGACTTCCTGCATCAAGTCCTGCTTCCACTTTTGCAGGATCTTGGTGAAGTGCTGACGCATGGGCTTGCCCATGTACTCCTCACCCTTCGCTTCGACGTAAGGTGTGAAGCCACTGAGGCTCTGCTGCTGTTGCTTTGCTTGGGTGGACATGAATAGACCGCCTCTCACTCTTCTAATCCATTGCGCAGGATTGCAACGTCACCGACACCTGCCGGCCCTGCGGCTGCAAGCGGGCGAACTTACCAGATAGATTCGGGGTGCGCCACTCCCGGTTGTCGAGGCCCATCGTGGCGGGGTTGCAAACTGCAGCAGCCCGCCATGGCTGGGTATGTAACCTCTCGACTATTGATTTTAGTCGTTTTACGCGCGCTTGCCCGGGCCGCCTGAGTGGCCGAGCAGGCAATAGAACATGTTTTACGTCAGGGGTTCGGTAGAATCCTGTTTTTGTCCTCACCGTTAAGGAAGGCTTATGGCTCAGCCCTACAGTGCGCGCAGTCGCGCCATCGAACCTTTTCATGTCATGGCGTTGCTGGCGCGCGCGAATGAGCTGCAAGCGGCCGGCCATGACGTGATCCACCTGGAAATCGGCGAGCCGGATTTCACCACGGCCGAGCCGATCATCCAGGCCGGCCAGGCGGCGCTGGCCAATGGCAAGACCCGTTACACCGCTGCCCGTGGGTTACCTGAGCTGCGCGAGGCCATCAGCGGGTTCTACCAGCAGCGCTACGGCCTGAACGTGGACCCCGAGCGCATTCTGATCACGCCGGGCGGCTCTGGTGCCTTGCTGTTGGCTAGCAGCCTGTTGGTCGATCCGGGTAAGCATTGGCTGCTGGCGGACCCGGGTTACCCCTGCAATCGCCACTTCCTGCGGCTGGTGGAGGGTGCGGCGCAACTGGTGCCGGTTGGCCCGGACGTGCGCTACCAATTGACCGCCGACCTGGTGGCCAAGCACTGGAATCAGGACAGCGTGGGCGCGCTGGTTGCGTCGCCGGCCAACCCTACCGGCACGATCCTCACGCGGGACGAGCTGGCCGGGCTGTCGCGTGCAATCAATGCGCGTAACGGCCACCTGGTGGTCGACGAGATCTATCACGGCCTCACCTACGGCACCGACGCGGCGAGCGTGCTGGAAGTCGACGACGACGCCTTCGTCTTAAATAGTTTTTCGAAGTATTTCGGCATGACCGGCTGGCGCCTGGGTTGGCTGGTGGCGCCACCTGCCGCCGTGGGCGAATTGGAGAAACTGGCGCAAAACCTCTACATCAGCGCGCCGAGCATGGCCCAGTACGCGGCCTTGGCCTGCTTTACCCCGCAAACCCTGAGTATTCTGGAAGAGCGCCGCGCCGAATTCGGTCGTCGCCGTGATTTCCTGTTGCCGGCCCTGCGCGAACTGGGGTTCGGCATCGCCGTAGAGCCGGAAGGCGCGTTCTATTTGTACGCCGATATCAGCGCGTTCGGCGGTGATGCCTTCGCGTTTTGTCGCCATTTCCTCGAAACCGAGCACGTGGCCTTTACGCCCGGGCTGGATTTCGGGCGCTATCAGGCGGGCCATCATGTGCGGTTTGCCTACACGCAAAACCTGGATCGACTGCAGGAGGCGGTGGAACGCATCGCCCGCGGTTTGCGGAGCTGGCAGGCCTGATGCGCTTTCATCCTCCTCTCGAAGAAGGGCGGCTGATTCGCCGCTACAAACGGTTTCTCACCGATATCGAAACCCTTACCGGTGAGCTGTTGACCATTCACTGCCCGAACACCGGTTCGATGCTCAATTGCATGGTGGAAGGCGGTCAGGTCTGGTTCAGCCGTTCCGATGACCCCAAGCGCAAGCTGCCGGGCACCTGGGAAATTGCCGAAACGCCGCAAGGCCGGCTGGCGTGCGTCAACACCGCACGGGCCAATCAGCTGATCGAGGAAGCATTGCGCGCCGGGGTGATTACCGAGCTCAACGGCTTTACAGCGCTGAAGCGTGAAGTGCCGTACGGCCAGGAAAAAAGCCGCATCGACTTTCGCCTGGACTACCCACACGGCGCCGCGTACGTGGAGGTCAAGAGCGTCACGCTGGGGTTTGATGGCTCGCCGGTGGCGGCGTTTCCCGATGCAGTCACCCAGCGCGGCGCCAAGCATTTGCGCGAATTGGCACATTTGGCGCGGGACGGCGTACGGGCGGTGCAGTTGTATTGCGTCAATCTCTCCGGGATTGAAGCGGTGCGCCCGGCCGTGGAAATCGATGCCGGTTATGCCGCCGCGCTGCGCGAAGCCAAGGCCGCGGGCGTGGAGGTGTTGGCCTACGGTGTGCGCGTCACGCCAGAGGAAATTATTGTCGAGCGGCGGCTGGACGTGCTGATCGGCGACTAGAGTTCCACCCACAGTCCTTGTTCGTCTTCGCGGCCGGGCAGGGCGGTCAGGCTTTGGCCCGCACACGGGCCGGCAATGCATTCGCCGCTTTCGATCAGGAACAACGCGCCGTGAGTGGCGCACTGGATCAGGCTGGCGCTGGCATCGAGGAACTGGTCGGGCTGCCATTCCAGCGGGATGCCGCGATGCGGGCAACGGTTGATATAGAAGTAGGCCACGCCGTCACGGCGCACGGCCAGCAGCTTGCAACCGTCGATCTCGAATCCGCGGCTGCTGTCTGGCGCGAGGGTGTCGGAGGGGCAGAGAAACTTCATTTCAATCCTTAAGTGCCTTGACGTTCAAATGCAAACAATTATCAAATGCCGGCTTCGCCCGTTAGCTGACCGGGCGCTCAGTACGATGCCAGACAGGGATTATCTGTCACATTGATGAGTGCTTGAGTGGCCCTGCCCTTGGAAGGAAACCCTGATATGCGCCTGAGTACCAGCGCTTTTGCGCTCGTTGCCTCACTGCTGGTCAACCCCGGGGCACACGCCTCTGAATTGCCACAACGCTGGGTCAGTGCCGGTGGGGCGCTTTCGGAATGGGTGACCGCGCTGGGCGCAGAGTCGAAATTGGTGGGGGTTGATACCACCAGCCAGCATCCAGAGTCGCTCAAGGCGTTGCCGAGCATTGGTTACCAGCGGCAGTTGTCGGCGGAGGGCATCCTCAGCTTGCGCCCGCAGTTGCTCGTAGGCACCGAGGAAATGGGGCCGCCACCGGTACTGGCGCAGATCCGTGGCGCGGGCGTGCAGGTGGAAATGTTCTCCGCCCAACCGGATTTGCCGACCTTGAAAGGCAACCTTCAGCACTTGGGCAAGTTGCTCGGCAATGAGGCCAAGGCCAACGAATTGTTTACCGGATATGAACAAGCGCTGGAGCAGCAGAAAAACCGGGTTGCCAAGGCCCAAGCCACGCAGAAGTCGCCGGGTGTGCTGTTGCTGCTGGGCCATGCGGGCGGCAAGCCACTGATTGCCGGCAAAGACACCGCCGCCGATTGGCTGTTGCAGCAGGCTGGCGGGCACAATCTGGCGACCCACACGGGCTACAAGCCATTCTCGGTGGAGGCGTTGGCGGGCTTGAGCCCGGATGTGCTGGTGTTTGCCGACCGCGCCCTGACCGGTGATGCCGCGCGTGCGGCCTTGTTCAAGGAAAACCCGATTTTGGCCTCAACGCCTGCGGCCAGGAACGGCCGAGTATTTGAGCTCGATCCGACGCTGCTGGTCGGCGGCCTGGGGCCGCGTCTGCCGCAAAGCCTGGTGCAACTGTCCGCCGGGTTCTATCCGTCCCAGGCTAAACCTGCCCCATGACCACTCTGGTTAAACCGAAAACGCTGTTTATCGGGTTGTCGCTGCTGTGTGTCCTGGCGATCTGGCTGTCATTGGCGCTGGGGCCGGTCAGCCTGCCGTTGCTGGATACGCTCAAGGCCGCCCTGCGCATGATGGGTGTGCCGATTGAGGCTCAAGGGCTGGAACAGGCTGAGTTGATCCTGGGGCAGATTCGCCTGCCGCGCACCTTGCTGGGCTTGGCGGTGGGCGGCGTGCTGGCATTGTCTGGCGTGGCGATGCAGGGGTTGTTTCGCAACCCGCTGGCCGACCCGGGGTTGGTTGGGGTGTCCAGCGGGGCAGCGTTGGGGGCTGCCATCGCCATCGTCGGCGGTTCATTGTTTGGCGGTTTGCCGGAGGCGTTTGGGCCTTACCTGTTGTCGCTGTGTGCATTTCTCGGCGGCCTGGGTGTCACGGCGCTGGTGTATCGCCTTGGACGCCGCAACGGCCAGACCAACGTCGCGACGATGTTGCTGGCCGGCATCGCGCTCACGGCCCTCGCCAGTTCGGCGGTGGGGCTGTTTACGTATCTGGCGGATGACGCCACGTTGCGCACCCTGACCTTCTGGAACCTGGGCAGCCTCAATGGCGCGAGCTATTCGCGGTTGTGGCCGCTGTTGCTGGTGAGCGCCGGCGTGGCGCTGTGGTTGCCGCGCCGCGCCAAGGCGTTGAATGCATTGTTGCTCGGTGAGTCCGAGGCCAGTCACCTGGGGATTGATGTCGAGGGGCTCAAGCGCGAGCTGGTGTTCTGCACCGCACTGGGTGTGGGTGCGGCGGTGGCGGCGGCGGGGATGATCGGCTTTGTCGGCCTGGTGGTGCCGCACTTGGTGCGCTTGCTGGCGGGGCCGGATCATCGTGTGCTGTTGCCTGCGTCTGTGCTGGCGGGGGCGAGCTTGCTGCTGTTCGCGGACCTGGTGGCGCGCCTGGCCTTGGCACCGGCTGAGTTGCCGATCGGTATTGTGACCGCGTTCATAGGCGCGCCGTTTTTTCTTTATCTGTTGTTACGAGGGCGTGCCTGATGCTGCGCGTGGAAGAGCTGCAGGTCCGGCGCGGTCGCAAAACCGTGTTGGCGGGCGTCACCCTCGACCTGTTGCCCGGTGAAGTGCTGGGTGTGCTGGGGCCCAATGGCGCGGGCAAAAGTACCTTGCTTGGGGCGTTGTGCGGGGAACTGCAGCCGGACGAAGGCAGTGTCTGGCTGGATCAGCAGGCGCTGAAAGACTGGAGCGGCCCGCAGCGTGCCCAGCGGCTGGCGGTGCTGCCCCAGGCGTCGACCCTGGATTTCGCCTTTCGTGTCGAAGAAGTAGTCGGCATGGGCCGCTTGCCCCATCAAACAGGCCGGGTGCGTGATGATGAAATCATCGAGGCCGCCTTGCACGCGGCGGATGTCGAGCATTTGAGTGGTCGCAGCTACCTTGCGCTGTCCGGCGGCGAACGCCAGCGCGTGCACCTGGCGCGAGTATTGGCGCAGTTATGGCCGGGTGAGGCGGGGCTGACGTTGCTGCTGGATGAGCCGACGTCGATGCTCGACCCTTTGCACCAACACACCACCTTGCAAGCCATCCGCAGCTTCGCCGATCGAGGCGCGGCGGTGCTGGTGATCCTCCATGACCTGAATCTGGCGGCGCGTTACTGTGATCGCATTCTGTTGCTGGAGGCCGGGCGTCCACAGGCCTTGGGCACACCCTCGGAGGTGTTGCGGCCGGAACCACTCAAGGCGGTATTTGGGCTGGATGTGTTGGTGCAGCCGCATCCGGAACGTGGGCATCCATTGATTATTGCGCGCTGAAGACGGGGTGGTTCAGGCAGTTTTTCACAGGCAAAAAAAGACCCGGCAAGAGCCGGGTCAAATAACCGTGATTAGCCTGATGAGGAGATAATCTGAGAGTCCGAACCAATGGTCTTTCAGTTATCGGCTGATCTCGCGACCAGTTGTGATAATCATAACGATTCTCATTTGAGAGTCAACATTTGTTTTGCACGTTGGATGGGTTTTCTCAAACGCGTGCTCGTGATGCCCGTAAATACTGGGTTTTAGTGCGCAATTAATTCTTCTGGCGTGCTGAAAGAGCATCCAGCTGACGGTTCAACGCCTCCTTGCGCTCCGTCGGGATGTCATTCCAGTGCACGTCCATCAATGCCCCTTCAATCGCATACAGCAGCACTTTCGACGCCCGAAACCCGCGAGTGCGCACGGCTCGGTAAGCATCGACAGCTCCCAGGCGACGCAAGTCGGACGCGCTGTGGATGCCCACCGCGTGCAACCACTGCGCCGACGTCTTGCCCAGGTTTTTCAGGTGTTGCAGCTCATCGTTCATCAAGCCTCCTTGCGACGGCCGAATGGTGCGGTGGGTATCGTGACCAGGCAAGCCTGAAAAGGAGTGTAGCGCTCAGTAGGAAAAGCGTGGTTCTTTGGTCAGGAACGGCTGAAACGCTTATAAGAATATTGCGCAGAATTGAGCATAAACAGGCGGGAAGCGCCCGGCCCGCCTGAGGCGTAGCCGGGGGCTGAAGGTGAGGTTACTTGGTGCGGTAGCGCAGGCGTGTGCCGAAATTGACCGACATCAAAATCTCGTCGGCAGTCAGCTCAGGGGGGAAGTAGGTGCCGGAGATTTGCGCATGGGCGAGGCTCGCGCCTTCCAGTGAGCAGTCGCGCAGATCCAGGCCACGCAGGTCGGCGGAGCGGAAGTAGGCGTCGGTGAAGTCCACGCCCGTGGCGTCCAGGTCGCGCAGGTCCAGCCCTCGGAAGTCACCACCGCGCATGTCGATAGCGCCGTCCTTGGGGCGTTCCTGGTTGAAGCCGCGAATGTCGTCCTTATGCAGGAGCGCGTAGAGCGGGGTATCCAAAAGCTTGGGCTGACTCATGATGGCGACTCCTGTTGGAATTATGACGCCATTATAGTGCCACTATTGCTCGGTCGTGCACCGAAGATCGGTGACACGACCAAGAAATATTTCTTACAGGCCGGGCAGGCGTTGGCGAATGTGTGCGACCAGCGCGTCCAGCGTTCCGCTTTCGTTGGTTTCCACGCGCTTGCTCAGCAGCAGTTCTTCAGCGGACAGCGGATCGCGTTCGGCCTGCTGCGCTTCGATGACGGTCAATGTCGCGTCGGACGGATCGTTTGTATCTGCCTGACGCTGTGCCAGCCAACTGGCGATAACGGCCTGCGGCGCGTTGCAATCCAGGATCAGGAACGGCGCGCCAGTGGCCTCGGCAATCTTGGCGGCGGCGTCGCGTTGTTCGTGCTTCAGGAAAGTGGCATCCAGCACCACCGGGAAGCCGGCGCGCAGTACGGTGTCGGCGATTTCGTTCAGGCGCGCATAGGTGGCCGCGCTGGCATCGGCGGCATAGATGCCGGCCTGTGGCGTGTTCTCAACCTGTTGTTCGCCAAACAGGCGCTTGCGCTCCACGTCTGAACGCAGGCGCACGGCACCCAGTGCTTCCACCAGGCGCATGGCAACGTGGCTTTTGCCGACAGCCGACACACCGTGAGTAATTGCCAGAAAACGCGATGGAATGGTGCTGTAGCTTTCCGCCAGGTTGGCGTAGTTGCGGTACTGGCGCAGCGTGGTGGCGCGTTGCACCGGGTCAGCTTCGCTCGGCATGCTGAACAAGGCGATCTTGGCGCGTACCAGCGCGCGGTAGGCTTTATAGAAGTTCAGCACTTCAAGGCCGCTGTAGTCGCCGGTCAGCTCCAGGTATTGGCTGATAAAGCGGCGCGCCAGGGACTTGAGGCCACGGTCTTCCAGGTCCATCGCCAGGAAGCCGGTGTCGGCGTACACGTCGGTGAAGCGGAAGGGTTCGTTGAACTCGATGCAGTCGAAAATCACCACGCTGCCGTCAATCAACGTGGCATTGCCCAGGTGGATGTCACCGTGGCATTCGCGGGTGAAACCGTCGAGCTTGCGTTGTGCCAGCAGCGGCTTGAGGCGTTCGAAACTGCTTTCAGCCCAGGCTTGCAGGGCGTCGAGTTGGGCCAAATCGGCCTTTTCGCTGAGGAAAGGGCGGATCTGCTCGAAGTTCTGGCGCACCGGCGCCATTACTTCGTCCGGAGTGCCGGCCGGGTGCTCCTGGGGTACTTTCGGGGCGCTAAGGTGAAAGTGCGCGATCTGCCTGGCCATCTCATCGATGTGCGCGCTGGTCAGCTCACCGTTGGCTTGAAGGGTGCTGAGCATTTGGCTCTGCGGGAATTGGCGCATTTTCAGCGCGTACTCGATCACCGGGCCGTCGCCACCCAATTGTGGGGCTTCGGCAGTGCCGGTGATCGGCAACACTTCAAGGTACAAATCTTTGGTCAGGCGCTGGTTGAGGCGCAGCTCCTCGTTACAGAAGTGACCGCGATCTTCCAGGACGGTGAAGTTGAGGAAGCCGAAATTCATCGGTTTCTTCAGTTTGTACGCATAGGGGCCGGTCAGTATTACCCAGGAAATATGGGTCTCAATGACTTGAAACGCTTCAACCGGATGAGGGTATAAAGCCGGGTTTTGCAGGGCAGCGATCAGGGACTGGCTCACGGGCGATCCTTCAAAGTCTGGGGGAAATCATGGCGGGCATTATGGCCGCTACGAGCGGTCGTGCAAACCGCTGTCCGGCTCATGTTGATCATCAATAAAGTGCGTATAATCCGCCGCCATGACTCGAACCCGATCTCCCCGTTCCCGTAAAAAACCTCCTTCCCGCGGCCTGCGCCCGTGGCTTGGCTGGGCGCTTAAGCTCAGCCTGGTAGGCCTTGTGGTGCTCGCCGGCTTTGCGGTGTACCTCGACGCCGTGGTCCAGGAGAAGTTCTCCGGCAAGCGCTGGACCATTCCGGCCAAGGTGTACGCTCGCCCGCTTGAATTGTTCAACGGCCAGAAGCTGAGCAAGGATGACTTCCTCACCGAACTCGACGCCTTGGGTTATCGCCGCGAACCTGTGAGCAATGGCCCGGGTGCGGCGGCCGTCAGCGGAAATACCGTAGACCTGAATACCCGCGGCTTCCAGTTCTATGAAGGCCTGGAAAAAGCCCAGCCGGTGCGTGTGCGCTTCTCTGGCGACTATGTGGCGGAACTGTCGTCGCTCAATGGTTCCAAGCTGCCCGTCGTGCGCCTGGAACCGCTGCTGATCGGCGGCATTTACCCGAAGAACCTTGAAGACCGCATCCTGATCAAGCTGGATCAGGTGCCGCCGTATCTGCTCGAAACCCTGGTTGCAGTAGAAGACCGCGATTTCTACCACCACTGGGGCGTCTCGCCGAAGTCGATTGCCCGCGCCATTTGGGTCAACACGTCGGGCGGCAAGATGACCCAGGGCGGCAGCACGCTCACGCAACAATTGGTCAAGAACTTCTACCTGACCAACGAGCGCAGCCTGACCCGTAAGCTCACCGAAGCCATGATGGCGATGCTGCTGGAGCTGCATTACAGCAAGCAGGAAATCCTTGAGGCGTACCTCAACGAGGTCTTCGTCGGTCAGGATGGACAGCGCGCGGTGCACGGTTTCGGCCTGGCGAGCCAGTTCTTCTTCGGTCAGCCGTTGTCCGAGTTGAAGCTGCACCAGGTGGCGTTGCTGGTGGGGATGGTCAAGGGGCCGTCCTATTACAACCCGCGCCGCAACCCGGAGCGTGCGCTTGAGCGCCGTAACCTGGTGCTCGATGTGCTTGAACAGCAGGGCGTCGCCACCGCCGAGCAAGTCGCGGCAGCGAAAAAAATGCCACTGGGTGTAACCACTCGCGGCAAATTGGCCGACAGCTCCTTCCCGGGCTTTATCGACCTGGTCAAACGCCAGTTGCGTGAAGACTACCGCGACGAAGACTTGACCGAAGAAGGCCTGCGGATCTTCACCAGTTTCGACCCGATTCTGCAGATGAAAGCCGAAGCGTCCGTCAATGACACCTTCAAGCGTCTCACCGGCCGTAAGGGTTCCGACGAAGTAGAAGCAGCGATGGTGGTGACCAACCCGGAAACCGGTGAAGTCCAGGCCATGATCGGCAGTCGCCAGGCGAGTTTTGCCGGTTTCAACCGTGCGCTGGATGCCGTGCGGCCGATCGGCTCGCTGGTCAAGCCGGCGGTCTACCTGACGGCGCTGGAAAAACCGAGCAAATACACGCTGACCAGTTGGCTGTCGGATGAACCGCTGTCGGTCAAATTGGCGGACGGCCAAGTGTGGACGCCGAAAAACTTCGAGCGTCGCTCCAACGGTACGATATTCCTGTACCAGGGCCTGGCGCATTCCTACAACATCTCCACCTCGCGCCTCGGGCTCGAAGTGGGCGTGCCGAATGTGTTGAAAACCCTGGGGCGACTGGGCATCACCCGTGAGTTCCCCGCGTTCCCATCAATGCTGCTTGGCGCTGGCGCAATGACGCCGATGGAAGTCACCACGATGTACCAGACCATCGCTAACGGTGGTTTCAATACGCCGATGCGCGGGATTCGCAGCGTGTTGACCGCCGAGGGCGAGCCGCTCAAGCGCTATCCGTTCCAGATTCAGCAGCGCTTCGATGCGGGCTCCATCTACCTTATCCAGAACGCCATGCAGCGCGTGATGCGTGAAGGTACCGGCAGTTCTGTCTACAAGGTGTTGCCGGCGAACCTGACGCTGGCCGGCAAGACCGGCACCAGTAACGATTCGCGTGACAGCTGGTTCGCCGGTTTCGGCCAGGATGTGCTGGCGGTGGTGTGGCTGGGGCGTGATGACAACGGCAAGACGCCGTTCACCGGCGCGACCGGTGCGCTGCAGGTCTGGACCAGTTTCATGCGCAAAGCCGATCCGCTGCCGTTGAATATGCCGCTGCCGGACAACGTCGTGCAGGCCTGGATTGATCCGCACACGGGGCAGGGCTCTGATGCCAACTGTCCGGGCGCGGTGCAGATGCCGTATATTCGCGGCAGCGAGCCACCACCCGGCCCCGCGTGCGGCGGCAGTGCGCCTGCTGGCGCGGATTCGGTGATGGATTGGGTCAAGGGCTGGATGAATTAAGCAAAGAGGGTTTCAAGTGAACAAGTGGTGGATTCCAGCTATTACAGCTCTGGCTTTGCTCAACGGTTGCGCCAGCGTGCAGCGCGGCTCGATTCCGGTGGTGGATTCGAGCACTAACGTCTCCAATAACGACCGTATCTCGGCCAATGGCGGTTTCCGCCAGACCGTGGTCAAGCGTCCAACTCAGGCCACTCCTCAATCCATTCCGCAGGATTCGGGCGTGGTGGTGATGGTGCCGGGCGGTGGCTCGGCCACTTCGGCGCCGATCAGCGCCGAGCCGTGGACCCCTGGGCCAAGCACGTCGGGGCCGGTTGACTCCACGCCGATCCAGGCGGCGCCGATCAACCAAAGCACCTACACCATGCCGTCGACGCCGAGCGGCATTCCGTCGTCGTCCAACGCGGGCGGCCTCTCGGCTGACGAGCAACTGGACGGGCCAGTACTGGCGTTGTTGACCACCGCCCAGCAGCAGCAGGCGGGTGGCGACTTGAACGGTGCGTCATCAAGCCTTGAGCGCGCCCAGCGCGTGGCACCTCGCGAACCGCAAGTGTTGTATCGCCTGGCCCAGGTGCGCATGGCCCAGGGCGATGCGCCGCAAGCCGAGCAATTTGCCCGTCGTGGCCTGAGCCTGGCCAATGGTCGTCCTGATCTGCAAGCCAACCTGTGGGGCTTGATTGGTGATGCACGTGCCGCCCAAGGCGATGCCGCCGGCGCCGCTCAAGCGCGGCAAAAAGCCAAGGTCAGCCTCTGATGGATGGGCGGTTCCCTGCGATTGCCGAACAGTTATTGCTGATCGAGCGCGAGCTGCGCGTGCAGGGCTGGTGGGACGAAGTGCCCCCCAGTGCTGAAGCGTTGAGCAGTGTCGAGCCGTTTTCGGTCGACACGCTGGACTTTCACCAGTGGTTGCAATGGATCTTCCTGGTGCGCATGAAGCAGATCCTTGAGCAGGACCTGCCGTTGCCCAATGCGTCGGGGATCATGGAGATGGCCGAGATGGTTTATGCCGATCGGCCATTGGAGAGCCTTGGCTTGCGTAACGCGCTGAAAAAGTTCGATCAATTGATTGTCGACGCTCGTTAATTGCCTGACTGCCGGGTTTTCCGGCAGTCTTGCGCACATTTCTACCGCTTGACGACATTCAGGCGAGTTTTATCC
>NZ_JBARTQ010000376.1:0-3221 GCF_049645325.1 Pseudomonas sp. | reverse complement strand
TTGAGCAGGGCGTGCAGGCTTTGCAGGTCGTTGGTGTCGGTAAAGTAGCCGAGGGAGACCTTCAGCCAGCCGGAACCGAATGCCTGGGCGCGATCGAGGGTGGCGGCAAGCTCGGCATTTGGCTGCGCGCGCCCGGCGACCCAGAGTTCCAGGGGCGAGGAAAACACCGATTCCAGGCCATGGTCGGCGGCCGCCTGGGCGAGGGCGCCCGGTTGCTCAGTGGTCAATAGTTCTTCACGCCACTCGATACGTTGCGCGCCGGCAGCGCTCAACAACTCAACAAAACTGAGCTGGCCTTGCTCGCGAACCAGGTCTGAACCGTAGCTGGAAAGGCTGATGGAGACGGGGTATTTATGCATTGTTGTTTACCTCTGAAACCGGTTTCATTTTTCTTTAAAAAATCAGGCGTTTTGGGTCGAGCCGCGGATAACCAGTTGCGGCAGAAAATCCAGCGCGCGTGCGGGCGACTGATCGCCGCGCAAGCGTTTGAGCAAACAGTCGAAGGCACTCGCGCCAATCGCTTCGGTGGGTTGGGCGAGGGCGGTGATGCCATTGCCCACCAGCGGGTACCAGTCGAGGTCATCCAGGGCGATCAGGCCGACGTCGTCGAACAGGTTGCAGCCCAGGTTTTTCAGGGCACGGGTGCAGGCCAACGCGGCGATGCCGTTGGCGCAGAACAACGCCTTGGGGCCAGGTTTTGCAAGAAAGGCCTGAAGGCGGTTTTCCAGCGCGTCATCGATTTCCAACACTGCGCCGGTCAATCCCGCTCGGCAGGCAATTTCAGCCGTGAAACTCTGTTGGCGCTCCAGGCGCGAGCTGGTGCCGTCGGCGGCTTCGCTCACCAGCAGCACGTCGCGGTAACCCTGTTGCTGCAAGTGCTCCACGGCCATGTGCACGGCGGCCGGGTTGTCCAGCCCCACCAGGTCGCTGTGCAGCGGTTCGACCTTGCGGTCCACCAGCACCAGCGGCATTTCGCGCTGCAGTTCCAGCAATTGGTCGAGGTGATGGCCGAGGGTATTCACGATCAGCCCTTCGATGTTGTATGAGCGCAGCGCCGCCAGGTGCTGGCGTTCCTGTTCGTCATCGCGGTCGGTATTGCACACCACCAGGCTATAGCCGTGCTGGCGGCAGGCGGTTTCGACGCCGTGCATCACGGCAATGGAATAGGGGTTGCGGATGTCGGCGACCAGCATGCCGATCAGGCGGGTGCGGCCGCGTTTCAGGCCTCGCGCCATTTGGTTGGGGCGGTAGCCGAGTTCCGTGATGGCCTGTTCGATGCGCAGCGCAATGGCGTCGGAGAGCAGCGTGCGGTCATCACCGATAAAGCGCGAGACGCTGGCTTTGGACACACCGGCGCGCTCGGCGACATCGAGCATGGTCACGCGGCTACGCTGGGCGGCGGAAAATGGCGTCACGGTGGCAAGCCTTTCTTATTGGATTGAGTGGTTTTAGCGTGCGTGCACAGCGCTGAAACCGGTTTCATGAAATGTCAGGCCGACCCTTTCGTCAAGGAATATTTGGAAACAGCTTGGTCCGTCCAGCGTGAAAACCCGACGAATGGATAGGCCTACCTGTTAGTTCTGACAGTATCCGGGAACGCGTAACGGGCATTTAATCAATCCAACAGCAGGCAGCCAGATTCGACAACGACTAACTCATCAGCGACTCAGAGGAAATGCCCATGACCACGCCGACTAGCCTGAATCCGAAAGCAGGGGGTGGCAGCATCATGGGTGTGCTGGATCCGCTGGTGATCCCAGGTGTTGGACCGCGTGGCGTAATCCCGGTCTCGTTGATGCAAGCACCCTTGCGGGTGGCAATTCCAAAATGGCTGGAGCCTGCGCCGGGTGAGCTTCCGCATATTCTGAAAATTGTCTGGGTCATCAATGGCAAAGAGACCAGTTGGTCCGAGACATTCACAGCACCGCCTCCCGCCATTCCAGATCCTATTGTGCGTTTCATCCCTTTGGCGACGCTGAGGGAACAATCCGGTACCGGCGAAATTTACTACTCGGTCGAAACGGAGGCCGGGGTGACCGAGATGGATTCACGGCTGCAGATCAGGGTCGACATGGTTGGCCCGACATTACTGAGCCCGCAGGACCGCGCGATGTTCGTGGTTGCGCCCCCTTCCAATGTGGTGGATGAGGCCTATATCGCCGCCAACGCGCCGGTACTTATCAGGCTTGCGCAATACAACGGTCGAGAAGCGTGGGACCGTGGTGAACTCTATTTGAGCAATAGCCCCATCGGTCCTGCCTCTGCACCGGATGCGATGCAAGTATTCACGTTGACCTCCGATCCCTTGATTGTCTCGCTGGACGGTGCGCAGTTGCGCAGACTGCTCAATGGGCCCGCCTATGTGTATTACCGCCTCTTCGATGAGGCAGGAAACTTCAGCTCCCTGAGCGCTGGCCTGGCCTTTCAACTGGCACTCAATGCCCCTCCCACCGGTTTGCAACTGCCTGAAATTGCGCCGCCCAGTTATGACGACCTGTTGATCAACCGTGATGACGCCCGCCGCGGCGTATCAGTGCGCATTCGGGCCTACAGTTGGCTTTCGGGAGACACGGTAGAAGTGTTTTGGAATGGTCGCCCAATACCCCGCCAGCCGGTGGTGAGTTTTCCCTTCGATGTGGCAGTACCCTGGCCCATTCTCAGGGGACCTGCTGCGCTCCTAGTGGCCCATCTGGTGCCGGCGCGCTACGAAATCACACGCGGGCAACAAACCCCTATTCGCTCCGGCGTGGCGAGCTTCAATGTCAACTTGGGTATTCCCGGCCAGGAAAACCCGAATGCCCCTGAGTTGGTCAACCCATTGTTGGCGAGGGTGCAAATCCTTGGCCAGGTCCCCAGTACGCTTAATGTGATCGACAATCGCCATCGCGGCCAGGACGTACTTGCACAGGTCGCGTTGTTTGATGACCCCACACCCGGTGAAGTGCTCAGGCTGTTTTGTAATGGCGTGGGGCCGGTGGCGACTTATACGGTAAAAGTCGGTGATGTGACCGGGCAAATAATCTCATTCAGCAGCCTGCCGTGGTCCTTGTTTGAAGGCATTGTCAATGCACGCTTGCCGTTCGACTACACCATCGACAACGGTGTAAACCAACAGCGCTCAGTCATTACCGAAGTCAATGTAAACGCGGCACCGGCCATAACGTTGCCGGCGCCGAAAATACAACACTCGCTCACGAACGGTTATGCGACCTGTACCTCCA
>NZ_JBARTQ010000375.1:0-5738 GCF_049645325.1 Pseudomonas sp. | reverse complement strand
TCTAATAACCGCGGGTGCACCGCTTCGAGGCATGGCCGCCTGCCAGCGCTGGCGCCAAAAAAGCATCATGTTAGAATGCCCGCCGTTTTTGCCTGACATCAAATGATGAAACGGCGCACCCGAGATTGTGCAGTAATGCCAGTCGCCTTGAATTGAACATCGCACTGCACCGCCTCAGGATCTATGAGACTCAAGCCCTTCCTTCCATTGATTTGCCTGCTGCTCGTACCCGGCCTTGGCGTTGCCGCCGAGAAGACCGTGTATGGCCTCAACGAATACGCCAAGCTGGCGGGCATTGACCTGGAAGTGGCCGCCAAACTCGACACCGGTGCCAAGACCGCTTCCCTGAGCGCCCGCGACATCAAGCGTTTCAAGCGCAACGGTGAATCCTGGGTGCGCTTTTACCTGGCCATCGACGCCGCTCACTCCCACCCCATCGAACGCCCCCTCGCCCGCGTCAGCAAGATCAAGCGCCGCGCCGGTGACTACGACCCCGATGAGGACAAGAACTACACCGCCCGCCCAGTGATTGCGCTGGACATCTGCATGGGCACTGCTTTACGCAGCATCGAAGTGAACTTGACTGACCGCAGCGCTTTCCAATACCCGCTGCTGATCGGCTCCGAAGCGTTGAAACGCTTTGATGCGCTGGTCGACCCCAGTCTTAAATACGCAGCAGGCAAACCTGCCTGCGCCGCCGACGCTCATACCGCCGAGTAAACCGAATGCGCTCTCTGACCCTGCACCTGAAAATCCTGATCACCCTCCTGGTGGTGCTGGGTATTTCGGTCACCGCCTACCAGATTTTCGTGCTGGGGATTCCCGTCACCGAGGACGCCACCGACGACCTGTGGAACATCGACGCCAAGGTCGAGTTCGTCGCCAACCCCAAGGACCCGGTGAAGATCTCGATGTTCGTGCCGCCCCTGAGCCGCGACTTCGTCAGCCTCAATGAAAGCTTTATCTCGAATAATTACGGCGTGAGCGTCAACCGCACTGACGGCAACCGCAAGGTCACCTGGTCGGCACGTCGCGCCAAGGGCAACCAGACCCTGTATTACCGCCTGGTGCTGACCAAGCGTTACAGCGGTGAAAAGGTCAAGGTCAAAGGCCCGACGTTCCGCGACAGCATTGCCGTGGACGGCCCGGAAAAAATCGCTGCCGAAGCCCTGCTGGCGCCAATCCGCCAGCATTCGGCGGATGTGGAAACCTTTATCACCGAAGCCATCAAACGCACCAACAACCTCAACGACGACAACGTGAAACTGCTGCTGGCGGGCGACCCGTCGACGCCGCACAAAGCCAAGATCGTCGAGCTGCTGTTGTCCATCGCCCACGTGCCGATTGAAAAAGTCCACACCATCCGCTTGGTGGCCGACCAGCCGCAAACCCCGGAACTGTGGCTGCGCAGCTTTAATGGCAACGACTGGCTGTACTTCAACCCGGAAACCGGCGAACAAGGCCTGCCCGCCGACCGCCTGCTGTGGTGGACCGGTGATGAAAACCTGATCACGGTGGATGGCGGCAAGAAAGCCATGGTGACCTTCAGCCTGAACAACAGCGAAATGAACGCGATTCGCCTGGCCAAGCTGACCGACGAAAACACCGACGCCAACTTCCTCGAATACTCGCTGTACGGCCTGCCGCTGCAAACCCAGCAGACGTTCATGATCATGGTGATGATCCCCATCGGCGTGCTGGTGATCCTGATCCTGCGCAACCTCATCGGCTTGCAGACCCTGGGCACGTTTACCCCGGTGTTGATCGCCCTGGCGTTCCGCGAGACGCAACTGGGCTTCGGGATTGTGCTGTTCACCATTATTACGGCGCTGGGACTCTCCCTGAGGTCATACCTGGAACACTTGAAGCTGCAGATGTTGCCGAGGCTGTCGGTGGTGCTGACCTTTGTGGTGGTGCTGATCGCGGCCATCAGCCTGTTCAGCCACAAGCTTGGGCTGGAGCGCGGGCTGTCGGTGGCGCTGTTCCCGATGGTGATTCTGACCATGACCATCGAACGCCTGTCGATCACCTGGGAAGAACGCGGCGCCAACCACGCGCTGAAAGTGGCGATCGGTACGCTGTTCGCGGCGTCGCTGGCGCACATCATCATGAGCGTGCCGGAACTGATCTACTTTGTGTTCACCTTCCCGGCGATCCTGTTGATCCTGGTGGGCTTCATGCTGGCCATGGGTCGCTATCGCGGCTACCGCCTGACCGAACTGGTGCGTTTCAAGGCCTTCCTCAAGGCTGATTCGTAATGTTTGGCTTCTGGAAGACGTGGAAGGCCCTGGAAGCGCGGGGGATCATGGGCATCAACCGGCGTAACGCCGACTACGTGCTCAAGTACAACAAGCGCAGCCTGTATCCGCTCGTCGATGACAAGATCATCACCAAGGAACGCGCCCTCGCCGCCGGCCTGCATGTGCCGCAAATGTACGGGATCATTTCCACCGAAAAGGAAATCGACAAGCTCGACGAGATCATCGGTGGGCGCAACGATTTCGTGATCAAGCCGGCTCAGGGCGCCGGCGGTGACGGCATTGTGGTGGTGGCCGACCGGTTTGAAGGGCGCTACCGCACGGTGTCCGGCAAGATCATCAGCCATGAAGAAATCGAACACCATATTTCCAGCATCCTCACCGGCCTGTATTCGCTGGGCGGCCACCGTGACCGCGCGCTGATCGAATACCGCGTGGTGCCCGACCAGATCTTCAAGAGCATCAGCTACGAAGGCGTGCCGGACATCCGCATCATCGTGCTGATGGGCTACCCGGTGATGGCCATGCTGCGCCTGCCGACCCGGCAATCCGGCGGCAAGGCCAACCTGCACCAGGGCGCGATCGGCGTGGGCGTCGACCTCGCCACCGGCCTGACTCTGCGTGGCACTTGGCTGAACAACATCATCACCAAACACCCCGACACCACCAACGCGGTGGATGGCGTGCAACTGCCCAACTGGGACGGTTTCATGAAGCTGGCCGCCGGCTGCTATGAGCTGTGCGGGCTGGGTTATATCGGCGTGGACATGGTGCTGGACCAGGAAAAAGGCCCGCTGATCCTCGAATTGAACGCGCGGCCGGGGCTGAACATCCAGATCGCCAACGACTGCGGCCTGACCTTGCGCACCCATGCCGTGGAAGCGCGGCTTGAAGCGTTGAAGGCTGCTGGCGCCACCGAAACCCCGGAGGAACGGGTGAAGTTTGTGCAGGAAATGTTTGGGCATATTGCTGCTGTGGAAGGCTGAGGGCCTCATCGCAGGCAAGCCAGCTCCCACAGTTGAATGCATTTCAATGTGGGAGCTGGCGTGCCTGCGATGACCTTCTGACAAGCAACACCCCTCCAAGACCAGTCCTCAATCTGCTTATCGCCGACATCCCCCCCTAGGACCAGAACCGACAGGGGACTACAATCGCCTCCCCCAAGCCAACGGCTGATCCGCCCCGCATGTCGACCTGTTCCGTACACCCGCTGCCCTACCAGGCCAACCCTGCTGCGTATTTCACAGCGATTCGCCACGCTCCCGGCGCGGTGCTGCTCGACAGCGGCCGCCCGGCGGCCGAACGCGGGCGTTATGACCTGCTGAGCGCGTGGCCGGAAGCGACCTTGACGGTAGCGCCTGACGAAAGCGGCACTGATTTCCTGCAACGCTTGCGGAAAAACCTCACACAGCTGGGTGAAGCGGGTTTGCCTGCTGGCTATGAATTGCCATTTGCCGGCGGCTTGATCGGTTACCTGAGCTACGACTTTGGCCGGCACCTGGAACACCTGCCGCGCCTCGCCATCGACGATCTGCACCTGCCGGATGCGCGCTTTGGGCTGTATGCCTGGGCGCTGATCAGCGATCACCAGGCCCAGACCAGCCAGTTGGTGTTTCACCCCAGCTTGGTCGACAGCGAGCGGCAACGCTTGATCGCGCTGTTCAGCAATGAAACCGTCGAACCATCGACGCGTTTCAAACTGCACGGCCCGATGGTCCCGGACCTCAGCGCCGAGGTTTACCGCCAGGCCATCGTGCGTATCCAAAACTACATCCAGGCGGGCGACTGCTACCAGGTCAACTTCGCGCAGCGCTTTCGCGCGCCGTGCATCGGCGACCCGTGGGCGGCCTATTGCGCCCTGCGTGAGGCGTGCCCCACGCCGTTTTCCGGGTTCCAGAGCCTGCCGGACGACGGCGCGGTGGTGAGCCTGTCGCCGGAGCGCTTCGTGCGCATCAGCCAGCGCCAGGTCGAAACCCGCCCGATCAAGGGCACCCGCCCGCGTGGCCTTACCCCCGAGGAAGACGCCGCCAACGCCGCAGAACTGCTC
Organism: Pseudomonas sp.; assembly: GCF_049645325.1. GTDB lineage: Bacteria > Pseudomonadota > Gammaproteobacteria > Pseudomonadales > Pseudomonadaceae > Aquipseudomonas. Next base: position 1,433 of record NZ_JBARTQ010000375.1, on the reverse strand, counting down.
GCCAGTCCCAAGGACCGTGCCGAGAACCTGATGATCGTCGACCTGCTGCGCAACGACCTCGGCCGCACCTGCCGCACCGGCTCGGTGAGCGTGCCGGAGCTGTTCAGCCTGGAAAGCTACCCCAATGTGCATCACCTGGTGAGCAGCGTGACCGGGGAATTGGCGGCCGACAAAGACGCCCTTGACCTGATTGCCGGCAGCTTTCCCGGCGGCTCCATCACCGGCGCCCCGAAAATTCGCGCGATGCAGATCATCGACGAACTGGAGCCAACGCGACGCGGGCTGTACTGCGGCTCGCTGGTGTATCTGGATGTGCGTGGCGAAATGGACAGCTCCATCGCTATCCGCAGTTTGCTGGTCAAGGACGGGCAAGTCTGCTGCTGGGGCGGCGGCGGGATTGTCGCGGACTCCGAGTGGGAAGCGGAGTATCAGGAGTCGCTGACCAAGGTGCGGGTGTTGTTACACACTTTGGAAAGCTTGTAGCGTCCAGCATTTTCGGGGCTCTCAGAGGTAGAGCAGAGCTGCTGAAAAAGCCTGAATCAGGATGGCCGTGGACGGCGTAGGGACCGGGAGAATAGCGTCCAGCTCCGACTGTCCACCCGCCGTCTGTGAAGGATCACATGAAGCGAATGCCTACTCGTCAGATAATATTTCCGAGATTGCGTATCTCCCCAACCACACCTATCATCTCCCAAATTGGGAGGTCAATTCGATGCGGATAATCGCGCTGTCCACCTTACGAATATTCTGGGAAAGCCACCCAGCCTGTGCCGACGCAAAAACACCGCTGGTCGAGTTGTATCGCCATATGGAAAGAGCCACTTACCCAACGCCACAGACGCTCAAGGCAGCGCTCAGGACGGCCAGCATCCTTAAAGGTGGCAGGGTTGTCTTCAATGTAGGCGGCAACAAGTATCGAGTAATCATGGCGATCGATTATCAGCGACAGCTTGGGTTCGTACGTTTTGTGGGAACCCACTCGCAGTACGATCAGATCAACGCGGAGACCGTGTGATGAATATCAAACCTATACATTCCCAGGAAGACCTGGCCGCAGCGCTCGCGCGCGTCGAGCAGCTATGGGGAGCGCCAATCGGCTCGCCTGAGGGCGACGAGCTGGAAATCCTCGCCATCCTCATCGAGAAGTACGAGGCCGACCATTATCCAATGCCGCCTTCGGACCCGGTGGAGGCCATCAAGTTTCGGATGGAACAGCTCGGCATGACCGCCCGTGACCTGGAACCCTTTATTGGCACCAGTGGGCGGGTGTCGGAAGTGTTGAACCACAAGCGCACGTTGAGCCTGTCGATGATCAAGCGCCTGCATGAGGGCTTGAGCATTCCTTATGAGCGTTTGCTGGCAGGGGGTTAGCGGGAAATCTGTGGTGATTGGGCTGGCCCCTTCGCGGCATAAGTATCTACACAACTTTCAAG
>NZ_JBARTQ010000374.1:0-11605 GCF_049645325.1 Pseudomonas sp. | reverse complement strand
CAGGCAAGCCAGCTCCCACATCAGATTTCGTGCAGTTAGCCGAAGGGGATGTGCCACAGAAAACTTGATCGTTCCCAAAAAGGGACCTATCGTTCCCTTTTTGGGACTCTTCGGCCTCAGCCATGCAAACCTTGCTGCTCAGCACTGCACTCTTCACCGTCACCCAGCAAAAAGTGCTGGGCCTGCTCTTCGGCAAACCCGATCAAAGTTTCTTCACCAATGAAATTGCGCGCTGGGCTCAGGTCGGCAAGGGCAGCCTCACCCGCGAGTTGGAGCGATTGCAGCGGGCGGGCATCCTGAGCATGACGCGCCAAGGCAACCAAACCCACTACCAGGCCAATCTCCAGTGCCCGATCTATTCGGAGTTGTTGGCCATTGTGCGCAAGACGCTGAGCCTGGACGAACCCTTACGCAATGCATTGGCGCCGTTCGCCGAGCAGATAACGTGGGCCTTTATCTACGGTTCCATCGCCAAGGGCGAAGCGCACTCATCCAGTGACATTGATCTGATGCTGATCGGCCAAAACCTCAACTACAGTGACGTCATGGAGCAGCTGATTCCGTTGGAAGAGCAACTGGGCCGCACCCTCAACCCGACGCTTTACACCCCCGAAGACTGGATCGGCAAATGGAATGCCGGGAACAGTTTTGTGCAGCGGGTCGTACAGCAGGACAAGATCAACCTGATGGGGGGCAACCCCCTGGAATCCACGGATGGACAGCAAGGCAAATCTGGAGAATCTGCAACGTAGTGGCGGCCTGAAGGCTGAGGCGCCTGATCGCAAGGAGTGTGAAGGGCTGATGCGCTCGGCCCGGGATCGGTTGAGGGATGCAGGTAATCCGCAATTAGCCTTCGCCAGTCGTTTCGACTTGGCGTACAACGCCGCCCACGCTATCGCGCTCACAGCTCTGCGCCTGCGCGGGTATCGCTCCGACAAACGCTATTTGGTCTTTCAATGCCTCATTCACACCGTCGACGCGAACAAGGTGCAGGTGAGGTTATTGGCGTTGTGTCATGAGCGCCGCAACCTGGCGGAGTACGAAGGGTACATGGATGAGGATGAGGCGTTGCTTGGGCAGTTGATGGAAGGCGCGACGATGCTGCTGGGCAAAGTGGAAGACGTGCTGGCTAATAATCGGTGGGAATGACGCGAGCCCTCGCAACACCGTCAATCAAATGTGGGAGCTGGCTTGCCTGCGATGGCAGTGGGTCAGCCAGGAAAGTGTCTACTGACAGGCCGCCATCGCAGGCAAGCCAGCTCCCACATTTGAAATCCCCATTTGGCTTGAATCCAGCATTCACTGATGTTTCGTTACTCCAACCGTAACATTCCACCACCCAGCTTGATTGATACCCCCCAGTTTCACTCCTAAGGTACAGCCCACGACAGCGAACCCCGTGGAGCGACCATGACAACAACCATCACCCCCGATTCGCGCTGGACGCGGCGGCGCGACGAGAAGCAGCGGCGGCTTGGGCTGGTCAGGCACTTCGCGGACGGGGCGGTGCTGCCCAGTGACAAAATCGTCGAAGCGCTTGAGGCCTTGATCCTCCCCGGCGACCGTGTGGTGCTGGAAGGCAACAATCAGAAACAAGCCGACTTCCTGTCGCGCTCCCTGGCCAAGGCCGACCCGGCCAAGCTCCACGATTTGCACATGATCATGCCCAGTGTCGGCCGTTCCGAGCACCTGGACCTGTTTGAAAAGGGCATCGCGCGCAAGCTGGATTTCTCTTTCGCCGGCACCCAATCCCTGCGCATCAGCCAGTTGCTCGAAGAAGGCCTGCTGGAAATCGGCGCGATCCACACCTACATCGAACTCTATGCGCGGCTGGTGGTGGACTTGATCCCCAACGTCGTACTGTCGGCCGGGTTTATGGCCGATCGCGCCGGTAACATCTACACCGGTGCCAGCACCGAAGACACCCCGGCGCTGATCGAGCCCGCTGCCTTCAGCGATGGCATTGTGATCGTGCAGGTCAACCAGTTGGTGGATGACGTCACTGACTTGCCCCGCGTCGACATCCCCGCCAGTTGGGTGGATTTTGTGGTGGTGGCTGACAAACCCTTTTATATCGAACCGCTGTTCACCCGCGACCCGCGCCACATCAAGCCGGTGCACGTGCTGATGGCGATGATGGCGATCCGTGGCATCTACGAAAAACACAACGTGCAGTCGCTCAACCACGGCATCGGCTTCAACACTGCCGCCATCGAGCTGATCCTGCCGACCTACGGCGAATCCCTCGGCCTCAAGGGCAAGATCTGCCGCAACTGGACCCTCAACCCGCACCCGACCCTGATCCCCGCGATCGAAAGCGGCTGGGTGGAAAGCGTGCATTGCTTCGGCACTGAACTGGGCATGGAAAACTACATCGCCGCGCGCCCGGACGTGTTCTTCACTGGCCGCGACGGCTCGATGCGTTCCAACCGGATGTTCTGCCAACTGGCCGGCCAATACGCGGTGGACCTGTTTATCGGCGCCACCCTGCAAGTGGATGGCGACGGCCATTCCTCCACGGTCACCCGTGGCCGCCTCGCCGGGTTTGGCGGCGCGCCAAACATGGGGCATGACCCGCGCGGCCGTCGCCATGGCACTCCGGCGTGGCTCGACATGCGCCACGACGACGCGCCGGAAGCCTTGCTCGAACGCGGCAAAAAGCTGGTGGTGCAAATGGTCGAGACCTTCCAGGAAGGCGGCAAACCCACCTTCGTCGAGACCCTCGACGCCGTGGAAGTGGCGCGCAAAAGCGGCATGCCGCTGGCGCCGATCATGATTTACGGCGACGACGTGACCCACCTGCTCACCGAAGAAGGCATCGCCTACCTGTACAAGGCGCGCTCGCTGGAAGAGCGCCAGGCGATGATCGCCGCGGTCGCTGGCGTCACCGCCATCGGCATGCGCCACAACCCCAAGGACACCGCGCGCATGCGCCGCGAAGGCTTGATCGCCTTGCCCGAAGACTTGGGCATCCGCCGCACCGACGCCACCCGCGAATTGCTGGCCGCCAAGAGCGTGGCCGATTTGGTCGAGTGGTCCGGTGGCCTGTACAACCCGCCCGCCAAGTTCAGGAGCTGGTAAATGCGCGCCCTCAAACTGCATGAACTGAGCCTCGCCGACCGGCTGGCGGACATGGCCGTCGATGCGCTGATCGATGAGGCGGACCTGTCGCCCAAACCCGCGCTGGTGGACCGTCGTGGCAACGGCGCGCACAGCGATTTGCACCTGGGCCTGATGCACGCGTCGGCGCTGTCGCTGTGGCCCATGTTCAAGGAAATGGCTGAAGCGGCTATCGACTGTGCAGCCATCGGCTTGCCCCTGCGCGAAGCCCTCGGACGAATCGGCCGCGAAGGCGAGCAGGCAATGCTCACCACAACGAATGGCGTAAACACCCATCGCGGCGCGATCTGGGCGCTCGGGTTGCTGACGGCCGCCGCCGCCCTGGAACCGCACGCCACCCACGCCAGCGCAATCACGTTACGCGCGGCCAAACTGGCCCTGCTCAACGACCGCTATGCCCCGCAACCCCTCAGCCACGGCGCGCAGGTTGCCCAGCGCTACGGCGCCCGCGGTGCGCGCGAAGAAGCGCAACTCGGCTTCCCGTCCGTGCTGCAACGCGGCCTGCCGCAACTGCACAAAAGCCGCCAGCAAAACGCAGGCGAACAGAACGCGCGCCTGGATGCCTTGCTCGCGATCATGACGGGCCTGGCCGACACCTGCGTGCTCTACCGTGCAGGCGAAGCAGGCCTGCAGGCCATGCAGCACGGCGCCCAGTCCGTGCTCGACGCCGGTGGCAGCGCAACCCTGGCTGGCCGTCGCCATTTGCACGAACTCGACCAGCAGTTGCTGGCCCTGAATGCCTCCCCCGGCGGCGCCGCCGACTTGCTGGCCGCCTGCCTGTTTATCGACCGCCTCGACGGAGCGTTTTGATGGAAACCTTATCCTTTGAATTCCCCGCCGGGCAGCCGCCCAAAGGCCGTGCGCTGGTGGGCTGTGTCGGCTCCGGCGACCTCGAAGTGCTGCTGGAACCGGGCACGCCCGGCACCCTGACCATTCAGGTGCAGACCTCGGTGAATGGCGCCGAGCAACGTTGGCAGCACCTGTTCGAACGGATTTTCCAGGAACAGACGCCGCCGGCCTTGAACATTGATATCCACGATTTCGGCGCCACCCCCGGCGTGGTGCGTTTGCGCCTGGAGCAGGGTTTCGAGGAGATCGGCCATGACTGACTTGCTGGCTAAACACAGCTTCGTTGAACTCGGTGCGCGGCAGCGGGCCAAGGCTTTGCTGGATGCCGGGTCTTTTCGTGAATTGATCGACCCGTTCCAGCGCGTCATGTCGCCGTGGCTCAGCCGCCAGGGCGTGGTGCCTCAGGCGGATGACGGTGTGGTGATCGCCAAGGGCAGCATTGACGCAAAGCCCGTGGTGATTGCGGCCATCGAAGGCAATTTCCAGGGCGGCAGCCTCGGTGAAGTCGGCGGTGCAAAAATCGCCGGCGCGCTGGAGTTGGCAGCCGAAGACAACCGCAAGGGCATCCCGACCCGTGCCGTGCTGCTGCTGGAAACCGGCGGCGTGCGCTTGCAGGAAGCCAACCTCGGCCTCGCGGCGATCGCCGATATCCACGCGGCGATTGTCGACCTGCGCCAGTACCAGCCGGTGATCGGTGTGGTGGCGGGCAGCGTCGGGTGCTTTGGCGGCATGTCTATCGCGGCCGGGTTGTGCAGCTACCTGGTGGTCACCCGTGAAGCGCGCCTGGGCCTCAACGGCCCGCAAGTGATCGAGCAGGAAGCTGGCCTGGAAGAGTACGACTCCCGCGACCGGCCCTTCATCTGGAGCCTCACCGGCGGCGAGCAACGCTTCAACAGCGGCTTGGCCGATCGCTATGTGGCCGATGACGTGGCGCAGATTCAACAGACCGTCACCGCCTTGCTGCAACAAGGCGTACCCGCACAGCAACGCAGCCGTCAGGTGGATTTCTACCTGGCGCGCCTGGCTGAACTGGACGCCGAACCGCAAATCGACCCGGCGACGGTGCGCGACCTGTATCAAGGAGAACGCTCATGAGAGGGCTGCAGTGGTTTAACGCATTGACCGCCGGCGCCACGCCCGTTGCGGGTTTGCCGGACTCGCTGAAAGTCGCCGATGGCAAGTTGGGCGAACACGCCGTGCGCTTTATCGCCGTGGTCACCGACGCTCAAAACCGCTTCCCCCGCGCACGCAACGGTGAAGTCGGTTTGCTGGAAGGCTGGGGCTTGGCCAAGGCGGTGGATGAAGCCATCGCCCATGGCGACAAGCGCCCGATCATTGCCATCGTCGATGTACCCAGCCAAGCCTATGGCCGTCGCGAAGAAGCACTCGGTATCCACCAGGCGCTGGCTGCCGCCGCCGACAGTTATGCCCGCGCGCGGTTGGCCGGGCACCCTGTGATCGCGCTGCTGGTGGGCAAGGCCATGTCCGGTGCGTTTCTCGCCCACGGCTACCAGGCCAACCGTTTGATCGCCCTGCGTGACCCCGGTGTGATGGTGCATGCCATGGGCAAAGCCTCGGCAGCGCGGGTGACGTTGCGCAGTGTCGAAGAGCTGGAAGCCCTGGCTGCCAGCGTGCCGCCCATGGCTTACGACATCGACAGTTATGCGAGCCTGGGTTTGCTCTGGGAGACCCTGTCGGTTAGCCAGATTGAGCAGCCCACACAGGACGATGTGGCACGGGTCGGTGATTGCTTGCTGCACGCGATCAAGGACGTGCAGAACGCTCCCCGTGACCTGAGCAGTCGCCTCGGCGCCAGCAACCGTGCCGCCTCCAGCCATGTCCGCCAACTGCTGCGGGAGCAATGGTGAACGCTCACGATTTGCTCTGGGGCATGACCCCGGCGCATCTGCCCACCGACGCACCGGCCTGGGTGCTGGAGGTGATTGCCGCTGGCCACCCGGTGGTGGTGCGTCGCGCCGTCGCCGAACCAGGCCAGGTGGCGGTGGGTGTGCGCGGACGTTTGCGTGAACAGCGTTTTGCAGCGCTGATGCCCCTCGCTGCGGTGCAGCGGCGAGTGATACCGGAGGCCCTGCGCGGCGTGGTCTCACCACGCGACTTACCCGCGCTGCGCGCACTCGAGCAACTGCGGCCGATACTGGCGCAGGAAACGTGGGGTGTCACCGGCAGCGCCGGTTTTGAGCTGGCCAGCGGAATCGAAGCGTTGCATGAGCAGAGCGATCTGGATTTGATCCTGCGCGCGCCCGAGCGGCTTGAGCGCGGTGATGCGCAGGATTTGTTGGCGATCCTGGACACGGCGGAGTGCGCCGTGGACTTGCAATTGCAAACCCCGTTTGGCGCCGTCGCCCTGCGTGAATGGGCGGGCGGATCGCGGCGGGTACTGCTGAAAACTTCCCGCGGTGCGCACCTGGTCCTCGACCCCTGGCAGGCTGTGGCATGAGCAGCCTTCTGGTGTTTCCAGGGCAGGGCGCCCAGCGCGTGGGCATGCTCCACGCGCTGCCCGCCGACGTCCTGGAAGAAGCCAGTGAAGCCTTGGGTGAAGATGTTCGCCTGCTCGATTCAGCTCAGGCCCTGGCGAGCACGCGCGCTGTGCAGTTATGCCTTCTGGTCGTCGGCGTTGCCTGCGCCCGCCAGCTTCAACACACGCCCGATTACGTCGCGGGCTTGTCCATCGGTGCTTACCCGGCGGCGGTGATCGCGGGCGCCCTGGACTTTTCCGATGCGATCAGACTCGTCAGCCTGCGTGGCGAGCTGATGCAAAGCGCTTACCCACACGGCTACGGAATGACCGCGCTCATCGGCCCGGACTTATCCACCGTTGAAACCTTGCTGGCCGCAGTCCATAGCCCCGACACGCCGGTGTACTTGGCCAATATCAACGCCGACAACCAGACCGTGATTGCCGGCAGCGACGAAGGCATGCGGCGCGTGGCCGAACGCATCAAGGGCAACGGCGTCGCCAAGCGCCTGGCTGTCAGCGTGCCGTCGCATTGCGCGTTGCTGGAAGCGCCTGCCCAAGCCCTGGCCGAGGCGTTCGTGACACTCAAGGCGCCGCGCATCACCTACCTGAGCAGCACGCGCGCGCGGCCGATCCACACCCCTGAGCAGCTGCGCGACGACCTGGCTTTCAACATGTGCCGTGTCGTGGATTGGCGCGGCACCGTGCAAAGCGCCGTTGAGCGCGGCGTACGCCTGCAAATCGAATTGCCGCCGGGCGCGGTGCTCACGGGCCTGTCACGCCGCGTGTTTGAACACGGCACGGTGATCGCCTTTGAAGGCGCGCGCCTGGACACCTTGCAGGCCCTGCTGCAAGAGGAGGCGCGCCGCCACCGATAAAGCACCACCCAAGGCTTTCGAAGCACAACAACAACAATTTCGATCGAGCACTTTGAGGACAACAACAATGATTATCTACGGTGTGGCATTGCTGGCGATCTGCACGCTTGCGGGCGTGATCATGGGCGACATGCTGGGCGTGTTGCTCGGCGTAAAGTCCAATGTGGGCGGGGTCGGGATCGCGATGATCCTGCTCATTTGCGCACGGTTGTGGATGCAAAAACGCGGCGGCATGACCAAGGACTGCGAGATGGGCGTGGGCTTCTGGGGCGCCATGTACATCCCTGTGGTGGTGGCGATGGCGGCGCAGCAAAACGTGGTCACTGCCTTGCACGGAGGCCCGGTCGCGGTGCTCGCGGCCATCGGTTCGGTGGTGGTTTGTGGTTGCACCATTGCGCTGATCAGCCGCACTCACAAGGGCGAACCCTTGCCCGATGAAGAGCCGTTGATCGCTGCGGCGGGAGGTCGTTGATATGTGGCCTCTCATCCAGAAAGGGTTGGAAAATAACGGCCTGGTCACCGCCTTTGCATTTGTCGGCGTGGTGATGTGGATTTCTGTGGTGCTGTCCAAGCGCCTGACTTTCGGGCGCATTCATGGCTCGGCGATTGCCATCGTCATCGGCCTTGTATTGGCGTGGGTGGGCGGCACGATCACGGGTGGGCAAAAAGGCCTGGCTGACGTGGCGCTGTTCTCCGGCATCGGCTTGATGGGCGGGGCGATGTTGCGTGACTTCGCCATCGTCGCCACGGCGTTTGAGGTGCAAGCCACCGAGGCGCGCAAGGCCGGGTTGATTGGCGTGATTGCGCTGCTGCTGGGCACGATCCTGCCGTTTATCGTCGGCGCCAGCATGGCCTGGGCATTTGGTTATCGTGATGCGATCAGCATGACCACCATTGGCGCTGGCGCGGTGACCTACATCGTCGGCCCGGTGACCGGCGCGGCGATTGGCGCGACCTCGGATGTGATGGCGTTGTCGATTGCGACAGGCTTGATCAAGGCCATTCTGGTGATGGTCGGCACGCCAGTGGCGGCGCGCTGGATGGGCCTGGACAACCCGCGCTCGGCGATGGTGTTCGGTGGGTTGGCCGGGACGGTCAGCGGTGTGACCGCAGGTCTTGCGGCGACGGACCGGCGGTTGGTGCCGTATGGCGCGTTGACTGCCACGTTCCACACCGGGCTTGGGTGCTTGCTGGGGCCTTCGCTGCTTTACTTCATTGTGCGAGGGTTGGTCGGCTAATGATCGTTGGCTGCAAAGTCCTCATCGCAGGCAAGCCAGCTCCCACATTTTTTGATGTGTGAATGCATTCAAGTGTGGGAGCTGGCTTGCCTGCGATGGCGGTGTCAGGCTTGCCGGTTAGCATACATCCGGCACTCTGCCAACAACGCCAGCAAATTCGGGTCACGTTCCTTGGCCTTCAAGAACACCACGCCAATATGCTGCTGTAAACGGTACCGGGGTTGCAGCGGTATCAGCTTCACGCGGTTTTCATACACCGCCGCAATCCGCCCCGGCAGCAGCGCATAACCCACCCCCGAACTGACCATGCTCAACAGCGTGAAGATGTCGTTCACCTGCATCGCCACCTTTGGCTCGAACCCCGCCTGCTTGAACACGCGGTTGCCATCCTGATGCGTGGCAAAGCCCTGGGTGAGGGTGATGAAGGTGGCGTCGCGCATGTCGGCCAGGTCGATTTCCTGCTCGCGGTCAAAGGGCGAGTCCGCCGGCGTGGCGAGGAAAATGTCGTCGGTGAACAGCGCGATCTGCTCGCAGTCGGGGTCGTTGGCGCGCTCGTCGAGGGAGATCAGGATCGCGTCCACTTCCATGTTCTTGAGCTTGTAAAGCAGGTCGAAGTTGGAGCCCAGGATCAGGTCGATGTTGAGTTCGCTGCGCCTGATTTTCAGGCCCATGATCAGCTGCGGCACGGTCTTGACCGTCAGCGAGTACAGCGAGCCGAGCTTGAAGCGTTCGGCGGAGAACCCGGCGGCTTCGCGGGTCAGGCGTACGCTGTCGACCACGTCCGCCACCAGTTTCTGCGCGCGTTCTTCCAACACGTAGGCGCTTTCCAGCGGCGTGAGGTTGCGCCCCTCGTGTTTGAACAGCGGGCAGCGCAGCGCATTTTCCAGGGAGTGGATGGCGCGGTGCACGCTGACGTTGCTGGTTTGCAGCTCGGCGGCGGCGCGGGCCAGGTTGCCGGTGCGCATGAACGCCAGGAAGATTTCCAGTTTCTTGAGGGTGAATTCTTCGTCGATCAGCATGGCCGTGGCTCGGGTTCGAATGCCGTCGATTGTGCCCCTAAAACCAGCCCGCTCCCAGCCATGAACTGCACAGGCCCAGCAGCACGCCGAGGATGATCAGCCAGATCGCGTTCAGCCGCGTGTAATACACCACGGCGGCGCTGGCCAGGGTCAGCACCAGGCTGGTCGCGTTGTTTTCCAGGCTGTTCATCAGGATGTAGGTCGAGGCGAGGATCAGGCCGATGGAGATGGGCAACAGGCTGCGTTTGACCCGTTGCACCCACGGGGTTTGCGTGTGCTTCTCCAGCCAGCCGGCACCGACATAAGCCAGCACCGAACAGGGCACCAGCTTGGCGGTCAAGGCCACCAGCGCGCCCGGCAAGCCCGCCGCCTGTTGGCCGATAAACACCAGGAACATGCCATTGGGCCCCGGCAGTGCCTGGGACAGGGCGAAAAACGCAACGAATTGCGCGTCGGTGATCCAGTGCATATCGACGACGGTGTAGCGGTGAATATCACCGATGGCCACGGTGTTGCCGCCAATCGCCATCAGCGACCACAACGCGCATTGGATCATCAGGTGCAGGAGGACGGTTTGCATCAGCCGCCCACCTTTTTCGAGCCCATGAAGCTCAGGCCCAGGGAGCTGGGGATGCTGATCAACAGCACCATCCACAGCGGCAACACCAGAACGGCCATCAATACGAAGGTCAAGACGAACGCGCTGTAGTTGGCGAGCGTCCTCGGCATGGCCTTGAGCAGGCGCAAGGTGGTGCCGAGCATCAGGCCGGTGGCAATCGGCATGACGGCGCCGAAAACCTGCTGCACCACGTCATGGCTCCACCACTTGGCGTAGGCGAAGCCGGCCAGCACGGTGATCAGCGAGGGGAACAGGTACAGCCCAACGACGGTCACAACCGCACCCGGCAAGCCATGCAGGCGCCGGCCGTAGATGATGCCGACGTTGGCGATATTCGGGCCCGGGAAGAATTGGCCGGTGGTCAGCAACTCATTGAACGCTTGCTCGCTGACCCAGCGCCTGCGATCGACCATCATCTGTCGCGCCCAGGGCATCACGCCGCCGAAGCCGAACAGGCCGACCATGGCGAAGTTGTAAAACAGCTGCCATAGGCTGGGTTGCGGCGGGGAAGGTTCACGTTCGGGCATGGAGATTACCGATAAGGCGCTTTATGGGGGGCAGGCACGTCAGCCCCACAGGATGAAGTGAATCATCTATGGGCGTGTGTATTTGGGCAAATGAAGAAAGGCGGCTACCTGATCGTGGGTGGTTGGCCTCAGAATGCCCAAGGTGATAACGGTTATTCGAGGTGAGTGACACATGTATCACGGGGAACGATTCAACGCCTGGAGCCATTTGCTCGGGGCGGTTGCAGCTTTTGTGGGTGCGGTGTGGATGTTGGTGGTGGCGAGTCTGGATGGCAGCCCCTGGAAGATCGTCAGCGTGGCGATTTACGGCTTTACGCTGTTGGTGCTGTACAGCGCGTCGACGGTGTACCACAGCGTGCGCGGGCGTCGAAAAGAGATCATGCAGAAGGTCGATCACTTTTCGATCTACCTGCTGATCGCCGGCAGCTACACGCCGTTTTGCCTGGTGACACTGCGCGGGCCGTGGGGCTGGACGCTGTTTGGCATCGTGTGGGGGCTGGCGGTGATCGGCATCCTGCAAGAGATCAAGCCACGCTCCGAGGCGCGCATTCTGTCGATCGTGATCTACGCGGTGATGGGCTGGATCGTGCTGGTGGCGGTCAAGCCGCTGATCGCCGCGCTGGGCACGGCGGGCTTTGCCTGGCTGGCTTCGGGCGGGGTGCTTTACACCGTCGGCATCATCTTCTTTGCCCTGGAGGATCGCCTGCGGCATTCCCACGGCATCTGGCACTTGTTCGTGATCGGCGGCAGCCTGCTGCATTTTGTGGCGATCATGCATTACGTGCTGTAACCGACGACTCGGTTAACAATGTGGGAGCGGGCTTGCTCGCGAATGCGGTGGGTCAGTTAGCCTTTTTACCAACTGACACACCGCCTTCG
>NZ_JBARTQ010000373.1:0-10760 GCF_049645325.1 Pseudomonas sp. | reverse complement strand
GAAAGTGGTAGAACCGCGACGCTTGAGCCAGCACCAGTTCATCAGGCGAAGAACCTAAATAGATCGCGGCTTCGGCGAGGCTATTGGTGATCGCAGGTCGAGCAGCAGTAGGCAGCGGAAACTCAGTGATACGATTCTCGTGATCCGTCCACACCACCGAATCACCCACCACCGCCAGCCGCTGCGCCAGCGAATGACTCCAGCCAAACCCCAACCCGCAATCCACGTCCACGGCACTGGTGCGATACAGCCGCGTCCACTCAAACGGCAAAACCCCGTCCAGCGTGCCGTCAACCAGGGTCAGCAATTCCTCGCCGGTGACCATCGACACCGGGCAACCATTGGTTACGGTCTTGTCCGCGCTGGAAGCCGCATCGCCGTTCTGGTTTTTTCCGGACGAGGGCACATCATCGACATGTTCCTGCCTGACCAACGCCGTGCGCTGCGTCTTGCTGCGAACCGCCGGCACCGCGTTTGAAACCACTTGGTCTCCGGCCTTAAACGACGCTGCCGGGATGGTCTTGATAGGCGTTGCTGCACTGCCCAGCAACAAAGGCTTAGCCGCTTCGACATGTGTTTGCAGCGCTGGCCCCACAAGCTCATCGGCCAGGGTTTCAAGCCATTTGCGTACCCGTCCGGACTTGATATGCCCCAGCACTTGCACGCTCAGACGAATCCGAACCCCGATGCCCCGGGTCGCCCAAACCAGAAACAGACTGATCAGCACCTCACCGGTGATTTCCCCCAGCAATTCATACATGTCTGGCGGCGGCAGCATGCGTATCCAGCTAACCATTGCGGACAGGTAGATAAACAGCAGGGGCTCATCGCTGAGGACAAGCAGCCCCTGTGCGATTGCGTCACTGCCAAGTTTCAGCAGCTCATCAAGTTCGCCTTCAGTGATGTATTGCAGCAACTTCTCGCTGTTGGGCTTGATGTTCACCAGCAGGTCATACAGTTGCGAAACGTTGTCCCAAAGGTTGTAGAGCGCTTGGGCAATGCCGGTTAAAAAAGAGGCACCTTGGATGAAGCTGCGTTCGACAGCGTTTGCTTCTGAAAAAGCATGCCATTGCGGCTTGAAGGTCTTTGCCCACTCATCACGCAGACGAACTTCCAGCCCTGCAATTACCGACTGGTAAGACGCGTACAGCGCCTTGACGTGATCCTTGGAAACGTTGGGATAAAAGGTGATTTGATAGCGTTGGTCACGGGTGCATTCCTTGACTTCAAGAACGCCGCTGGGGCCGATGGTTTTATGAATCGGCGCGCCAGTTGGAGTACCGTCCAGTGCAATGGCTTGCAGCATCACTGGCGTATTGCCGATCGGCACGAACTGCGTGCTTTCGAACCTATGCACCAGGGTCAACGACCCCTGGGCTTGGCACATGGCAACGGTGCGATGGGAGGATTTGGAGGAAGCCGGCGCTACAAGCGCGACCTTTTCCCCCACCTTGAACACTTGCTCGACTTCCAGCGCAGAGCCACTCCAGAAGCTCTCGGCCCATTCGTCAAACGTGTTCAGGCATTGACGAAAATCACCAAAAACGCCTTCAACGTCGGGCGCTTTGGGATTCATGGGGGTCAAGACGAACTTGCCTATGATCGGAATCAACAGGCAACCCCATCGGGCAAGGCATTAACGGAGAAGTACATCGGCGGTCCCTCGCACTGGTTGATCAGGCGAGAGACTTTGGAGGGGTTCGTAAGGAAAAGAAGTCGGCGTTATTCGCCAGGAGCAGTAGGGCGTTTCTCCAAAACCCTCGGTAATCCGAGGGTTTTGTGTAGGTGTGGGATTACAGGGTAAAAAGTCTTACAGCTTGAGTTGCCCAATCGCCTTGCTCAACTCCCCAGCCAAGGTCGCCAGCTCATTGCTGGTCGTCGCCGACTCCACAGTCTGCTGCACCGTGTTCTCGGTCACATCGCGGATGCTCACCACCGCGCGGTTCATCTCCTCGGCGACATGGCTTTGCTGTTCGGCGGCCACGGCGATCTGGGTGTTGCTCTCGCGCATCTGTGCCACCGCACCGGTGATTTCGGCGAGGGCGGTGCCGGCTTCCTGGGCTTGCTGCACGCAGTCGTCGGCCTTGAATGAGCTTTCCTGCATGAAGTCCACCGCGTCGCGGGTGCCGGCTTGCAGTGCCGAGACCATGCGGGTGATTTCGTCGGTGGAGCTTTGCACGCGCTTGGCGAGGTTGCGCACTTCATCGGCGACCACGGCAAAGCCGCGACCCATTTCCCCGGCGCGGGCGGCTTCGATGGCGGCGTTCAGGGCAAGCAGGTTGGTTTGTTCGGCGATGCTGTGGATCACGCCGACGACGCTGTTGATTTTCTGGCTGTCCTCGGCGAGTTTCTGGATCATTTCCGCGGTTTGTTGCACACCGGTGGACAGCCCGGCGATCGAGCGTTGGACGCGGCTGACCACTTCCTGGCCGCTGCCGGCGAGGGTGTCGGCGGTCTGGGACAGGTCGCGGGTGGCGCCGGCGTGCTGGGCAATGTGGTAGACGGTGGCGGTCATCTCGTTGATCGCGGTGGCGGCCTGGTCGGTTTCGCTTTGCTGGCCGAGCATGCCGTGCTGTACCTCGTTCATGCTGCTGGCCAGGCGTGCGGCGCCCTCGTCGAGTTGCTGGGCGGTGCGGGCCACGGTGTTGACCACCCGCTGGTAGCCGGCTTGCATGGCGTTGAACGCGCTGGCCATCTGGCCGACTTCGTCTTTGCAGGCCAGCGGCACGCGGGCCGACAGGTCGCCGGTTTTTTCCACGTGCAGCATCACGTCCTTGAGGGTATTGAGTTGGCTGAGCAGGAAGCGGATCAGCAGTTGCGAAGCACCGAGCATCGCCAGCATCAGGATCATCACCGCCACGGCGTAGTTGGCGAAGCGTTCGCCGAACACTTGGCTCAAGCTGCGCCCATAAGCCAGTACGGCGATGTGTTGACCGTCAGCGCGAGTGATCACCTCTGCCCCGATCAGCGGGTTCTCACCAAACAAGGGCAGGTGGCTAAGCTCCACCCAGCCGCTCGCCGTGCTGAGGGCTGACAGATCCTGATCGGCCAGTTGTGGGATTTGGCCACGTGCAAACGTCAGCCAATGCTCGCCTTTGGGCAGGGCGTTGTCGGCTGGCCAGGCGTTGAGCAATCGCCCCTGCGCCTGCGCCGAGGCCTGGGACGCGTCGTTGCGCGCCTGTTGTTCAAGCTGCACGGCGTAGATCACCAGCAACAACGTGGTGATGAACGCGACCGCGTTAACGGCCCAAAATTTGTATTTCAGCGAGATATTGCTAAGCCAGGCACCCATGGAAGGTTTTCTCTGATAGCGGAAACAGCATTGGCAAGGTGCCACTATTGTGCCGCTACTCAGGATGCCGGTTTTGACGTGGGTCAATGCGCCGCATCAATCCCGCTATTAATCCACGTGGGGCAGGCCAAAAAACGCACGGGCGCTGACGCTGCTGTGTTCGGCCAGGTCTTCTACCGTTTCGTTGCGGTGCAGGGCAACTTCGCGCAGGACTTCGGGCAGATAGGCCGGTTCATTGCGGCCATTTTTCGGTTTTGGGCGCAGGGTTCGCGGTAACAGGTAGGGCGCGTCGCTTTCCAGCATTAGACGGCCACGGGGAATTTCCTTTACGAGCGGATGCAGGTGCGTCCCACGGCGCTCGTCACAGATCCAGCCGGTGATGCCGATGTGCAAATCCAGATCGAGGTAGCTGAACAGCGCGTGTTGCTCGCCCGTGAAGCAATGCACCACGGCGGCGGTCAGGTGGTCGCGGTAGTCCTTGAGGATTTCCAGCAGGCGCTGATTGGCATCGCGCTCGTGGAGGAACACCGGCAACTTCAACTCAACGGCCAGGGCCAGGTGTTCTTCGAGGACTTTTTCCTGTTGCGGGCGCGGGGAAAAATCCCGGTTGAAGTCCAGCCCGCATTCGCCCACGGCACGCACGCGGCTTTCGTTGAGCAAACCGCGCAAACGCTTGGCGCTGTCGCCGTTCCAGTCGCTGGCGGAGTGGGGGTGGATGCCGGCGGTGCTGAACAGGCGCTGGCCGCTTTCATCGAGTTTTACGCAGAGTTCAAGGGCCTGTTCGCTGCCGTCGACACTGGTGCCGGTGAGTACCAATTGTTGCACGCCGGCGGCGTAGGCGCGGTCGAGGACGGCCTGGTGCCTCTCGTCGAAACTGGGGTTGGTCAGGTTGACGCCGATATCAATGAGTTGCATGGTGCTATCTCCGCCTGCGGCCGGAAAGCATATCAGAGCTGTAGATTTATAAGAAAAACTAAGAACTACAACGAGTTATAGCTGTCTTTGAACGTCGCAAGCGACATTGTGGTTAGCCGATAGCCTTCCACCCTGCCGCCATTGCACGCAAAGCCTGCGCATAAAGCGCTCTGTTTCTGACCCCCAGCACCTCGTTTTTCGCGAGAGCGCTGGCCAGTATTCTTTCCGGAGAGCGGATGATCCGACCCTCGGCGTTGCTTATGTTGTGCCTGACGTTATTGCTGCCCATGGCGGCGGTGGCGCGTCTGGACGGGCCGCTGGAAGTGACCAAGCCCGGCAAGGTGCGTGACCTGGCGCAAATTCGCTCCAGCCGCACCCTGCGTGTGCTGGTCAACCAGAGCCGAAACAGTTCCGGTGAGGTCCAGGGCCAGGCCATCGGCGTTGAATACCATCGCCTGCGTGCGTTCGAGCAGTACCTGAACGGCCACGCCCGTGATGGCGAAGAAATCACCCTCAAGATCATTCCCAAGGCCAAGGATCAGTTGCTTGGCGCGCTGGCCCGTGGGGAAGGCGACCTGGTGGCCCCCGGCGAATTGCTGGACGTGAAGGCCGCGCACAAAATCAGCACCAGTGACCCGATTGCCAGCGATGTGCCGCTGTGGCTGGTGGGAGTGAAGGGCGAGCGACGCTTTACCCGGCTGGAGCAGCTGTCCGGGCGCACCCTGGCCCTGACCACCGGCAGTGCGGCAGCGGATGCGATCAGCCAGGTCAACCAGAAACTGGCCCTGCACAAGCAACCGCCGGTGAAGGTGGAGTGGGTCGACCCGACGTTGGCGGTGGAAGATGTGTTGGAAATGGTCCAGGCCGGGATTTTCCATCTCACCATCGTCGAAAAGCCGATAGCCGAGCGTTGGTCGAAGATATTGCCCAAGTTGCGCTTTGATCGGCAGGTGGTGATCAGCGAACCGGGCGACGAGTACTGGTTCGTGCGTCAGGATGCTTCGATGCTGCGGGCCAGCATTGACCGTTTCCTCAAGACGTATCACACGCCTTCCGACCAGGACGTGGCCTTCCAGCGTATCTACCGACGCCTGTACCAAGTGCGCAACCCGCTGGCCCGCGCCGACCGCCAGCGCCTGGAAAAGCTGCGGCCTATCCTGCAAAAACATGCGCGCGAGCAGGGCATGGACTGGCTGAACCTTGCCGCATTGGCCTTCAAGGAATCCGCGCTCGACCCCGGCGCGCGCAACAGCGGTGGCCCGACGGGTCTGATGCAGATCACGCCTTCTGCGGCGCAGCGGGTGGGCGTCAACAATATTGAGAGTCTCGACAGCAATGTGCAGGCGGGCGCCCGCTACCTGGCGATGATTCGGCGCAAGTTCTTCGCCAGCCCCAAATTGAACGAGCGTGAACGCATGGCTTTTGTGCTGGCGGCTTACAACATGGGGCCGGAGCGGGTTCAGGGTATGCGAGCCGAAGCCCGGCGACGCGGGCTCAACCCGAACCAGTGGTTCTTCCAGGTCGAGCGTATTGCCATGGAGCAGGTGGGGATGGGCGGCGTCAGCTATGTTAATAGCGTCAACAAATATTATTTGGCTTTCGATAGGGAGCGGGAGTCGCTGGAGCCGTCGGCACCCAAAATTGCCTCACGCAAATAATCTAATTTGTAGATATTAATCAGGCAGTTTTTCGGCTTTTATCATTGTTTAATCTGATTAATATAGCGGCCAACCAACCCCTACTTTGAAAAGGATTATCACCATGAGCCCACTAATCAACCGCATTCTGTCCACCCGCGCCGGTTACGGCTTGACCATCTTGCGGATTTTTGTCGGCATCATCTTTGCCGCCCACGGTTCGCAAAAACTCTTCGGCTGGTTTGGCGGTGGCGGTTTGGCCGGTACTGCACAGTGGATGGAGAGCATCGGCCTGGCGCCGGGCACGTTGATGGCGGTGTTGTCGGGTGGCACCGAGTTCTTCGCCGGCCTGGCACTGATCATCGGCCTGCTGGCGCGCCCTGCAGCATTGGGCCTGACCATCCTGTCGCTGGTAGCGATCTTCTCGGTGCATATCCATAACGGGCTGTTCATGGCCAACAACGGGTATGAGTTTGCACTGGCGCTGATCGGCGGCTCGCTGGCGGTGTTGTTCGAAGGCGCCGGCAAACTGTCTGCCGACCGTGCCATCGCCCACTGATAGACGCGTATAGATCTGGAAAAGCCCGCCATGAGCGGGCTTTTTCGTGGCCGTCGATTCTTGACACGGCCCCATCGGCTTCTCTAGGATGCTGCTCATGCGCCGATTTAAACAGCTAATTGCGGGGCGCCACTGGGACTCGATGCAGCCCGACAGAAACATGCACTCATCATGAGGCCGGTTTCGAAATTCCGCTAAAGCGCTGGTTCGGTGTTGCCTCTCACCTGCCCGCAGACTTTTGAGGCAGAGACACGACACGATGAATGCACTACGCCCCCTCATACGCCTGGCCCCGATCACTGCGGACCTGACTCAACGCAATCCGAAAATCCTGCTGGGCGGCAAGCACCAGCCGACGCTGTTGCGATACCTCGACGGTTGGCCACGTCGCACTGGGCGGCCTTCGGCGTTCCTGATTCAGTTTGTTGAAGAGGGTGATTCCCTGGCGCGCTTTGCCAGCAACAGCTTTGACCTTGCGGTCATCCAGGCGCCGAGTGCCGACGACGCCGCTGAGGTGATTCGCCAACTGACACGCATTGCCCGGCAAGGCCTGATTGCCCGTCGCTGATGACGCGTTTTTGAATGTCAGTGAAATGCTGCGGCAGAGCGGCGTCGGCGCTGGTACAGGCACAACGCCGAAGCGATCAGGCATAAGAGCAGCGGCACTGGAATGATCATCAGCAGCTTCAGGTTTCGCTCCGCGCGGTACACCTGCGCGTAGGCCTCGGCCCTTATCGCGTGCAGCTCCATGGGCAGTCTCAGGCGTTCCTTGTTGAGTGCTTGCAACTGGGTATTGGTGTGTACCGCTTGAGTGACGACGCCGGTGTCTTGCGGGTTCAAGCGCTGCCACTCCTGCTCGGTCTGATCAAGCCGGTGTTCCCGTTCGCCGGTATTTTGCGCATAGGCCTGTGCGGCTGCCTCACGCATTTGCTGCAATGGATGTATCGACTCGCTGGTCGTCGTGCGAGGGTGGAGGTTCGCCAGCGTAGCGGGAGCGGTCAAACTGTCCAAGGTATTCAAGACAAACAGCGCGTTGCTGTTGGGGGCTGAACGGATGACAGCGTCGGTGAGCAAGTCCGTGTCGGCGACCACCACGATCTGAACGTTCTCGGCCTTCTGCAAACCCGGCGACTGTCCCTTGATGCCGTCGGGAAAGGCCGAGTAGGCAGGCCCTTCGAGGCGAGCGGCGATCACGTGCGGTTGCGCCGGAGCCGATCCCTCATTGATGAGTGAATCGAACGCGGTTGCGGATGCCAATTGTCCGGCGTCCAGCAGTGCCGAATGTTTGGAGCTGCGCAGCAGTGGGGTCAACGTCGTACGGCTTTTTTTGATGCGCGAGAGTGCGCCGCTGCTTGATACGAGCACATTGTTCAGTTTCCACGTACTGATATCGTTCATTGCCATCGCCTGCTGCGGCAAATTCAACCTGGCCGGATGCAGGACTGGCGGTTCCTCATGCCCGAATGTGGCTGATGAAGCATAGAGATTATCGACCAGAACGCTGTCTGGCATCTGTATGCCCCATGCCGTCAGCAATCCGTTGAGCCTGGAGTCCGCAGGCGCCGCGCTTGCTTCCATTTCGCTCATCGGGTCGATGAATATCATCAGCTTGGCCCCCCTCAAAACAAATTGTTCAATCGCATACAAGGCTTGCTCGGGCAGCGCGCGCGGGTGAACGACCATCAGCGTGGCAATCGATTCAGGTACGTGTTCGATGTTGGGTTCCAGCTCTACCACATCGAAATGCCGGTGCATTTGCTCCAACACTTGCCCCGCTGACTGCTCCAGCGCCAGGCCGGACAGCAGGCCGATAGCGGGGGGCTTGGGGTTTTTCAGCTTGGCGATCAGGTGACCGATTTCATACTCGAGCAAAGCCTCGTGCTCAGGGCTGAAGGCTTCGATGCGTTGTGCGACCTGGCCCGCACGCGTGCCGATAAGGCCCAGGAAACCGTGCTGGTCATCAAGGCCGAACAAGCCGGCTTTGTAGGCATCCTCTGAGTGAGGTGCAGGGTCAATGACGTGCAGGTTGATCATGCCTTTGGCCGCTTTTTCATGCTCCTTAAGCAGGTCTTCCACGCGCTGACCATAACGTTTCATCGCCTGGCTTTTATCCGGATCGTGACGTGAATTGAAAAAATACAGGTCCACCGGGCTATCCATTTCTGCGAGCAATTGCCGCGCGGCGGGCGATAGCGTGTATTTTTTTTGTTGTGAAAGGTCCCAGCGAATATCAGGAAGGTGGTTGACCCAGACCAGGTTGAATGCCATGAAAAGCAACGATATGACCATCAGTGTCATACCTGTAACAAGAACGGATCGCATGCGTTGCTTTCCTTCTCAACTGACTTTGCAGTTAAGTGTGACGGTCGTTGCAGAGAGAAATGCAAGGATCATGCTGATGAAATACAAACTGTCACGAAGTGTCAGTTTTCCGTTATCGATAGCGTCGAAGCGAGAGAGTGGGTTCAGCGAAATAAAACTGTCGATCAGCCAGACCGGTGCCTGATGATCAATCGCGTCCACTATGGAAGAAAGACCGCTGACAGTAAGTAACAAGCCGAGTGTCAACAGGAAAACAGCGCCGCGTTGGCGCGTAAGTACGCAAATAAAACATCCCGCAGATAAATAACTTCCGGCCAGTAGCCAGCTGCTGAAGAACTGGGAGGCTATAACACTGTTGTCTGCAGTGCCGACATAGTTGGCGACGAGCACAATCGGGAACGTAAACAGCAAGGCAATGCCACACACAACCCAGGCGGCGAGAAACTTTCCGATTACCCATTCCGCCGCAGTGATGGGAAAGGTCTTCATGAGGTTGCACAGGCTGAGGGTGTGTTCGTCTGACCAAAGTTGCGTCGACAACGCTGGAATCAGCAGCAGATAAAGCCAGGGGTGTAACTGGAAAAACACCTGCAAGTCGCTGCTGTTTTGCTCCATCCACGGGTTCGTGTGCAACCCCAGCGCAGCGCACAGCACCAGGAACGCGGCAATACTCACGTAGGTGCTTGGCGTGCAGGCATAGCTGACGAGTTGACGCTTGAAAATGATCGGCAGCAGTTTCAAAGGGATGCCTCTTGGCTCAGATGGTGAACCACGTCGTGCAGTCGACCTGGCTCCAGGTAAAGCGACGTAATGTTCCAGCCACGACTGGCGATGAGCGCGTTAATAGAGGGAAAAATGGAGTGCCCAGGCATGGCGAGCACGGTGACCGTGCCGGGTGCGTGCCGATCTTCTTCTATGCCTGCAACGCCGGGTAATACGGCCAGTGCGAGTAAGTCCAGCGGTGTTTGCGCAGCCAGGGTCACGGCCCGAAAGTGCCGGGAATTGCCCTGCAACTCTGACAACGGGGTGTCGGAAATCAACTGCCCGCCGGCGATAACCAGAGCGCGCGTGCAGAAGCTCGACAGTTCGTCACAGTGACGGGAGGCAATGATGACCGTCATCTCTTCAGTCAATGACGTGATCAACGCTCTGAACCTGAGCCGCTGATCAGGCCCCAGGCCTTCGGCCGGCTCGTCCAGCAAAAGCAGGCTGGGGGTATGCAGGATCGCCTGGGCGATGGCGACTTTGCGCTGGACACTGATCGAGAGTGCATTGAGCGGGGCGTTGAGCACGGGTAACAAGTCCAGGCGTGTGGCTGCCCGATCGACACGCCTGCGCTGTTCGGCGCCACTGAATCCCCGCAGGGAAGCCATCAAGTTCAGCATGCTTTTGACCGACATCAGGTGATGGCTAAGGCCGCCTTGAAGTTGATAACCCAGGGCTTTTTTTACGTGAAGGGGATGAGTAAGGGAATTAAAACCCTGAACACTAATATGCCCGGAAGAGGGTTTAACTAAGCCGGATATCAAGTTCAGGAGCATCGTCTTGCCCGCGCCGTGCTCTCCGAAAATACCTATGCATTCCCCGCGCTGGGCGCAAAAAGAGAGGTCGGTGATCACGTCTCTTTTGCCCAGTTGTTTGGACAGGCTGCTTATTTCGAGCATTTGTGTACCGAGTGAAGAGGGCATGGGTAGTAAGGCGCCGCGGATGAACGTGTAGGCGTTAAAAAGGTTACGGTTAATGACTGCGCTTGGGAATGCGATGGCGGGTATATAAGAAAAGTCCTACGACAAGCCGGATAACTTGCTGAAACAATTGCGTTGTCTTCACGTTAATAAATGGTCGGATGTTTATCTGATGTTTTATGTAAGGTTCGCTTTTTGTAATGAGGCCTGATTGCCATGATGCTTCTACGTACCCTTGTCCTTGAACGCAGTGGTCAGGATGCTCCGGTCAACGGCGCACTGCTCTGCGGTTTTGCAGTGGCTCAGACCGCCTCCAATTTTCTGGTTTACAGCTTGGATGAAGAGACCGA
>NZ_JBARTQ010000372.1:0-8498 GCF_049645325.1 Pseudomonas sp. | reverse complement strand
ACTGACACACCGCATTCGCGAGCAAGCCCGCTCCCACAGTTTAGATTCTCGGTGTATTCAGTATTGGGAGAAATTCATGCAACTTTTCAGTCTTCAGGGCCAGGTCGCCTTTGTCACCGGCGCCGGTAGCGGCATCGGCCAGGCCATTGCCGTTGGGCTCGCTGAAGCCGGCGCCGACGTGGCGTGCTTTGACCTGCCGGGCAGCCCTGGCATCGCCAGCACCGTAGAACGCATTCAGGCCCTGGGCCGTCGCGCCTTGGCGCTGAGTGGCACCGTCACCGAGCGCGCGGCCCTGGATGCCGCAGTGGCGCGCACCGAACGCGAACTCGGCGAACTCAGCGTGGCCGTCAACTGCGCCGGCATCGCCAACGCCCAGGCTGCCGAAGACCTGGAACTGCAACGCTGGCAAACCACCCTCGACATCAACCTCACCGGGATTTTCCTCAGTTGCCAGGCCCAGGCCGCCGTGATGTTGCCGCGCGGCAAAGGTGCCATCGTCAATATCGCCTCGATGTCCGGCAGCATCGTCAACCGGGGCCTGTTGCAGGCACACTACAACACCTCCAAGGCCGGGGTGATCCACCTGAGCAAAAGCCTGGCGATGGAATGGGCCGACAAGGGCCTGCGGGTCAATTGCATCAGCCCCGGCTATACCGCCACGCCAATGAATTCGCGGCCGGAAGTCGCCGACCAAGTGAAGATTTTTGAACAGACCACGCCCATGGGCCGCATGGCCAGTGTGGAAGAAATGGTCGGCCCGGCGATTTTCCTGGTCAGCCAGGCCTCGTCCTTCTGCACCGGTGTCGACCTGTTGGTCGATGGCGGTTTCGTCTGCTGGTAAGCCCTTTTTTTGGAGCCTCTTGTCATGTCACAACGTTTCAGCGGTAAAACCGTAGTGATCACCGGCGCCTGCCGTGGCATTGGCGCCGGCATTGCCGAGCGCTTCGCCCAGGAAGGCGCCAACCTGGTGCTGGCCTCCAACGACCTCGAACGCGTGACCTTCACCGCCGACCAGTTGGCCCAGGAATACAAGGTCGACACCCTGGCCATGGGCATTGATGTCACCCGTGAAGACGACATCGAAACGCTCTACCGCGAAGGCCACGCGCGCTTCGGCAGCATCGACGTGTCGGTGCAGAACGCCGGCATCATCACCATCGATCACTACGACAAAATGCCCCGCGCCGACTTCGACAAGGTGCTGCAGGTCAACACCACCGGGGTGTGGCTCGGTTGCCGTGAGGCCGCCAAGTACATGGTCAAGCAAGGCAGCGGGCGCTTGATCAACACCTCGTCCGGCCAGGGCCGCCAGGGTTTCATCTACACCCCGCACTACGCCGCGAGCAAAATGGGCGTGATCGGCATCACCCAGAGCCTGGCGCTGGAACTGGCGCGGCATAACATCACGGTCAACGCGTTCTGCCCCGGCATCATCGAAAGCGAGATGTGGGACTACAACGACCGCGTGTGGGGCGAGATCCTCAGCACCGAGGAAAAACGCTACGGCAAAGGTGAGTTGATGGCCGAGTGGGTCAAGAACATTCCCCTGCGCCGCGCCGGCAAACCGTCGGATGTGGCGGGGCTGGTGGCATTTCTGGCGTCGGATGACGCGGCCTACCTGACAGGCCAGGCAATCAATATCGACGGCGGCCTGATCATGTCGTAAGGGTTTGGTATCCTCACCGGCATTGATACATCTACCGAGGCCTTCATGAGCCAGATCGAAGAACAGCGCCTGATCACCAAGATCGCGAGCCTCTATTACGAAGAAGGGCTCAAGCAGTCCGAGATTTCCACGCAGCTGGACCTGTCCCAGTCCTTTATCAGCCGTGCCCTGCGCCGGGCGCTGCAGGAAGGCGTGGTCAAGATCAGCGTGATGCGCCTGCAAGGCCTGCACCTGGAGCTGGAAAGCCAATTGCAGCGCCGCTACGGCGTGCGCCAGGTGATTGTGGTGGAAGCCACCGAGCCCGGCAATGATGAAAGCATCAAGCAGGCCATCGGTTCGGCGGCTGCGCATTACCTCGAAACCAGCCTGTCGCCCCAGGACCACATCGGCATTTCGTCGTGGAGCAGCACCATTCGCGCGATGGTCGGCCATTTGCACGCACAACCGGGCAAACAAGGTGCCCAGGAAGTGGTGCAACTGCTCGGCGGCGTCGGCAACAAAGGCGCGTTTGAGGCCACTCTGCTCACCCAACGCCTGGCCACCCTGCTCAACTGCCCGGCGTTTTTGCTGCCCTCGCAAAGCATCGAGCAATCGGTGGAAAGCAAGCAGCGCATCGTCGAGATGGAAGAGGTCAAGGAGGTGCTGCAACGCTTTGACAGCATCACCCTGGCGATCGTCGGCATCGGCGACCTGGAGCCCTCGCAACTGCTGCGCAACAGCGGCAACTACTACACCGAAGACATGCTGCGCCTGTTGGCCGAGCGTGGTGCGGTGGGCGATATCTGCCTGCGCTACTTCGATGCCCAGGGCAAGCCGGTGCTGGAAGAAGACGAAGAATTCGTGGTGTCGGTTGCGCTGCCCAAGCTGCGCTCGATCCAACGCGTGCTCGGACTTGCCGGCGGGCTGAACAAGGTCCAGGCGATTCGGGGTGCGCTCAAGGGCGGTTACCTCGACGTGCTGATCACCGACCTCGACACCGCTCAGGCCCTCAACCACTAACCTATTTCTGGAGACTGCTGCTCATGACGTCCAAGCTCGAACCACTCAAGCAATTCACCACGGTGGTGTGCGACACCGGCGACCTCGAAGCCATCAGCCGCCTGCGCCCGGTGGACGCCACCACCAACCCTTCCCTGCTGCTGAAAGCCGCCGCCATCCCGGAATACGCCGAGCTGCTGCGCAATGCCGTGAACCTGTCCAAGGGTGATGTGGGCCTGGCCTGCGATCACTTCGCCGTGGCGGTGGGTGCGGGTATTCTCAAGGTGATTCCTGGGCGCATTTCCACTGAAGTCGACGCGCGTTTGTCTTTTGATGAAGACGCGCTGTGGGCCAAGGCCAACCAGTTGATCGCGCTGTACGACCAGGCCGGCATCGGCCGCGACCGCGTGCTGATCAAGCTGGCCTCCACCTGGGAAGGCATCCGCACCGCCGAACGCCTGGAAAAAGCCGGCATCCAGACCAACCTCACCTTGCTGTTCTCCTTCGCCCAGGCCGTGGCCTGCGCCGATGCGGGCGTGTTCCTGATCTCGCCGTTCGTGGGTCGCATCTACGACTGGTACCGCAAGAGCACCGGCCAGGACTACACCGGCACCGACGACCCCGGCGTGCAGTCGGTAACGCGCATCTACAACTACTACAAAACCAACGCCATCCCGACCGTGGTGATGGGCGCCAGCTTCCGCACGTTGAGCCAGATCGAACAACTGGCCGGTTGCGATCGCCTGACCATCAGCCCGGACCTGCTGCAAAAACTCGCCGAAGATAACGGCACGCTGGAACGCAAACTGGTGCCAGGCACCGACGGCGAAGCGCGTCAGCAACTGACCGAAGCGCAGTTCCGCTGGGCCTCGAATGAGGACGCGATGGCGACCGAGAAACTGGCGGAAGGTATTCGTCAGTTTGCGCGGGATCAGGAGAAGTTGGAGGCGGTGTTGGCGGCGTTGTAAGGATGTGAAATGCGGTGGGTCAGTGACAGATGAATTGACTGACTCACCGCATTCGCGAGCAAGCCCGCTCCCACAGGAAAGCAGATGGGTGATCGTTCCTCTGCTCCTCGTGGGAGCCTGCCTACAGAATCAGCACGGGCTCAAAACGGCCCCTTCGTCATCACCCGCTCATCAATAAAGCTGCGCAACATGCCGATCCGCTGCGTATAGGCATTGCTCAAACAGCTCACTTGCGAACCGCAGGTACGGCGCTGCTTAAGCCACTCAGCCTGCCCGTCCATCAACGAACCGCGGCCGCCCATGGCCATGAAGTGCTTGTTCAGGTCGTAGAGCAGCGCCATCGTCACGTCCTGGTCGTTGAGGCTGACGTGCTTGCAGATAGCAATTTCGTCAGGCGCCTTGGCCTTGGCGCAGTCAAAGCTGGCGGCCGAGCTGACAGGGCTGAGCAGCAGCATGAACATGCCGGTGAGTAAGACGAAGACAGCGGGTTTTATCAAGGTATGCGACATCGGCAGTAGGCTCCGGAAAGAAAAGGCAACTCGTGCTGTAGGCCCTTATGGCCCCTGAAAGTTCTGAGCCACGACGTCAGCCCCTGCCCGGCCCTGAATTAGTGCGCGCTTTTTGATTTGTCCAACGCGTCAATGTAAGCCGCCTTCAACGCAAGACCGACCGTACCCAACACCTCGGCATAGCGTGTGCCGCCAATGTCCGCCTCACAGCCCATAACCTCCTGTGGAAACAGCCACCGACAGGTCAAGGTAAAGGCATTTAACAATGGCGCCATCGCCCTCGTCACTTATATCCGGAATGTAAAAACTCATGCCCAGCGCCTTCGCGTCAATACCGCAGTTATGCGATGAAAAGGCGACTTCATGAAGACCCAGGAAGTTTTTCAAATCACGGCAAGACTGACCGACCAAGACGTTCCCTTTCCATGAAAACCGGCTGCCCTGAAAGAACTCAACGCCCTCGATCCGGTCATTTTCATCGTAGTAAAGATGAAGCCCCTCGATGTCGTAGGCGTCCGTGGTGTTCACCGATTCAGCTGTCTTTTTGAACGTTTCGAACGCCTCGCCCAAGAGGGCGTGCGCCCGTTCGCGAGGCAAACCGAAACGCAGTGGGCCCACCGAGCCCGGTGCTGAAAAATCAAAAGCAGGCATTATTCGATCCTTCGAAAACTCAAGGTCATCATTGAAAAAGCAGTGTTAGCTGCTCACCACACCCGTCCCAAAACGCCGAATCGCCAGGCAATACCCAATCAACGCCAGCGCCGCCAGCAAGCCACCCGCCGCGCCGATCCAGGCGAAGCCGAAGTGGCTGCCGACCCAACTGCCCATCAGCGCACCGCCGCCGATGCCGATGTTGTAGATGCCGGAAAACATCGCCATGGCCACGTCGGTGGCGTCCGGCGCGAGCACCAGTACTTTGGACTGCATGGCCAAGCCGAAGCCCATGATTGCCATGCCCCAGAAAATGCTCAGCACCACCAGGTAAGACTCGGCGCCGCTCAAGGGCAGCAGCAACGCCAGGCACGCCGCGAGCATGAATACCGCGCAGACCACAAAGACATGCGGGTTGAAGCGGTGCACCAGGCTGAACAGCAGTGAGCCGATGATGCCCGCGCCGCCGAACACCAGCAGGATCAGGGTCACGGCGCCGCCGCCCATGCCGGCCACGCCTTCGACGAAGGGTTCGATGTAGCTGTAGGCGGTGAATTGCGCAGTGACGGTCATGGCGGTGAGCACGTAGAGCGCCACCAGCGCCGGGCGCTTGAACAGCAGCGGCAGGCTGCGCAGGGAGCCGGAGTTCTGACTTGGCAGCAACGGCAAGGTGCGCGCCAGCCAGAACACCAGCGCCGCCGCGAATGCACCGATGACCAGGAAGGTGGTGCGCCAGCCCATGGCTTCGCCGAGCAGGCGCCCCAGCGGAATGCCCAACACCATCGCCAGCGACGTGCCGGTGGCCAGCAGGCCGAGGGCTTGCACCTGTTTGCCTTCGGGCGCGAGGCGCACGGCCAGCGACGCGGTGATCGACCAGAACAGTGCGTGGGACAAAGCGATGCCGATACGGCTGAGCATCAGGATGCCGAAGCTCGTCGCCACGCTGGAGAGGATATGGCTGGCGATAAACATGGCGAACAACACGATCAGCAACTTGCGCCGCTCTATGTTGCGCGTCAGCAGCATCACCGGCAGCGAGGTCAGAGACACGATCCAGGCGTAGATGGTGAGCATCAGGCCCACACTGGCGATGGGCATGTCGAAGCTGGCGCCAATGGCGCTGAGCAGGCCAACGGGCACGAATTCGGTGGTATTGAACACAAAAGCGGCCAGCGCGAGGGCGATGACCGGTTGCCAGTTGGCTTGAGGCGTTGCGGCTGAAATGCTCATTGACGGGCGAGGTACTCTGACGATGATCAAACGGCCACCCAGGACAAGCGCCGCCGTCGAGCATTCTATAGGTTTCTCGGCCCGCTGTTGACGCGGATCGTCGCCGCAGGTGCTAGGGCGATGTCAGGGTGATCACGTAATTACCCGACGTGACCGGCTTGCCGGCGCCGTCCACCAGCAGATAGCGCTGGTCGTAATAACGCCCGTTGCCACTGTCTGCAATCAGCTTCACATGGGCTGCATTGACGCTGGCGACCGGCGCTATAGTGCGCACATCGACGCGGCTGCCACGACTGGAACGGGCACAACCGCTCAGCTCCATCACCGCACCGCTGCGCGCATTTGTCGCACACCCAGGCTCGACGATGGCCCCTCTGAACTCGAGGGTGCCACGCCCGACGGTCTGCGCCGCCCCACAGGCACCGGCCCACAGGCAAAACAGGCCGGTAAACACCGCAATACCTTTAACGTTCATGCCGACACTCCTTATTGGGCTCTCAATAAGTAAGTCGTCTGGCCGGGCGTTAACTTGAGCGGTTTAGGCTAAAGATGTGCGCTGGATCAAGGATCCACCTGCCCCATCAGCTCTGGAATGCTTTCCGGGCGCTTGGCATAGCGTTGCGCCAACGCTGCGCAGACCATCAACTGAATCTGGTGAAACAGCATCAACGGCAGGATCAACACGCCCATGCTCGCCCCGGCAAACAGCACTTGGGCCATCGGCACGCCGGTCGCGAGGCTTTTCTTCGAGCCGCAAAACAGAATGGTGATGCGGTCTTCCTGGCTGAAGCCGAACGCCTTGCCCAGCAGCGTCGAGGCCACCAGCACCAACGCGAGCAATACGCAGCACGCCACGACCAAACCGCCCAGTTCCCACAGCGGGATCTGGTGCCAGATGCCTTCGTTGACCGCTTCACTGAACGCGCCGTAGACAACCAGCAGGATCGAGCCCTGGTCGACGAACTTCAGCCAGGACTTGTTGCGCCCTACCCACTCACCGATCCAGCGGCGGGCAATTTGCCCGGCCACAAACGGCAGCAGCAGTTGCACGCTGATTTTCAGGATCGCGTCGACGGTGGAACCGCCGTCACCGTGCACATTGAGCAACAGGGTCACCAGCAACGGCGTGAGGAAAATGCCGAACAGGCTGGAGGCCGCCGCGCTGCAAATCGCCGCCGGGATGTTCCCACGTGCGAGCGAAGTGAAGGCAATCGCCGATTGCACGGTGGCCGGCAACGCGCAGAGGTAGAGCATGCCCATGTACAGGTCTTTGCCGATCAGCGGCGACAGCACGGGTTTGAGCGCCAGGCCAAGCAACGGGAACAGCACAAACGTCAGGCTGAACACCAGCAGGTGCAGGCGCCAGTGGCCGGCACCGGCGACAATGGCCTGGCGCGACAGCTTGGCCCCGTGCAGGAAAAACAGCAGCGCAATGGCCAGGTTGGTCACCCAGCCGAAGGCCACGGCGGTCTGGCCACTGGCGGGCAGCAGGGAGGCGAGGATCACCGTGGCCACCAGGGTCAGGGTGAAGTTGTCAGGCAAAAAACGTGGGCGGGTCATAAGCAAATCTTCCAGGGGTTGCCAAGCGCATCGTTGCGACTCTAACGTAACGGCTTGTTACCGACTAACGCCAATGAGCCAGTAAATGCCGCCTAAAGGACATGACAAGACCGTCCGCCGCAGTGTGCCCGGGCTTTCCAGCCTGCCACGGCCGGTGTATGGGCGCACGGAGTCGCTGCCCAATCGCGCCCTGACCCGCCGGCACAGCCACCCGTGGGTGCAGTTGTCGTACGCGATTTCCGGCGTACTCGAAATCCAGACCAGCGTCGGCCGCTTCGTCGCCCCGCCCCAGCGTGCGGTATGGATCCCGGCGGGCGTACCGCACCGGGTGTTCAGCTCGCCACACACGGAGATGCGCAGCCTGTATCTGGATTGCAGCGTCACTGCCTGGGCGACCGAGCGTTGCCAGGTGCTGGAGGTGAGCAGTTTGTTGCGCGAGTTGATCCGCAGCTTCAGCGAACTGCCGGTGGAGTATGCCGAGGATGGGCCGGACGGGCGTCTGGCCCAGGTGGTGCTGGACCAGCTTGCCGCCGCGCCGCAGGTGGATTTGATGCTGCCTTTGCCGCATGACGTGCGGTTGCGGCAGATCTACCGCAGCCTGAACCTGCACCCGGAGCAGCAGACCACGCTGGGGCAGTGGAGTGGGAAGCTGGGGGTGAGTGAGAAGACGCTCAGCCGGTTGTTTTTGAGTGATACCGGGCTGACGTTTCGCGCTTGGCGCCAGCGGTTACGGCTGTTGAGTGCCTTGCCTGCGCTGGAGCAAGGCGAGCGGGTGACGGATGTGGCGCTGGGGTGTGGGTATGAGTCGACTTCGGCGTTTATCAATGCGTTTCGGCAGCAGTTTGATGCGACGCCTGGGGAGTTTTTTCGTTGAGGGTTTTGGGTGTATATCCGTTATTTGGGTGATGGCTTGGATTGGTTCCGCTCTTACAGCGG
>NZ_JBARTQ010000371.1:0-3177 GCF_049645325.1 Pseudomonas sp. | reverse complement strand
GGCCAATACATGCCGCCGCGCAGTTTCCAGCCGTCGATGATGTCCCCCACCAGGTAAACCTTGTCGGCGTGGTAGCCCTTGAGGAACTGCGAAAGGTGCTCGGCCTGGCAATCGCGCGTGCCCAAATGCACGTCGGAAATCCACAGGGTACGAACACGTTGTTTACGGCTGGGCTTGGCGAACTCGGCACGGGTCATGGGCATCCCTCGACGGTGTTTTCGCGAGCTTGCGCCCCGGCGATTAATAGCCCATGACAACGGTGCGTCAGTCTGATGACAGCGCTCAACGGCCGCGAAGCGTTGTAGACTGGCGGCTTGCTGCCCAGGAGACCGCGATGAGCCCGACCCTCACGCTACGCCACTACATCGAAGCGCCCCTCGCCCACAGCCATGACCATGCGCAGTTGGTGTTCGGTCTGTCCGGGCACCTGGACCTGGAAGTCGATGGCCGTGGCAGCCAGGTGCACGAAAGCAGCGTGATGGTATTGCCCTTCTCCGCCCACCACACCTGCGGCAGCCGCGATGGCAGCCGGTGCCTGGTGCTGGATGTGCCCACGGAACACTGGGTGCTGCAATCGCTGGGCGAACATGCCGATGCCAGCCGGCGCCTGCTCGATCAGCCCGCGCGCCTGAGCCTGGATTCCCGGCAAAGCCAACTGGTGCAATGGTTGGCGCACAGCCCGGTGGATGATCCGTTGATCGTCCAGCAAGGCGCGGTGCTGCTGCTCGCCAGCCTCAATCACCCACTGGCCCAACCGCTACCGGGGCGGCGCCTGCCGTATGCGGCGTTCAATGCGCATATCGAGCGCCACGCTGCGCATCCGCTGCAGGTGGCCGACCTTGCGCGCATTGCCGACCTTTCCGTGGCCCGCCTGCACGCGCGTTTTATGACCGAATGCGGGCAGACGCCGATGGACTACCTGCGCAGGCATCGCCTGAACATGGCCTTGAAGCTGCTGCGAGAGACACCCTTGCCCATCGGCGAGATTGCCGACCGCGTCGGCTACAGCTCGCAAAGTGCGTTTGCCGCCGCGATGCTGCGCGAGTTTGGCGCCTCACCTGGTGCGCTGCGACGCGCAATGTAGGAAGAGTCCTGCGATAAAAAACGCGAGCCGGACGACAGACGCCTGCCCCCGCAACCCTCTAGACTGCGATTCTGTCACCCCGTTGGTTCAAGGATCGCAATGACTCCCCGTTCAGCCCTCGGCGCCCTGCATATAGGCGCATTGATGTTTGGCCTTACCGGCGTGTTCGGCAAACTGGCGGCCGCCTCGCCGGCCATCATCGTGTTTGGCCGCGCGGCGTTCGCCGTGGTGGCGCTGGCGGTGTTCACGCGATTTGCCAGCAATGCCCCGTGGAAAAAACTCGAAATGCGCGACTGGCGCAGGCTGTTGATCAGCGGCGTACTCTTGGCCGCGCATTGGGTGACGTTTTTCATCGCGGTGAAAGTCGCCGGCGTCGCCGTCGCCACCCTCGGGTTTACCGCCTTCCCGGCCTTTACCGTGATCCTTGAAGGGTTGATCTTCCGCGAGCGCATTCGCGCCAATGAAGTGCTGCTGGTAGCGCTGGTCACCGTGGGCCTGGTGCTGGTGACCCCGGACTTCAACCTTGCGAGCGCCGCCACGGGCGGGCTGCTGTGGGGCATCGCCTCGGGGCTGTTGTTCTCGTTGTTGTCATTGAACAACCGCGCCAGCGCCGGGCGGATTCCGGCGGTGCAAGCGGCGCTGTGCCAGAACGTGGTGGTCGCCGCCTGCCTGCTGCCCGTGGCTGCGCCGGGGTTGGCGGATGTGCGCGCGATTGACTGGTTATGGATCGGCTTGCTCGGCGTGTTCTGCACCGGCCTGGCCCACAGCCTGTTTGTCGCCAGCCTCGCGGTGATCAAGGCGCGCACCGCGTCGGTGGTGTTCGCCATGGAACCGCTCTACGGCATCACCGTGGCCTGGCTGCTGTTTGCTGAAACCCCAACCGTGCGCATGCTGCTCGGTGGCGCCTTAATCATCGTCGCCATCGTGCTGTCCGGCTTGATGGGCAGCGCCAGCCAGGCCAAGCAACCGGCGGCAGCCGCCTGATCCTCAGGCTGTGCGGTCGTTGTGCCCCAAGTCACGTTGCGGGTCGATCTGGTCGCGCACGCGCTGCTTGAGCACCTTGGCCTCGGGGAAGCCGCCATCCGCCTTGCGCTCCCAGATCTGCACACCGTCGCAGGTGATGCGAAACGCACCGCCGGTGGCCGGCTCAAGCGCCACGCGGGCCAGGTCGTCGCTGAAGGTCGACAACAACTCCTGGGCCAACCACGCCGCGCGCAGCAGCCACTGGCACTGAGTGCAATAGGTGATGACGATCTCGGGTTTGCTTGCAGACATAATTTGAGAGGTTCCTGGCGTAACGGGCTCGGTGGGTCGAGTGGCTATAATACGGCCTTTATCGCCCAGCCCTGAGATTCATGATGCGCCGCCTGCTGTCCTGCCTGTTCCTGTGCTTGATCCCCCTCCTTGCCGACGCCGTTGAAGCACCACGCCCAAAAATCGGCCTGGTGCTGTCCGGTGGCGCCGCCCGCGGCCTGGCCCATATTGGCGTGCTCAAGGCCCTGGAAGAGCAAGGCATCCAGATCGATGCGATTGCCGGCACCAGCATGGGCGCGGTGATTGGCGGGCTGTATGCGTCGGGCTACAAGATCGATGAACTGGAAAAGCTCGCGCTGAATATCGACTGGCAGCAAGCGCTGTCCGACGCCCCTCCACGCGAAGACGTGCCGTTCAGGCGCAAGCAGGATGACCGGGATTTCCTGGTCAAGCAGAAACTCAGCTTCCGCGACGATGGCAGCCTCGGCTTGCCGCTGGGCGTCATCCAGGGCCAGAACCTGGCGCTGCTGCTGGAGAGCATGTTCGCCCACAGCAGCAACACGCGTAACTTCGACAAGCTGCCGATCCCCTTTCGCGCCGTGGCCACCGACATCACCACCGGCGAAAAGGTGGTATTCAACAAAGGCCACCTGCCCCAGGTGATTCGCGCCAGCATGTCGATCCCGGCGGTGTTCGCCCCGGTGGAGATTGACGGCAGGCTGCTGGTGGACGGCGGCATGACCGACAACATCCCGCTGGATGTGGCGCGGGAGATGGGCGTCGACATTGCCATCGTGGTGGACATCGGCACCCCGCTGCGTTCGCGCAAACAGCTGAAC
>NZ_JBARTQ010000370.1:0-7612 GCF_049645325.1 Pseudomonas sp. | reverse complement strand
CGCGCTTTTCGAAAGTGACCCGCTGTAAGAGCGGAACCCATATAAGTCATCACCAAATAACGGATATACCCTCAGTCTCCCAGCCATCACCAGCCTCACCAAGCCGCCGTATTCGGCAAGTCCAACGTCCCACTGTCCACAAACCGCAGGGTGCCAAACAACCCGCCCGCCAACTTACCGCGCAACGTATAGGGCAAGTTGTTCAAGCTCTGGGTCTGACTCAACCCCAACGTCTGCCGCAACACAGAAAAGGCCGACACACTGACCGGCACCGTCAGCACCGTCTCGGAAAACCGAGGAATGGCCCCGGCCTGATCACTCACCCCAGACGCCAGCGGCCGGCCATTGACCTCCAGGTCCAGCGCCACGCCGCTGTAGCCGATCGCCGTTTCATTGGGGTTCTGCACCCGCAGCTTCACGGCAAAACGCACTTCAAGGTCCTGGCTTTGCAGCGGCTCGATGCCCACCACGTTGACGTTGACCGGGTCGCGGTTGGGGAACAGCGCGCAGGCGCTCAAGGTCAGCAGCAGTAACGGTAGAACCATGAGCTTGCGCATTCAAAAGTGCTCCTATTTCGTGACGTCCGGGTCCTGCATTACTTTGAGGGTAGAGGACTCCGGATCAAATTCATCTTCTTCCAGCTCTATGAACTCTTCCGGCAGGAAAATGTTCAGCAAGATCGCACAAAATGCGCCCACCGTGATCGGCGACTCAAAGATGTTATGCAGCGCCTTGGGCAGGTCGCGCAGCACTTCCGGCACGGCGGCGACGCCCAGGCCCATGCCCAGGGAGATCGCCACGATCAGCACGTTGCGCCGATGCAGCCCGGCCTCGGCGAGGATCTTGATGCCCGCCACCGCCACGGTGCCGAACATGATCAGGGTGGCGCCGCCCAGTACCGGCTTGGGCATCAGTTGCAGCACCGCGCCGATCATCGGGAACAGTCCCAGCAGCACCAACAGGCCGGCAATAAAGTACGCCACGTAGCGGCTGGCCACGCCGGTCAGCTGGATCACGCCGTTGTTCTGCGCAAAGGTCACCATCGGCAGGCTGTTGAAGGTGGCGGCCATGGCCGAGTTGAGGCCGTCGGCCAGCAGGCCCGATTTGATGCGCTTGATGTACAGCGGGCCTTTGACCGGCTGCTGGGAAATCATCGAATTGGCGGTCAGGTCACCGGCGGCTTCCAGCGGCGAAATCAGGAAAATCACCGCCACCGGGATAAACGCCACCCAGTCGAAGGAGAAACCGTATTTGAACGGCACCGGCACGCTGATCAGCGGCACCTGGGGCAGGGCGGCCAAATCCACACGGCCCATCAGCCAGGCGACGACAAAACCCAGGGTCAGGCCGATCACGATCGAGCCCAAACGCAGGAACGGGTTACTGAAGCGGTTGAGGACCACGATGGTCAGCAGCACCAGCGCGGCCAGGCCCATGTTGCTCGCGGCGCCGAGGTCGCTGGAACCGAAGCCGCCGGCCATGTCGGTGACCGCCACCTTGATCAGCGACAGGCCCATCAAGGTGATGATGGTGCCCGTGACCACCGGGGTAATCAGCTTGCGCAGTTTGCCGATGAACTGGCTGAGCGCCACTTCGATAAACGCTGCGAAAAAGCAGATGCCAAAGATCGTTGAGAGAATCTCGTCGGTGCCGCCACCTCGGGCCTTGACCATGAACCCGGCGCTGAGGATCACGCTGATAAACGAAAAACTGGTGCCCTGCAGGCACAAAAGCCCGGAACCAATCGGCCCGAATGTGCGCGCCTGCACAAAGGTGCCCAGCCCCGACACAAACAGGGCCATGCTCACCAGGTACGGCACTTCGCTTTCAAGGCCGAGCACGCCACCGACGATCAAGGTGGGGGTGATGATGCCGACGAAACTGGCCAGCACGTGTTGCAGCGCGGCAAAGATAGCCGCGGTGAAATGCGGGCGGTCTTCAAGGCCATAGATCAGGTCGGATTTATAGCGGGGGCGGGGAGCTTGAGCGTCAGACAAAATATGGGCTCGGGTCAGAAAATGGAGGCGCAGGATGCCAGAAAGTGCCGGTCGTCAGAAGTGTGTAAAAATATTTCGAAACATCCGCATTAAAATCCCCCGCCTGCCGATAGCCTGAACAGGCCCACATACCCATTAGAACAGTGGTGCCCAACTGTCCGAACAGCGCGTTGACGCTGACGGACCGTGTCGCGGCACGGATGCTCGCCAACACTACTTCTTCGAGAGCACCCCTATGTCCCTTCGTAATCTGAATATTGCCCCTCGCGCTTTTCTCGGTTTTGCGTTCATTGCGTTGCTTGTCGTCATCCTGGGCGTGTTTGCGGTCAACCGCATGGCTCAAATCCGCCAGGCCTCACTGGACATGGGGGCCAACCAGTTACCCAGTGTGAAATTCCTCGGCAACATGACCGAAAACGTTTTGCGCCTGCGCATTCTCTCGTTCCGCATTTTGATCAACCGCGAACCGGCCGCCCTCGATGAAGCCAAGACCCGAGTGAACGTATTGGTGGACAAGGTCAAGCAAGCCCAGAACGCCTACGCGGTGATGCCGGCGGGTGCAGAAGAAGCGGCCTTGTACAAGACCTTCGCCGCCACCCTCGACAGCTATTTCTCCGCCCAGGCGGAAATGATGTCGCTGTCGCAGCAGAACAAAGTCGAGGAAATGCGCACCCTCATCAACACGCGTATCAAGGACGGTACCGACTTGATGGGCGAACAGTTGAACAAACTGATCGCGATCAACAGCGCCGACGCCGACCGGGCCGGGGGTGATGCCGAGAGCAGCTATCAGCAGGGCGTTACCGGAATCATCATCGTGGCGGTGGTAGCCGCATTGATGACGGTACTGCTCGCCTGGTTGCTGACCCGCAGCATCGTCACGCCGCTGCGCAAAGCCGTGGAAGTGGCGGAGTCCATCGCCGGTGGCAACCTCAGCAAACTCATCGAAGATGACGGCAAGGACGAGCCCGCGCGTTTGATCGGTGCCTTGGCCGCGATGCAAGCCAACCTGCGCCAGACTATCCAGCACATTGCCGGCTCGGCCACGCAGTTGGCCTCTGCCGCCGAAGAGTTGAGCGCGGTCACTGAAGAAGCCTCTAAAGGCTTGCAGCAGCAGAACAACGAAATTGATCAGGCCGCCACGGCGGTCAACGAGATGACGGCAGCGGTGGAAGAAGTGGCGCGCAATGCGGTGTCCACCTCCGAAGCCTCCAGCCAGTCCAACCAGGCGGCGCGCGAAGGCCGCGACCGTGTGGTCGAAACTGTCGGCGCGATCCAGACCATGACCCAGGACGTGCAGAACACGTCGGTGCTGATTGAAGGCCTGGCTTCCCAGGGCCGTGACATCGGCAAAGTGCTCGACGTGATCCGCGCGATTGCCGAGCAGACCAACCTGCTGGCGCTCAACGCCGCGATCGAAGCGGCGCGCGCCGGTGAAGCCGGGCGTGGCTTTGCGGTGGTGGCTGACGAAGTGCGGGCGTTGGCCCATCGCACGGCGCAGTCGACCCAGGAGATCGAGAAAATGGTCGCCGGCATTCAGAACGGCACCGGTGAAGCGGTGCAGTCGATGCAGCAGAGCAATCAGCGCACGCAAAACACCCTGGAAATGGCGCGTGCGGCAGGCGTGGCGCTGGAGCAGATCACCCAGTCGATCAGCCTGATCAACGAACGTAACCTGGTGATCGCCAGTGCGTCCGAAGAACAGGCGCAGGTCTCCCGTGAAGTGGACCGCAACCTGGTGAACATCCGCGACTTGGCGACCCAGTCGGCGGCGGGTGCCAACCAGACCAGCGCAGCCAGCCATGAACTGTCGCGCCTGGCGGTGGACTTGAACGGGATGGTGGCCAGGTTCGTCATCTGATCTGAAACGCGGTAAAAAAATGTGGGAGCTGGCAAGCCAGCTCCCACATTGGTTTCAGGGGGTGTCAGTGCTTCCAGGCGGCTGGGTTCACCAGGTTCTTCGGTTTTTCACCGGCCAACGCCTGCAACAGATTATCCACCGCGCACGTGGCCATCGCTTCGCGCGTCTCATGGGTGGCCGAGCCGATATGCGGGGTGGCCACCACGTTGTTCAAGCGTAACAACGGCGAGTCATGACCCAACGGTTCGCGCTCGAACACATCCAGCCCCGCCGCCCGAATGGTGCGTTGCTGCAAGGCCTCGACCAATGCCGCTTCGTCCACCACCTTGCCCCGCGAGATGTTGATGAAGATCGTCTCCGGCCCCATCAGCGCGAACTCTTCAGCGCCAATCAGTTTCTCGGTTTCAGCGGTCAGTGGCAGTGTCAGGCAGACAAAGTCGGCTTCCTTGAGCAAACCCACCAGGCTGCGGTACTGCGCGCCGAAGCGCTCTTCCACGGCAGGCTTGGGCGAGTGGCTGTGGTAGATCACCGGCATGCCAAACCCAAAATGCCCACGCTGGGCCAAGGCCTCACCGATGCGGCCCATGCCGATGATGCCCAGGGTTTTACCGTGCACGTCGGTGCCGAAATGCGCCGGGCCGATGTTTTTGCTCCACTGCCCGGCACGTACCATATCGGCCAACTCCACCACACGCCGGGCGGTGGCCAGAATCAGGGCGAAGCCGGTGTCGGCGGTGGTTTCGGTGAGCACGTCCGGGGTGTTACTGAGCAAAATGCCGCGCGCGGTCAGGTAGTCGATGTCGTAGTTGTCGACCCCCACCGAAACGCTGGCCACGGCTTCGAGGTTGGGCGCCAGGTCAAGCAGCTTGGCATCCAGGCGCAGGCTGGCGCCCAGCAGGCCGTGGGCACCGGGCAGGGCGTCACGCAGCGTGGCCAGTCCGGTCGCGTCCAGCGCTTCGATCAGGGTGACCTCGGCCTGCTCATGCAGGCGGGCCATCAACGGCGCGGAGAGTTTTTTGTACAGGACAACAGACTTTTTCATGAGGTTTTTACCTTCAACGCCAAGGTGGTTTCCCGCACGCGATCGCTGGCGCCGGGCTTGAGGAAAATCGTCAGCACCACGGCCAGCATCAGCGCACCGCTCATCAACAAGTACGAGGCGCCGGGCGAGCCGGTGCTGCTATTGAGGTAACCCACCAGGTACGAACCGCCGAACGAACCGAGGGCGCCCATGCTGTTGATCAGCGCCATGGCCCCGCCGGCGACGTTGGCCGGCAGGATCTCCGGCACGATCGCAAAAAACGGTCCGTACGGCGCATACATGCAGGCACCCGCGATCACCAGCAGGGTGTATGACCACCAGAAATGTTCAGCCCCCAATGCGTAGGAGGCATAGAAGGCAATGGAGGCAATCAACAGCGGCGGCCACACAAAACGTTTACGTTTTTGCAGCTTGTCGGAGCCCCAGGACACCACCAGCATGCCGATCACCGCCGCCAGGTAAGGCAGCGCCGACAACCAGCCGGCTTCGACCATGTCCATCTGCAAGCCCTTCTTGAGGATCGACGGCAGCCACAGCACGAAGCCATACACGCCGATGCTCCAGCAGAAGAACTGCAGCGCCAGGATGATGACCTTGGGCGAACGAAAGGCCTCGGCGTAGTTCTTCACCGCCTTGATCCCGACTTGTTCGGCGGCCAGGGCGCTTTCGAGGTCACGTTTTTCAGTGGCGCTCAGCCACTTGGCGTCGGCAGGTTTCTCATCGGCCAGCTTCCACCAGATAAACGCCCAGATCACCGCCGGCACGCCTTCGATGATAAACATCCAGCGCCAGCTGAAATGCTGCACCAGGTAGCCCGACACCACCGACATCCACAGCATGGTCACCGGGTTGCCGAGGATCAGGAAGGTGTTGGCGCGCGAGCGTTCGGCACGCGTGAACCAATGGCACAGGTACACCAGCATCGCCGGCATCACTGCGGCCTCGACCACGCCGAGCATGAAACGAATGGCGATCAGCATGTAGGCGTTGGACACCACGCCGGTCAGCGTGGCCAGCCCGCCCCAGAGGATCAGGCTGACGAAAATCAGCCTCTTGACGCTGCGCTTTTGCGCGTAAATCGCCCCCGGCACCTGGAAGAAGAAGTAGCCGAGGAAAAACAGTGCGCCCAGCAACGACGACATGCCGGGGGTGATCATCAGGTCTTCGGCCATCCCGGAGGCGGCGGCGAAGCCGTAGTTGGCGCGGTCCAGATAGGCCAGGCTGTAGGTGATAAACACGATGGGCATGATGTACCACCAACGGCGGGTGGCGAGTTTCAGCGTTTCCATGGGGTTGCTCCTGAGCTTGTTGTAGTTGTGGCAACAGGTAGTAGTGGGTCAGGCAACGGATCGGGTGGGTAACTCCGCGCGGCTCGGCAGGCCTTCCATGTCGCCACGGCTCTGCACGGCGCGGCTGCCGATCCAGTTACCGCGCTGCACGGCTTCGGGGAAACTCAAGTTTTCCAGCAGGGCACTGATCATGCCGACCGCAAAACCATCGCCGGCGCCGACCGTGTCCACCACGGTCTCCACCGGCACTGCGGCGACAAAGCCCTGGTCCAGCTGGGTGCGGTAATAGGCGCCGTCAGGCCCGAGCTTGATCGCCACGGCTTCGGCGCCCTGGTCGAGGTAGAACGCGGCGATGTCGGCAGGGTCATCAAAACCGGTGAGCAGGCGACCTTCGCTCAACCCCGGCAAGACCCAATCGGCACGCGCCGCGAGGGCGTTGATGTCGCGGACCATCTGTTGCTGACTGGCCCACAGGGCCGGGCGCAGGTTCGGGTCGAAAGAAATGCTGCGCCCGGCCTTGCGCATTTGCGTCATCAGTTCAATGGACAGCTCGCGCGTGGCCTCGGACAACGCCGGCGGAATGCCGGTGGCGTGCAGGTGGCGCGCTTGCAGCAACGCGGGGCTGATGGCGGCGATGGACAAATGGCTGGCCGCCGAGCCCTTACGGAAGTACTCAACTTGGGGGTCTGCGCCGGCTTCTTCGCGAGACTTGAACTGGAAGCCGGTTGGGTGCAGAGGGTCGACCGCGACATGGCGGCAGTCCAGGCCTTCGCGCTTCAGCGTATCGACCACAAAGCGCCCGAGCGAGTCATTGCCCACCCGGCTCAGCCAGGCGACGTTGAACCCCAGGCGCGACAGGCCGATGGCGACATTGCTGTCGGCCCCTGCGATGCGCTTGTAAAACTGCGCCACCTGGGCCAGGTCACCGGTCTGCTCGGCGACAAACATCGCCATGGTTTCACCAAACGAGAGGATATCGATCTCAGACATGTGCATTCTCCGCACGGGGCTGGCCAAGGAGGGCGAGGGCGGCAACCTGTTGCGCGGTGACGTCGATCAGGTCATCACCCTGCAACGGGAATTCCACGGCCCTGGTAATACCTTGAGTCATATGTTTGAGCAGTTGTTCCCACAGATGCAGGTCGGTGGCGCCAGGCGGCAGGGCGACCAGCTTGCCATCCGCGCGCCGGGCCACCGCCTTGCAGTGCAGGTAATCCACATGCCGGCCCAGCAGGCGGGCGGCGGTGAGGGCGGATTGGTCCTGCCACTGCCAGTTGCCGATGTCGAAGGTCATCTTCACCGGCAGGCCAAGACGCTCAACCTCGGTGAAGAAACGTTGCATCGGTTCGATACGCCCGCCGTGCAGGGTCTGGTCGTTTTCAACCAGCAGCTTGACCGGGTGACGATTGAGCAGGGCGTGCAG
>NZ_JBARTQ010000369.1:0-8700 GCF_049645325.1 Pseudomonas sp. | reverse complement strand
CCGCTGTAAGAGCGGAACCCATAGAGGCCATCACCCAAAAAACGGATATTCACCCAGCAAACCAAAGCCGACCAAGGCTTCAGCGACTACCACACCGAACGGTGGTGTTTTCAAAACCCTCGCCACACTCAGAGCGGCTGCTTACGCCCCGTCATATGCTTCAAATACCCCACCAACAAATCCAGCTCGCCCTCGGGCAACACACTGGCAGCAAACGCCGGCATCTTCGCCTGTGGCCAATGCCGCAAGCTCTGCGGGTCGCGGATATAACGCTTGAGGAAATCCCCGCTGAAATATTCAGTCGGGTTATAAGGCACATTCAAATCCGGCCCCACCTGGGCATCCCCGGCACCATTGAGGCGGTGGCAGGCCAGGCAGTTCTTCTGGAACAACGCAAACCCCTGGTTCACCGGATCGTTCGCCGCCAGCTTGGGGTCGGGCAACAGCGCCGGAAAACGCTCGGCCACGGTCTTCAACTGCTTGATCCCGGAGATCTGGAACGGCCACTGCTCAGGGCTGATGTTGCCGGCTTGCGGATCAGTCCACACCAGATAAAACGGCCCCGCACTCGGCTTGCCATCCGCCAGCGCAGGCCACGGGTGGGCGGGGTCTTCCACCGCCAGCCACGCGCGGGCGCCGTGTGTTTGCAACAAAGGCGCAGCGCTGAGTTCTGCGGCAAAACCATCAAGCGCGACGGCTTGCAGATGGTTCTCAGGCTTCAAACCGGGCAGCAGAGAGGCCAACGGCACTGCCCGATAAGTCATGGTGCGCTTGTAGGAAACGTCATCCACGACCTGCACCGTCTGCGTATCCGGGCGCGCGAGCAGCTCGGCGGTCTGCCAGGTCTTGCTGGTGTGGTCCAATTCAATGGTCAATTGCGCAGCGGTTGCAGGGAGCGCTGACAGCAAGGCGAGAAAGGCGAAGATGGATTTCAAGAGGGAGCCCGGTTCGAAGTGGCGGTGGTGCCCACGATACCGGAAATCGGCACGCAAAAAGACAGCCCCTGCAACAGGACCGCTATACGCAATGTCCCGGCAGGTGCTGCCAAAAGCTGCAGTCCTGGTGCTGTGTGTGCACCGAATGTGAGAGTCAAGTGGTCACCCAATAACCTTGGTTAAATTGGGCAAGATCAGAATCAAGGTGGTGGCGAAAAGAATGAGTCCCGCCTGACGTACTTTCGAATGTTTAAACATGGCTGACTGCCTTTTGTTGTTATTCCTGAGCGTCAAATGCGTGCCGGTCTGTTTTCAGTATCGCGATGTGACGTTGCACTTTTCTTACAGCTGCTCCAGCAAAACCCGGCAGCAACTTCTTACTGATTGAACCTTAGAGCCCTCGTTCTGCGCGGCTTAGATCCATTTCATATCAGCTAATCAGAATTTCTACTTAAAAAGATATGAGGCCTATCGCCATCTTGGCGCCAATGCCTTGGCTAGACAGCTAAAACGATTAATCAATCGATTCGCGTAGCGACCTACCGTTCGTCCGAGCGTGGGGGTCAAAAGCAATGAGCGCATCCGTCATTGAAACCGTGTCAATCGGGCCTAAGGTAGGGGCACACACGCACAGCGGTTCGAGGATGTCATGACCCAAGCTTTGATCTTTGATGCGATACGCACGCCCCGGGGCAAAGGCAAGGCCGACGGCGCCCTGCACAGCGTCAAGCCGGTAAACCTGGTGGCGGGCTTGCTCACCGCGCTGGCACAGCGCAGTGACCTCGACACGCACCAGGTAGATGACATCGTCCTCGGCTGCGTCACCCCGGTGGGCGACCAGGGCGCCGACATCGCCAAAACCGCCGCGCTGGTGGCGGACTGGGA
Source organism: Pseudomonas sp. (assembly GCF_049645325.1). Taxonomy (GTDB): domain Bacteria; phylum Pseudomonadota; class Gammaproteobacteria; order Pseudomonadales; family Pseudomonadaceae; genus Aquipseudomonas. The sequence goes on along the minus strand of NZ_JBARTQ010000369.1, from coordinate 6,880 downwards.
CATCAGCGTGGCAGGCGTGCAAATCAACCGCTTCTGCGCCTCGGGCCTGGAAGCGGTGAACCTCGGCGCGATGAAGGTGCGCTCCGGCTTTGAAGACCTGGTGGTGGTCGGCGGCGTCGAGTCCATGTCCCGCGTGCCCATGGGCAGCGACGGCGGCGCCTGGGTGCTCGACCCGCAGACCAACCTGCACAGCCACTTCACGCCTCAGGGCATCGGCGCGGACTTGATTGCTACCCTGGAAGGCTTCACGCGCCACGACGTCGACACCTTCGCCCTACAGTCCCAGCAGAAAGCGGCCAGGGCGCGTGCAGACGGTTCCTTCAACAAGTCGCTGATTGCGGTGCAGGACCAGAACGGCATCGTGCTGTTGGACCAGGACGAGTTTATTCGTGGCGACTCCACCCTTGAAGGCCTGGGCAAACTCAAGCCGAGCTTCGAGATGATGGGCCAGCTGGGCTTCGACGCCACCGCCTTGCGCGTCTACAGCCATGTGGAGCGCATCAACCATGTGCACACACCGGGCAACAGTTCCGGCATCGTCGACGGCGCCGCGCTGATGTTGATCGGCTCCGAGGCCAAGGGCCGCGAGCTGGGCCTGCAGCCGCGAGCGCGCATCGTCGCCACGGCGGTGACCAGCACTGACCCGACCATCATGCTCACCGGCCCCGCGCCGGCCACCCGAAAAGCCCTTGCCAAAGCCGGTTTGCGGGTGGAAGACATCGACCTGTTCGAAGTCAACGAAGCGTTTGCGTCGGTCGTGCTCAAGTTCATCAAGGACATGCGCATCGACGCCACGCGGGTCAACGTCAACGGCGGCTCGATCGCCATGGGCCACCCATTGGGTGCCACGGGCTGCGCAATCCTCGGCACGCTGCTCGACGAGCTTGAAGTGCGCCAGCAGCGCTACGGCCTGGCCACCCTGTGTGTCGGCGGTGGCATGGGCATCGCCACCATTATCGAACGCCTCTGAGCCCAAGGAATTTGTCATGACCGAAGCCATTCGTTACGAAAAAGGCCAGGACCAGATCGTGGTGCTGACCCTCGACATGCCCGGCCAGAGCGCCAACACCATGAACGGCGTGTACCGCGAGGCCATGGCGGCCATCGTCACGCGCCTGGAAACGGAAAAGGACGGCATCGCCGGTGTGGTGATCACGTCAGCCAAGAAAACCTTTTTCGCCGGCGGCGACCTCAATGAGTTGATCAAGGTCGACAAGGCCCACGCCAAGGATTTCCAAGACGGCGTGCGGGTGTTGAAAGCGCAACTGCGCCGCCTGGAAACCCTCGGCAAGCCGGTGGTCGCTGCAATCAATGGCGCAGCATTGGGCGGCGGCTGGGAGATTTGCCTGGCGTGCCATTACCGCATCGCACTGGACAACCCATCGACCCAACTGGGCCTGCCGGAAGTCACCCTGGGCTTGTTGCCGGGCGGCGGCGGGGTGGTGCGCATGGTGCGCATGCTGGGGCTGGAGAAGGCTTTGCCGTATTTGCTGGAAGGCAAAAAAGTTCGGCCGCAGCAGGCGCTGCAAGCCGGCTTGATCAATGAACTGGCGGCGGATCGCGACGAATTGCTGGCCAAGTCCCGCGCCTGGATTCTGGCCAACCCGGAGGCGAAACAACCGTGGGACAACAAGGCGTATCAGATCCCTGGCGGCACGCCTTCACACCCGAAAGTTGCGCAGATGCTTGCCATCGCACCGTCGATTTTGCGCAGTAAAACCAATGGCTGCTTCCCTGCGCCGGAGAAAATCCTCTGTGCTGCGGTAGAAGGCGCCCAGGTGGATTTCGACACCGCACACCTGATCGAAACGCGCTACTTCACCGAACTGGTCACCGGCCAAGTGGCGAAAAACATGATCGGCACCTTCTGGTTTCAGCTCAATGAAATCAATGCGGGCAGTTCGCGGCCTCAAGGTTTTGCACCATATGTCACACGCAAGGTGGGTGTGCTCGGTGCCGGGATGATGGGCGCGGGCATCGCGTACGTCAGCGCCAGTGCCGGCGTCGACGTGGTGCTCAAGGACATCAACCCGGCCGCCGCCGAGAAGGGCAAGGCGCATTCGGCCGCGCTGCTGGACAAGAAGGTCAGCCGTGGGCAATTGTCCGCCGAGCAGCGCGAAAGTATCCTCGCGCGGATTCATCCTACGGCCTCCGACGCCGACCTCGCGGGCTGCGACCTGATCATCGAAGCGGTCTACGAAGACCGTGAGCTCAAAGCAAAGGTGACGGCGGCAGCGCAAAGTGTCGTCGGCGCCGAGGCGGTGATCGCGTCCAACACTTCAACCTTGCCCATCAGCGGCCTGGCGACTGCGGTGCCTGACCCCGCCACATTCATCGGCCTGCATTTCTTCAGCCCGGTCGACAAAATGCCGTTGGTGGAAATCATCAAGGGCAAGAAGACCAGCGACGAAACCCTCGCCCGAGGTTTCGATTTCGTCCTGCAAATCAAGAAAACTCCGATCGTGGTCAACGACAGCCGCGGCTTCTTCACCTCGCGGGTGTTCGGCACGTTTACCAACGAAGGCATCGCCATGCTCGGCGAAGGCGTGGCCGCGCCGATGATCGAGACCGAAGCGCGCAAGGCCGGCATGCCGGTGGGGCCGTTGGCGGTGTCGGATGAAGTGTCACTCAGCTTGATGAGCCATATCCGACAGCAAACGGCGAAAGATCTGCAGTCCGAGGGCAAAGGGGTGCCGACGCACCCGGCAACCGTGGTGATCGACCTGTTGGTGAACGAGTACAAGCGCGCAGGCAAGGCCGCGGGCGGTGGTTTTTACGACTACCCCGCAGGCGCGCAGAAACACTTGTGGCCTGAGCTGAAAACCCGCTTTGAACAGCCCGGCAAACAGATTTCGCCGCAGGATGTACGTGACCGGTTGCTGTTTATCCAGGCCATCGAAACCGTGCGCTGCGTGGAGGAGGGCGTGTTGATGTCCACGGCGGACGCCAACGTCGGCTCGATCTTCGGCATTGGCTTTGCCGCGTGGAGTGGCGGCGCACTGCAGTTTATCAACCAGTACGGGTTGAACGACTTCATCGCCCGCGCACGCTACCTGGCCGAGCAATATGGCGAGCGGTTCACGCCGCCGGCGTTGTTGCTGCAAAAGGCTGCGCAGGGGGAAATATTCTGACCGAAACGCCACTCCCAGAATGACACAGACCAAATGTGGGAACGGGCTTGCTCGCGAATGCGGTGCGTCAGTTGATGCCTGTGTAAGCTGAAACAACGCATTCGCGAGCAAGCCCGCTCCCACAAGTAGTCAACTGGCGGGACTTGCTTTGCAGGGCTGTTTCAAGGCAGGCTCTGGGGTGTGCATTATTCCCATCACCGTGTCAGGTATTTTTTATGTCGCTACGCGTCTGTATCCTGGAAACCGATATCCTGCGTCCAGGTTTGATCGATCAGTACCAAGGGTACGGGCAGATGTTCAAGCGCCTGTTTTCAAAGCAGCCGATTGCCGCCGAATTTGTCGTCTATAACGTGGTGCAAGGTGAATACCCGTCGGACGACGAGGTGTTTGACGCCTACCTGATCACCGGCAGCAAAGCCGATTCCTTCGGCACCGACCCATGGATCCAGACCCTCAAGACCTACCTGCTTGAACGTTACGCACGCGGCGACAAGTTGCTGGGTGTGTGCTTCGGCCACCAGTTACTCGCGCTGCTGCTCGGCGGCAAAACCGAGCGCGCCAGCAAAGGCTGGGGCATGGGCATTCACGACTACACACTCAACGCCAAGGCGCCGTGGATGAGCCCGGTGATGGAAGAACTGACCCTGCTGATCAGTCATCAGGACCAGGTCACCACCTTGCCAGACAACGCCACGGTCATCGCCTCCAGCGATTTCTGCCCGTTTGCGGCGTACCACATCGAAGACCAGGTGCTGTGCTTCCAGGGCCACCCGGAATTTATCCACGACTATTCCCGCGAGCTGCTGGAGATTCTTCAGACGACCCTCGGAGAAAAGGTCTACACCCACGGCGTCGCCAGCCTTGAGCGCGACCACCACGGTGCAACCGTGGCGGAATGGATGATGCGCTTCGTGGCCCACAAGCCGGACGCTGTCGCTTAAAGCCAGCCCGAACGCTTGAAGCTGGCCCACAAACCGGTGCAGCCCAGCGCAATAAACCCGAGCACCGCAAAGTAGCCGTAGTGCCATTGCAGCTCGGGCATGTTCTGGAAGTTCATGCCGTAAATCCCCGCCACCGCCGTGGGGAATGCAAGGATCGCCGCCCACGCGGCGAACTTGCGCTGCACCACGCTCTGGCGCGACGCCTCCAGCAATACACCGATCTCGATGGTCTGGCTGGCAATGTCGCGCAGGGTGGTGAGGTCTTCCATCTGCCGCGTCACGTGAATCTGCACATCGCGGAAATACGGGCGCATGTTCTTGTCGATAAACGGGAAGCTCAGCTTCTGCAGCTCCTGGCTGATCTCCACCATCGGCGCCACATAACGCTTGAGCCGCAACACATCGCGGCGCAGGCCGTGCAGGTTCTGGATATCGCGTTCGCTCAGTGAGCTGCACAACACGTTGCGCTCCAGCTCATCGATCTCGGCGTGGATGGCTTCGCTCACCGGCTGGTAATTCTCGGTGACGAAATCCAGCAGCGCATAGAGTACGAAATCTTCCCCATGCTCCAGCAACAGCGGCCGCGCCTCACAGCGCTGGCGCACAAAGCCGTAGGACGCCGAATGACCGTTGCGCGCAGTGATGATGTAGCCGTTGCCGGCGAAAATATGCGTTTCGATAAACTCCAGCTTGCCGTTCTCGCGCACCGGTGAGTAGGTGACGATAAACAGCGCGTCGCCGAACGTTTCCAGCTTGGGGCGGCTGTGCTTTTCCAGGGCGTCTTCGATGGCGAGTTCGTGCAGGTTGAACTGGCGTTGCAGGTTGGCCAGCTCCTGGGCACTGGGTTCTTCCAGGCCGATCCACACAAAGTGGTCGGGTTTGGCGGCCCAGGCGGCGCCTTCATCGAGGGTGATATCCGTGACTTTCTTTCCGGCGCTGTAAACGGCGGCCGCAACAACTCTACCCATGGTGCTGATCGCTTCTTGTTAGGAGGACAGGTGTTGGGCAGCTTAGCTGGAAGCGAGTTCGATTGTTACGGCGGTTTGCAGCTCACGGTCCATCTCTGCGATGCATTCTTCCATTTGTGTCTGACAGGCCTGCATCAACGCCGGGATGTCATCCACAGTCAGCCCCGAGGTAGGAATCGGCGGCAACGAACGTATGAGCACATCACCGCTGTCCCAGCGATTCAGGTGCATATGCGTGACGTAATTGCTCACGCACACCTGCACGATCGGCACACCGGCCGCAATCGCCATATGAAACGCGCCTTTCTTGAACGGCAACAGGCCCTTGCCCAGGTTGCGCGTGCCCTCCGGAAATACCCAGATCGAGGTGTCTTCGTGTTGCAAGGTATGCGTGGTGGTCAGCATTGCGCGGCGCGCCTTGTGCGCATTGCCACGGTCGATCAGCACATTGCCCGCCAGCCAGAACAACTGGCCGAACAGCGGCACCCATTTCAGGCTCTTCTTGGCGATGCACACCGTGCGATAAGGCACCACGGTGCCCAACACAAACAGATCGTAGTTGGATTGGTGGTTGGCAATGATCACGCACGTGCCGGGCTTGTCGCGCAATGAGTCGACATCCGTTTTCACATTCAGCCGCAACAGCCACATCGCAGGCAGCGCATAAAGACGCGCGCACAGGCGACTGTTGTCCGGGTTGAACGGCCGGCAAATGCCCAACAGCACGCCGAGTACACCGGCGACGATAAAATGCAGGCCCATCAACAACATACGTAACAAAAAAAGCATCGACACGGCCCATCGGCACAAAAGGTCGCGCAGTGTACGGTTGTGCACTGTATTCGGCAATTGCCGGTACAGACGTAGGAGATAGGCGATGTTTAAGCACATGTTTCAACAAGTGCCAGCAAAGCCCGGCTAGAGCGGTTAAGGACGTTTCGGATTTATTTGTAAGAAAAAGCCCGACTCAAGGTCGGGCTCTTGCACTGCGGTGTCAGGAATTAACCCAGGTTGTGGCCTTGATCCTGGATGATCGCATCGTCCAGGGCTTCCAGCAGCGCCTTACGCACCTTCAACTTGGTGTGCTTGTGGGCGCTCATATTGATCTTCTTCAACTGGCGCGCCGCCTCCAGGGCCGCTGCGTGCAGTTCTTCCGGCGCGACCACCTTGTCCAGGAAGCCGGCACCCAGCGCGCCCTGCGGGTCAAACATCTCGGCGTTGATTACCGAACGATGAAACGCCACCTTGCGCAGGCGGTCCCGCGCCAACTCGATACCGGCGTGGTGCATGGTCATGCCGATCGCCACTTCATTCAGGCCAATGCTGAACGGGCCTTCAACGCCGATTCGGTAGTCTGCCGATAACAACAGGAACGCACCCTTGGCCACCGCATGCCCAGGGCACGCCACAATCACCGGGAACGGATGCGACAACAAACGCCGCGCCAGCGTTGAGCCGGAAGTCACCAGGCCGATCGCCTCTTTAGGCCCGGCGGTCATCACCTTCAAATCATAACCACCCGACAGAATCCCCGGCGTCCCGGTGATGATCACCACCGCCCGATCCTTCTCGGCCTGATCCAGCGCCGCATTAAACTCAGCGACCACTGCCGGAGAAATGGCATTCACCTTGCCGTTGCTCAAGGTCAGGGTCGCGATACCGTCTTCGAGGTGGTAGGCAATCAACTCACTCATGACGCGGTTCCTTGTAGGATTTGTTATAGAGCTGTTTATAGAAGTGCATGCGCAGACGTTACCCACCACGCCCGCCCCGGTAAAGCGCCGTGACTGACTACCCAGTCAGACTTTTCTCACTAGCCCAAGGGTAGACGGCCCGGAGC
>NZ_JBARTQ010000368.1:0-4208 GCF_049645325.1 Pseudomonas sp. | reverse complement strand
CGGCTGGTGCTCGGGTGGAATCCCCAGCCATTTGAAATAGGGATCAAACGCGTCTTTCGTCATCTTCTGATCCAGCGCAAAGTCCAATTATCAAGCTATAGTCTATCTTGCGACCGAAAACTATAACGCTCAGATAAAGTGACCCAGCTGGGCTCAGGTAAATTGAGCCGTTGGCTCACAGCAGTGGGTTGTGCTGCGGACTTTGTTGCGGCGAAGCCGTCACGAGGTCGGCGATGCTGGCGACGAAGTTTATCGTCGCTCTGCGAGAGCGTCGTTCCAGTCGTGGGCTGGCGGGCGTAGTCGTTGGACGGTGGGGTAGAGCGCGATCATCTGGGTGGCCGCGTTGTCGCCGGGTTCGTCGGCGTCGAAGCCGCAATGGATCTCGTAGCCGCGAGCGATCAGTCCCTTGAGCCAGCGTGGATTGGCTCGCGCGCCGGAAGTGGAGATACAGATGCGATTGGGATCGATGGCGCGGCAGCTGATGGCATCGATGGCTGACTCGCAGAGAACGATGCTTCGAGAAGCTGGGGCGGCGATCCAGAAGTAACCTGAGTCCTTGCGGCTGCCCACCGCCATGCCGCGCCAGACTCGCGGACCGCTGCCCCGCAGTTCCGCGCCCACCGGCCGGTTTGCTTTTCCGGCTACCAACAGAAAGACGGCGTTGCCACGGCTGTCCGCATACAGCTTGCCGGATTCGACCAGCGGCGCGAGCAGCGAAGCGGGAAGATGCCGGCGGCAAGTCAGATACTGCAGTACCCGCCCCAAGCTGCGATCGTCGCAGACGGGTAGGCAGAGCTTGTCAATGGTCGAATCAGTTCGCGTTCCGACAGCGACCGAGCCCACCGCGAAGTTCTCTTCGAGCCAGGTCACCGTGGCCCGGAAGTCGATGGCGGCCAGGTGCATAACCAGGTCGATCGCGCCGCCTCCGCCCACGCCGCGCCGCCAGTTGATGAACTTGGCCCCGTTTACCGAAAGAGGCCCCTGTTCGGTGTGCCACTTCGAGCGGTCGCGCTCGTCTCGCGTCGCGCCGCGGACGGCGAGCACGTTTTCCAGCGACAGTTGCCGAACCGCGGCGGCCCGCTGGCGGAGGTCACGGTCCCAGTTCACTCGTCACAGCCTCATCAATCTTTGTTCAGCTGGGCGCGGAGTGTCTCGCAGTTCTTCATATTGATCACGTGACTGGTTTCGGTCAGCCGATCGATGAGCGCGGCCGTGAGGTGCTTGTTCCTGAGGAACGAACCCCATTCACTAAAGCCCAGATTCGAGGTGATCAGCGTCGTCTTGCTCTTGTGGCGTTTCTGCATCAGCGTAAAGAACAGGCCGACCTGCGCCGCTTCGACTTCCACATACCCCACCTCGTCGATCAAGAGGCAATCGTAGGACAGGTACTTTTTGATCACCTTCTCCTCCGAATGGTCGGCCAGCGAGGCATAGAGTTCGGCGACCAGGCTGGCGAAGGGAATAAAATAACCTCGATGCCCGCGATCGATGGCCTGCAACAGGAAGCTGGTGGCCAGACCCGTCTTGCCGCAACCGGTCGGACCCATCCAGACCATGTTCTGCTGCTTGCTCATGTAGTCGAAGCTGTCGTACAGCGACATGATCCGCTTGCGGTCCAGTTTCCGTTGCCGTGCGAAGGGGAACGTTTCGATCTCCAGCAGCTCCGGAATGTGGGCTCGTTTGCGGCGCAGCTTGCGGGCGCTCTCGTTCTTGATGCGGCGTTCCGCCTCGAACACGTGTCGCAGCAACCGCTCGGCACTAAAACGCTTTCGCTTGACTTCCGTCAGCGTCTCATCCCAGCGGGCCAGCAACCCATAGAGCCGCAGATACTTCAAGGTCTTTTTCAGCTCTTCATCCATCATCTTGCTCCTTACCTGGTTGGCCCGCCCGGTCGTTGTCCGCTTCGTCATCATCCGGCAGCAGGTCGTCGTAGATGGACAGATCCGGCTCGTCCGTCAAGCAGCCCTCCTGGTAAGCCGGCCGCTCACGAAAGCTGTCGTCCACGTCGGCTTCGGGCAGCTGCTGGTCTCCCTGGCTGATACAGAACCAGGCGATGCGTTCCAGAGTCTCGATGTGCGTGACCCGATAACGCAGAGCCCGCTGCAAGGTTCGCGCGAAGATGGCCTCGGTCACGCGCCGGCTTAAAGCGAACAGCTTGCGGAGGAAGCGGTGACGCTGAATGCCGGCCGTCTGGAGGGCGTAGTCCAGATAGGCCTCAACGCCCCGGCCCATGCCGCGGAGACGTTTCTCTTCCTGCATCGAACCGTGCTTGCGGTGCTTGGGCAGGTGCCGAGGTGGCGGTTGCCCCGCGGGACTGAATCGCTCGTTCTTGACGCCGTCGGCTGGTAACTCGTACTCGACCAGACAGGTTCGCTGCTGAAAGATTTTCAAACGGTCCGCGTACTCGAGCAGCTTGACTTCGTCGCGCTTGCCGCCGGGCACCCAGTAGTAGTTGCCGGCGAACGCCGCGTAGCCGTACTGATCCGTGCCCCGCTCGTGCGCGATGTAGGGCCCGATCAGGTGCGGTGGCAATTCGGTCAGGTAGGCCCGCTCGTGCTCGAAGGCCTTGGCCGGAATCAAGCCGGTTTTGCTGACGGGGCGATGGTCCAGGCGATCAGTGGCCCACTCCAGCGCCTGCCGGTTCATGTCCTCCAGGCTGTCGAAAGTGCGTCCGGGAAGGAAGCTTGTCTCGGCCGTCCAGAAACTTCGTTCGTTGCCGGCTTTGCGATTCGCGTGGCGGATCTCGTGGCAGCGGAACTCGAAGCCGTAGCGGTCCGCGAAGGAGGCCATCTCGGGGACGATCACCGCCCGGCTGCCGCTGCCGCGGAGCCGCGCCAGGTTGGTGTTGTCGATGATGCACTGCCGGGCCGAATAGCCCCAGTGCATCAACGCTTCGTGCAGAAAACACTTCATCGCGAAGCGGTTGAAAGCGCGGTAGAACTTCAAGTATCGACGCTTCGAGTAACGCAGGTACAACAAGCTGGTGATGATCTTGGTCCGCTGGCCGGCCAGCGGGACCTGATACACCGTGGTGTCGTGCTGCATTTCCAAACCGGGCTCGTCCGGCACGCGATCGCAACGCGCCGGTCGCGACTTGCCCAGGCCCAGTTCGCGGAGCAACCGCGTTAAAGTCGGATAGCTGACCTGGATATCTTCTTCCTCGACCAGCTTTTCGTGTACCCGCTGGATCCAGCCCTGGCACTCTCGATAGAGACGCCCCAGCAGTTCCGGGTCAATGTGGATCTTGTCCTTGCGGACCGTTTGCGGCATCTGGCCTTGCTGCCCGATGATGGAGCGCACCGTGTTGCGGCTGATTTTGAACTGACTGCTGATCTTCCGCAGAGGGATGCCCTTCAGATGCAACTGATAAATGGCGTTACGCATGTCCGGATCGATCATGAAACTTCTGGATCCTTTCTTGAAATGGCTGCAGTGAGCTGAGCAGGCCGCCGGCTAGCAGGTTGGCCTGGGCATGGAAGGCGCGACTGTCCAGACGCGGGTCTGCGCACTTGGTCATTACCCGCCGCATGTATTTCCGCAGGATCTGCAGGTCTTTCAGCAGCGTTCGCTCCGGCTGGCTGCAGCCTTCCCGATCCTCCGGCACGTTTTTCATCTGCTCCAGCGACCAGCCGAACTTGCCCGCTTCGATCGCTTCCCGCAGCGAAGCCGGTCCGCCGAAGTAAGCCTGGGCCAACAGTTCGATGTCCCGCACGCTGAGCTGCTTGCCGGCCAGCGACTGCACGAACCGCTCGATCTGGTCGGCGGTCGTCGCGTTCATGCGCCTGAACGGCCGCAGCGTGTACATCCAGCAGTAGACGGGGAAGGCTCCGGCCAAGAGGAGTTCCTGAATCGCCGGACTCATTTCCTCCCACAGGCCGCGCCGCATGCTGACCCAGGCCTTGCTCCGTCGCAGCGTCTGGGCGACCTCCAGCAGCGTCATGTTGTGGAGGGCCAACAGATCGACAACGAAGCGGGCTTGTTCCAGAATCGTGAGCGTCTTGTCATTGCCCAGTCGCATCAGATGCACGATGCCGGCTGCTTCCTGCTGGCCCAGCGAAGCGTATGGCACGCAGTCGATGCCTAGCTTGCTACAACAGCGATAACGCTTGAAACCATCCAGCAGGAAGCGACCATCTTCGGTATCGACACCTTGCAGCGGTTCTTCGATGCCTAGCTCGGCGATCGAGGCCAGCAGCCGCGCTTCGCCG
>NZ_JBARTQ010000367.1:0-1641 GCF_049645325.1 Pseudomonas sp. | reverse complement strand
GTGCAGCTTTTCAAACAGTGAATTGCAAGTGCATGTCCGAACCTGAGTAGTCAATTTTTTGAACCTGTTAATCGCAGAGCTCGTTAGTCTGTCAACGTTATGACGGAGAACTTTTCTGTGCCTTTAGATAATAAAAAATTTAGGTAACGTCCCGCGTGCGGGCTCGCCGTGAGGCGCGGTAGCCGGTGGCTAGAGTCATATTAAAACTCACCGGTTCTGTAGGGGCAGGCGCCTGCCCGGCGTCGATGACCTTTCGTTCAGCTCCGATTCAGGATGAATGCTGTAGTGGCGGCTGGAATTAGAATAAGAGTTCGGTTTATTTACTTGCGTCTTACTGTCAAACCTGCAGCAAAAATAAAGGGCCGTAAGTAGCGAGTGCGTTCGTCGTTCATCGAAATGTCACGGGGCGGTTACATTGAATCTATATCACAGCCTTAAGGATCGGGGACTGGATTAAGTAAGCCGATTGGGAGGTTGTATATATGACTGCGCGCGATTATTTCCAAGGCGAGCATGACGGCATCAACGATTTTCCCGACTTAAAGATCATTGCGCAAAGTACTTCGTTATTGGGCATTGATTTGCTGCTGTCTGGCGAAACCGGCACGGGCAAGGACACCCTGGCCGAGCGCATCCATGTATTGTCGGGGCGCAAAGGTAGTTTCGTGGCGATGAACTGCGCGGCGATCCCGGAATCTCTGGCGGAGAGTGAATTGTTTGGGGTGGTCAACGGCGCGTTTACCGGCGCCAATCGCTCACGCAAAGGCTACATCGAGGCAGCGCAAGGCGGCACCTTGTACCTGGATGAAATCGACAGCATGCCCCTGAGCCTGCAGGCCAAACTCTTGAGGGTGCTGGAGGTGCGGGCCATCGAGCGCCTGGGATCGACCACCGCCATTGCGCTGGATATTTGCGTGATCGCCTCGGCGCAACGCTCCCTTTCGGAGCTGGTAGAGCAGGGCCGGTTTCGCCGTGACCTTTATTTTCGCCTCAACGTGTTGACCATCCAGTTGCCGGCGCTGCGTGACCGTCGGGAGCAGATCATCCCACTGTTTTCCAAATTTGTTACCGCCGCCACCCAGGGCCTGGGGATCACTCACAAGTCTCTGTGCCCGTCGATCATTCAGGTGCTGCTGAGCCATTCCTGGCCGGGCAATATCCGCGAGCTGAAATCCGCCGCCAAACGCTTTGCCTTAGGCTTTCCGTCGTTGGGGCCAGACACCGGCGGCGAGCAGGAGAAGCAGACCCTCAAGGCGCAAATGCGGGTGATCGAACGCATCCTGATTCAGGAAGCACTCAAGCGTCACGGTCATAGCATCGACGCCGCGTGTGTGGAGCTCGGCATACCGCGTCGCACGCTGTATCACCGCATCAAGAGCTTGGACATATTCGGAAAAAACTCGTTGCTTGAAAAAAATGTGGAACCTGTATCCACGAATTCTCCACAAATTATTACCTCGTACTAACGCGAGTTAACATTGGGAGCAACAAGCATGACTTTTCCACGTATTCCTGGTGGCTTGGCCAACGCAGCAGCCCACGGCGCCAACACCGCTGTCAATGCGTTCCAAGGCGCAGCACAAGCAGCCGGCACCGTAAATGGCAACGCCAACCTGCAGCAGGGCATGACTGACCAGACCA
>NZ_JBARTQ010000366.1:0-4352 GCF_049645325.1 Pseudomonas sp. | reverse complement strand
GTCGTAGAACACGCGGTTTGTTCTCAAGTCCTGGGGCAGAGATTAAGCGGAAAAATGTTGAACGAATATGAAAGGCTGATGAAAAACTCGTTTATTTGACAGGTAGACAGCTAGGGTTCAGCTAAGTAACTGACCTGCCAAGGGTTACCGTTATCGGGTAAAAACGGGGTGGTTTTTCGAGAGTGCCATCACTTGCCGATTTTATTCAACAATCTTCTCTGCATTGGCCCTCAAGTGCCGGTAAAGTAAGCCATCTCTTGCCAGGGTACTCGGATGAATAGCGTGCAGCTTATACGCGGCCAGATACGGCCCGCTTTGATGGGATTGTTGATGGCTGTGGCCTGTGTCACCACCGTGCGCGCCGACGATGGCGTGGCGCTCACCAGCATCGACCAGGTGCCGGACGGTGTTGAAGTGCGCGGCAAGCAAGTCGCGGCCTATACCTGGGACGATCATCAAGGCAAAAACCTGCTGGTACTCGCCGAGCAAGTCAGTGAGCGTGATGACGACGGGACTCAGTCGGCCTTCGTCTACGCCGCTCAGTATTTGCTGGAGGGCAACCATCCCAAGCGCGTGTGGATGCTGTACGACGACGTGCAGCATTGCCAATTCGACGCCTCGCTGCGCTTTGACATGGCGGCCACCAAGGTCACCGACCTGACCGGCGACGGCATTACCCAGGCTACCGTGGGCTATTCGCGCACCTGCACCAGCGATGTCAGCCCGAATGAATTCAAGCTGATCATGCACGTCGGCAAATCGCAGAAATTCCGTTTGCGCGGCGTCGATCGCGTCGGCGCGAGATGGTGGGACGAGGAAGCCGGCGCCTTGCGCGGCATGCCGCTGCCCAAGGATTGTAGTGTGGCCGCACAGCAGGCACTGGTCAGCCAGTACAAGGAGCAGGGTACCGAACTGCCGCTGCCGGGCTGTTATGGCGAAGAAAAGGACTTTGCCAAGGCGCCGGACAGCTACCTGGCGTTCATGCGCCAGCATTGGTTTGCCCTGATGCAAAAGCAGGACAGCGACTGGAGCCAGTCCCAGACCCAGCCTCAAGACCCCACCGATGACGAAGAATAGCCAGTGATTTTGTGCCAGGGCCGATCCTGCGTTAGACTCGGCCTTCGCCACTCACTAAATACCTCGAATAAACAATGAGTTGTTAGAGGTATTTAATCCAAAGGCTGATCTACCTTGACTGAGTCTATCCGCAACCCGCTGACCCTCTATCTGACCCGCCTCGCGCCCTCCAGCCAGCTGACCATGCGCTATGTACTGCAGGACGCCGCCGACCGCCTGGGCTTCGAAGACATCAACCTCGAAGAGATCGACTGGCACCTGCTGCAGCCCGAACATGTGATCGCCCTTGTTGCTGCGCTGCGCGAAGACGGCTACGCGCCGAATACCTCTTCGCTGTATGTGAACGCCGTGCGTGGGGTAATGAATGAAGCCTGGCGCCTGAGCCTGATCAGCCAGGACCACTTGCTCAAGATGCGCTCGGTCAAGCCGGCGCCCGGCACGCGCCTGGGTCAGGGCCGTAACCTGCGTCGCACGCTGATTCGCGAAATGATGGACGTCTGCGCCGCCGACCCGCGCCCTCAAGGCCTGCGGGACGCGGCGGTGATTGGCATCCTGTATGGCTCAGGCATGCGCAAGTCGGAGTCGGTCAACCTCGACCTGGCACAGGTCAACTTCGACGAGCGCAGCTTGCGGGTGACCGGCAAGGGCAATAAAGAGCTGATCAAGTACGCGCCGGCCTGGGCGTTCGCGAAATTGCAGGCCTGGCTGGAGTTTCGCCGCGAACAGCTCAAGGAAGGCGAGCACGACGATACGTTTCTGTTCAATCGGATCAGGCGGGGCAGCCATATCACCCGTGAACGCATCACCAAACACGCGATTTACTACATCGCCCGCCAACGTGGCGAGCAGGTCGGGGTGAAGATCATGCCGCATGATTTCCGCCGGTCCTTCATCACCCGCGTGATTGAAGAGCATGACCTGTCGATCGCGCAGAAACTGGCGCATCACACCAACATCCAGACCACTGCCAGCTATGACGTACGCGACGACAATGAGCGGCGGCGCGCCGTGGATCGCTTTGATTTGTAGGACGGTTCAGCTGTGCGGGCAGGGTTCGCCCACCCGCTGGTAGTCCAGTTCATGGCGCACACCTTGGCTGTCGACATAGACCACATGGCCCCTGACAGGCCCGCACGTGGCCGAAGCCGCAGGGGTGTTGCGCACGGCCTTGGCAATGTCCAGGTCCTCGGTGTAATCGTCCGTTTGGCTGGCCGGCGCATTAGCCCCGGCACTGGGAGCGTCTTGGGCAGCGGCGAGAGTGCTGAACAGGCTGAGCACGGCAATAAGCAGATAACGCATGATGACCTCCAGCACCCTTCGGCGGCGGTTTTGACTGTGGTCGCCATTCTATGAAGCCCGGCTGCCAGCCAGAACGGATTCCGGCCGATAGCGGACATCAGCCAAAACGATAGAGGTTTAAGCTTATGCATAAACGGTATTTCCAAGCCGGCGCTTAGACTTCTTAAGATCACGTCACAACTCGTTATGACAAGTGACCTTGATGAACGAACCCACTGCTGCCTTATCTCCACTGTCGAGCATTCCACTGCACGCACAACTGCGCGATTTATTGCGCAGCGGCATCCTTGATGGTCAATACCCGCCCAACACGCAAATGCCCTCCGAAAGCGAGCTGGGTGCGCGTTTCAAGGTCAGTCGCATCACCGTGCGCCAGGCCTTGGGCGATCTGCAGAAAGAAGGGCTGATCTACAAGATCCATGGCAAGGGCACCTTCGTGTCCAAACCCAAGGCGTACCAGAACGTCAGCACCTTGCAGGGCTTGGCGGAGTCCATGACGGAGCGCGGTTATGAAGTGATCAACCGCTTGCGCAGTTTCCGCTTCGTGCCGGCCGACAAATTGGTCGCCGAGCGCTTGAAGGTGGAGGAGGGCACCACGGTTACGCAGATCAAGCGGGTACGCCTGATCAACCGCGAGCCGGTGTCGCTGGAAATCACCTACCTCAACCAGGCCCTCGGCGAACGCCTGGAAAACGCCGACCTGGTGACCCGCGACATCTTCCTGATCCTGGAAAACGACTGCGGCCTGCACCTCGGGCACGCAGACGTCGCCATCGACGCGGTACTCGCCGACAGCGACCTGACCCAGGCGCTCAACGTGGAACCCGGCTCGCCGATCATGCGCATCGAGCGTTTGACCCATACCAGCGACGGCCAACCGGTGGATTTCGAGCACCTGTATTACCGAGGCGACGCCTTCCAGTACCGCCTGCGCATCGACCGTGAACGAGGCAACCGCCCATGAGCCGTAAAACCGTGGAGCTGGAATACGACATCGTGGTGATCGGCGGAGGAACGGCCGGGCCCATGGCAGCAATCAAGGCCAAAGAGGCCAACCCTGATTTGCGCGTGTTGTTGATCGACAAGGCCAACGTCAAGCGCAGCGGCGCCATCAGCATGGGCATGGACGGCCTGAACAACGCGATCATCCCGGGCCACTCGACGCCGGAGCAGTACACCAAGGAAATTACCATCGCCAATGACGGCATCGTCAATCAGGCGGCGGTGTACGCCTACGCCACCCACAGCTTCGAAACCATCGAGCAGTTGGACCGCTGGGGGGTGAAGTTCGAGAAGGACGAGACCGGCGACTACGCGGTGAAGAAGGTCCATCACATGGGCGCCTACGTGCTGCCGATGCCGGAGGGCCATGACATCAAGAAAGTCCTGTACCGCCAGCTCAAGCGTGCGCGGGTGAACATCACCAACCGCCTGGTGTGCACGCGTTTGCTGACCGACAGCGACGGCGCCGTGAATGGCGTAATGGGCTTTGATTGCCGCACCGCCGATTTCCAGGTGATCAAGGCCAAGGCGGTGATTCTCTGCTGTGGCGCCGCCGGCCGCCTGGGCTTGCCATCGTCGGGTTACCTGATGGGCACCTATGAAAACCCGACCAACGCCGGTGACGGCTACGCCATGGCCTACCACGCCGGC
This sequence comes from Pseudomonas sp., assembly GCF_049645325.1. GTDB lineage: Bacteria > Pseudomonadota > Gammaproteobacteria > Pseudomonadales > Pseudomonadaceae > Aquipseudomonas. Next base: position 323 of record NZ_JBARTQ010000366.1, on the reverse strand, counting down.
GCAGAGCTGGCGAACCTCGAATGTTTCCAGATCAACCCGTTGATCAAGGATTACAACGGCCCGGCCTGCGCCTATGTGACGGGGCCGCTGGGTGGCTACACCGCGAACAACAAGGGCGAGCGCTTCATCGAGTGCGACTACTGGAGCGGCCAGATGATGTGGGAGTTCCACCAGGAACTCGAAAGCGGCAACGGCCCGGTGTTCCTAAAGCTCGACCACTTGGCCGAGGAAACCATCCAGAACATCGAGCAGATCCTGCACAGCAACGAGCGCCCGAGCCGCGGCCAGTTCCACGCCAACCGGGGCACCGATTACCGCAGTGA
>NZ_JBARTQ010000365.1:0-1620 GCF_049645325.1 Pseudomonas sp. | reverse complement strand
CGATCTGCGCCAGACGCTCGCGGAAGAACGCTTCATGCGCGGCTTGGAGCGCGGGAGAACGGGTCTGCGCGACCACGTTGCGATACGGCACCGGCGCCGGCAGTTGCGCCTGTTCGCCGAGCAAGTGAGCGCGGATCTCATCCACCAATACCGTGGTCGAGGTGGCGTCGTTGACCAGGTGGTGAAAACGCAGCCGAGCGACCCAGCGTGAGTGCTGTGGTTCGTGGGCGTAGTCCAGGGCCATCAGCGGGGCCTGGCGCAGGTCCAGCGGTTGCGACGGTTCGCTTAGCGGCTCAACCGGCAGCCGCGCCTCGCGCCACACCACTTGCAGCGGCTGTTCGAGGGCGTCCCAGACCAGGCTGGTGCGCAAAATGTCATGGCGGTTGATCACCTGTTGCAAGGCCTGGGCAAACGCGTCCAGTTGCTCGCGATGTTCAAAGCTGAACATCGCATGCTGCTGGTACGGGTCGCGCACGTCGGTGAGGTGGTGGTAGAGCAAGCCTTCCTGCAACGGCGCCAGCGGGTAGATGTCCTGCACGTTGGCGGCACCGCCGGGGATGCCGGCGACGATGCGGTCGAGGCTCGGTTGATCCACCTCGGCCAGTGCGAGCATATCCGCCGTGATCCGCGTGCTGCCCGCAGGAATGCGATTGGCCGGCACTGCCACGTCATTGCCCCCACTCGCTGCCGCCAAGGCTGCCAGGGTCGGTTGGCCGAACAGCACCTGCACATCGGCACGCAACCCGGCCTGGCGCATGCGTTGCACCAACTGCACCGCCAGCAACGAGTGCCCGCCCAGCTCGAAGAAATGGTCGTGGCGCCCTACCTGTTGCACCTGCAGCAGCTCGGTCCAGATCTGCGCCAGGGTGGTTTCCGCGCCGTCGCGGGGCGCCTCGAACGCCCGCGTGACATAGGCTGCCTGGTCGGCGCAGGCAGCGCCTTGCGGTCGAGCTTGCCATTCGCGGTGAGCGGGAAAACCTCCAGCTTCACAAACGCGGCGGGCAGCATGTAGTCCGCCAAGGTGGCTTGCAGGTGCGCACGCAGCGCGTCGATTTCAATCCGGTGGTGCTCGACAAACCAGGCGAGCAACTGCCCTTCACGGCACTGCACCACAGCCTCCTTGATCGCCGGATGGGCTGCCAGCGCGGTTTCGATTTCGCCCAGCTCGATGCGCACCCCCCGGATTTTCACCTGGTCGTCATTCCGGCCCAGGTACTCCAGGGTGCCGTCGGGCAACCAGCGCGCCAGGTCGCCGGTGCGGTACAGGCGGCCGTCGGTGAAAGGGTCATCGAGGAAGCGCTCGGCGCTCAGTTCCGGGCGATTCAAATAGCCGCGCGCCACGCCTGTGCCGCCGACGTACAACTCCCCCACCGCACCGATAGGCACCGGGCGTTGTTGCGCGTCCAGCAAGTACACGCGGGCGTTGGCAATGGGCGCGCCGATATGCAACGGCCGGCCGACGTCCACGCGCCCGGAGGTGGCGACCACCGTGGGTTCGGTGGGGCCGTAGTTGTTGATCACGTCGAAGGTGTGCGCGCGGTTGAACGCGCGCAGACGGTCGCCGCCGATCAGCAGGGTGCGCAGGGTTGGGTGGTCCAGGCGCTGGCTGAAGGCGTACTC
>NZ_JBARTQ010000364.1:0-11535 GCF_049645325.1 Pseudomonas sp. | reverse complement strand
GAACAAAAAATCCCGTTCCGCCCGTGACATGCGTCGTTCGCACGATGCCCTGACGGCGAGCACTCTGTCTGTAGAAAAAACCACCGGTGAAATTCACCTGCGTCACCACGTATCGCCAGAAGGTGTTTACCGTGGTCGTAAAGTGATCGACAAGGGCGCTGACGAGTAATCACTTGTCTGCTCAAGTCATCGCGATTGACGCAATGGGCGGGGACTTCGGTCCCCGCAGCATTGTTCAGGCCTGCATTGCCAGCCTGTCTGCAACGCCCTCGCTGCACCTGACCCTCGTCGGTCAACCCTCCCTTCTTGAAGAACTGATTGCCAGCCATCCGGCGGTGGATCGCGCGCGCCTGACTATTACGCCAGCCAGCGAAACCATCAGCATGGACGACAAGCCGGCGACAGCCCTGCGTGGCAAGCCCGACTCCTCAATGCGGGTGGCCCTTGAGTTGCTGCGTGATGGCAAGGTGCAAGCCTGTGTCAGTGCCGGCAACACCGGGGCGTTGATGGCCTTGTCACGGCATGTGCTCAAGACGCTGCCGGGCATAGACCGGCCGGCAATGGTGGCGGCGATTCCGACGCAGAACGGCTATTGCCAGCTGTTGGACTTGGGCGCGAACGTCGATTGCAGTGCCGAGCACCTGCTCCAGTTCGCCGTGATGGGCTCGGTGGCCGCCGAAGCACTGGGCGTCGCCCGACCACGCGTGGCGTTGTTGAACATCGGCACCGAAGACATCAAGGGCAACCAGCAGGTCAAGCTCGCCGCTGCGTTGTTGCAAGGCGCGCGCGGCTTGAACTACATCGGCTTTGTCGAAGGTGACGGGTTGTACCGCGGCGAGGCAGATGTGGTGGTGTGCGACGGGTTTGTCGGCAATATCCTGCTCAAGTCCAGCGAAGGCCTGGCGACGATGATCGCCGCGCGTATCGAGGCGTTGTTCAAGCGCAACCTGGCGTCGCGTGTGGTCGGCGCCCTGGCGCTGCCATTGATGCGTCGCCTGCAGGCGGACCTGGCACCGGCGCGGCATAATGGCGCGAGTTTTCTCGGCTTGCAGGGCATCGTGATAAAAAGCCACGGCTCGGCGGGTGTGCAGGGCTTTCAGAGTGCGATTGCGCGGGCCTTGATCGAGATCCAGGAAAACCTGCCGCAGCGCTTGCACGGCCGTCTTGAGGATCTGTTGCCTTAGGCGAATCGGCCCGGGAGTGCTTAAATGTGACCGGCCAGTTCAATTGACCATCCAATCTGTCAGTTTCGTGCGCTCCCACCGTAGGAGTGCGCATTTTTGACGACCAGATCATTAGGGGCTTGTTACATGTCTACATCCCTCGCATTCGTCTTTCCAGGGCAGGGTTCGCAGTCCCTCGGCATGTTGGCCGAGCTGGGCGCGCAATACCCGCTGATCCTGGAAACCTTCAAGGAAGCTTCCGATGCCCTGGGTTACGACCTGTGGGCACTGACCCAGCAGGGGCCGGAAGAGCAACTCAATCAAACCGACAAGACCCAGCCGGCCATCCTGACCGCTTCGATCGCCCTGTGGCGCTTGTGGCTGGCGGAAGGCGGCGCGCGCCCGGCTTACGTGGCTGGTCACAGCCTGGGCGAATACAGCGCCTTGGTGGCGGCGGGCAGCCTGACCCTCGGTGAAGCGGTCAAGCTGGTCGAGCGTCGCGGCCAGTTGATGCAGGAAGCCGTCCCGGCCGGGCAGGGCGGCATGGCCGCTATCCTGGGTCTGGATGACGCCGTTGTGATCGAAGCCTGCGCCGAAGCGGCCCAGGGCGACGTGGTCAGTGCGGTGAATTTCAACTCCCCTGGCCAGGTGGTGATCGCCGGTGCCAAGGCAGCTGTTGAACGTGCCATCGAAGGCTGCAAGGCGCGTGGCGCCAAGCGTGCGCTGCCGTTGCCGGTGAGCGTGCCGTCCCACTGCGAGCTGATGCGCCCGGCGGCTGAGCGTTTCGCCGAGTCCATCGCGGCCATCAACTGGCAGGCGCCGCAGATTCCGCTGGTGCAGAACGTCAGCGCGGCGGTGGCCGCCGACCTTGAGACCCTCAAGCGTGACTTGCTTGAGCAGCTCTACAAGCCGGTGCGCTGGGTTGAATCGGTACAGGCCCTGGCGGCCAACGGCGCCACTGAGCTGGTCGAGTGCGGCCCGGGCAAAGTCCTGGCCGGCCTGAACAAGCGGTGCGCCGACGGCGTGTCGACTGCCAACCTCAATACCCCGGATGCCTTCGCTGCCGCTCGCGCGGCACTGGCCTGAATCCCTGATCCCCGAACTTAGGAGAAGCCTGCATGAGTCTGCAAGGTAAAGTTGCACTGGTTACCGGCGCGAGCCGTGGCATTGGCCAGGCGATCGCCCTGGAACTGGGCCGTCAGGGCGCCGTTGTGATCGGCACCGCCACGTCTGCCTCGGGCGCCGAGCGTATCGCCGCGACCTTGAAGGAAAACGGCGTGCAGGGCACCGGCCTTGAGCTGAACGTGACCAGCGATGAGTCGGTTGCTGCTGTGCTGGCTGCAATCACTGCACAGTTCGGCGCACCGGCTATTCTGGTGAACAACGCCGGTATCACCCGCGATAACCTGATGATGCGTATGAAAGACGACGAGTGGTACGACGTGGTCGATACCAACTTGAACAGTCTGTTTCGCCTGTCCAAGGGTGTTTTGCGCGGCATGACCAAGGCGCGTTGGGGTCGAATTATCAATATTGGCTCCGTAGTGGGTGCCATGGGCAACGCAGGCCAAGTAAACTACGCAGCGGCCAAAGCCGGCCTGGAAGGTTTCAGCCGTGCATTGGCCCGTGAAGTCGGTTCGCGTTCGATTACGGTCAACTCGGTGGCCCCTGGGTTCATCGACACCGATATGACCCGCGAACTGCCGGAAGCACAGCGTGAAGCCTTGCTGACACAGATTCCGCTGGGCCGTCTGGGCCAGGCTCAAGAGATCGCGAATGTGGTCGCTTTCCTGGCATCCGACGGTGCGGCATACGTGACTGGGGCTACAATCCCGGTGAACGGCGGGATGTACATGAGTTAAATTGTGACGGATCGCTTCAAAAAAATGTCATACGAGCTGTCTAAAATCCGTTATAAAGCTGCAACTTAATTTATAGGCAGGTGGTCTGTCGGGTACAAGCGTGAAGCTTTCAGTTGAAAAGCTGAAAAGTCTTTCTATACACTTACCCACTGGCCAGCTGCCTGAATTTGTCCATTAGGAGTGAAAACAAGGTATGAGCACCATCGAAGAGCGCGTCAAGAAAATCGTTGCCGAGCAACTGGGCGTTAAAGAAGAAGAAGTGACCAACTCCGCTTCCTTCGTTGAAGACCTGGGTGCCGACTCCCTTGACACCGTTGAGCTGGTGATGGCTCTGGAAGAGGAATTCGAGACCGAAATCCCGGACGAAGAAGCTGAAAAAATCACTACTGTTCAAGCTGCTATCGACTACGTTACTAGCCACCAGGCGTAATAGTTTGTAGTCGTCGCTTGCTGTTAGGGAAAAACCGCACTGCTGTAACGGCGTGCGGTTTTTTCTTTAGCGGTGATCAAAAGTGAGCTCTGAAGCAAAGTGTCGTCATTAGAAAAAGGAGAGTGCTGTGTCGCGTAGACGCGTCGTAGTCACCGGTATGGGTATGTTGTCGCCACTGGGTACGGATGTGCCGAGCAGTTGGCAGGGCATTCTGGCTGGCCACAGTGGTATTGGTCTGATCGAACACACGGACCTTTCTGCCTATTCCACCCGTTTTGGCGGCTCGGTAAAGGGCTTCAATGTCGAGGAATATCTCTCGGTCAAAGAATCCCGCAAGCTCGACCTGTTCATTCAATACGGCCTGGCAGCCGGTTTTCAGGCAGTGCGTAATGCCGGCCTGGAAGTCACCGACGCCAACCGTGAGCGCATCGGCGTGGCCATGGGCTCGGGTATTGGTGGTTTGACCAATATCGAAGAAACCAGCCGCACGCTGCACGATTCTGGCCCCCGTCGAATTTCACCGTTCTTCGTGCCGGGCTCGATCATCAATATGATTTCCGGTTTTCTGTCCATCCACCTGGGTGCACAGGGGCCTAACTACGCCATCGCCACGGCGTGCACCACGGGCACTCACTGCATCGGCATGGCGGCGCGCAACATCGCCTATGACGAAGCTGACGTGATGATCGCCGGCGGCGCTGAAATGGCGGCCTGCGGCCTCGGCATGGGCGGCTTCGGCGCATCCCGTGCGTTGTCGACCCGCAATGACGAGCCGACCCGTGCCAGCCGTCCGTGGGACAAGGGCCGTGACGGTTTCGTCCTGTCCGACGGTGCCGGTGCACTGGTCCTGGAAGAGTTGGAGCACGCCAAGGCGCGTGGCGCCACGATCTACGCCGAGCTGATCGGCTTTGGCATGAGCGGTGACGCCTACCACATGACCTCGCCACCGTCTGACGGTGCCGGTGCTGCACGTTGCATCACCAACGCCTTGCGCGATGCGAAGGTCAACGCCAATCAGGTGCAGTACATCAACGCCCACGGCACGTCGACCCCGACTGGCGACCTGGCGGAAGCCGAGGCCATCAAGTCGGTGTTCGGCGAGCACGCCTACAAGCTGGCGGTCAGCTCCACCAAGTCCATGACCGGCCACCTGTTAGGTGCGGCGGGCGCGGTCGAAGCGATCTTCAGCGTGATGGCCATCAAGGATCAGGTCGCTCCGCCGACCATCAACCTGGATGAGCCCGACGAAGGCTGCGACCTGAACTTCGTGCCTCACGAAGCACAGCCGATGCCGATCGACGTGGTGATATCCAACTCGTTCGGGTTTGGTGGCACCAACGGCTCCCTGGTGTTCCGCCGGTTCGCCGAGTGATGCACAGCTGGGTCGACGGTCAGCCAGCGGGCATCGTGCCCCTGAAAGACCGTGGCCTGGCGTATGGCGATGGGCTGTTCGAGACCATCGCCGTCAAGGCCGGGCAGCCCGTGCTGCTTGACCGTCACCTGCAACGCCTCGCTGAGGGTTGCAGGCGCCTCGCCTTGGTTGCGGATCAAACCCTGATCCGCAGCGAAGTGCTGGCCTATGCCGCTGCTCTTGGCGACGGTGTACTCAAATTGATCCTCACCCGCGGCGACAGCCTGCGCGGTTATGGCATCAGCCCTGGCGCTCCGGTGCGCCGTATTTTGCAGGGCAACCCGCCCGCGACCTATCCCCAAGCCCATGGAACTCACGGCATCCGCCTGTTTCCGTGCGCCACCCGCTTGGCCGAGCAGCCGTTGCTGGCCGGTCTCAAGCACCTTAACCGCCTCGAACAAGTGATCGCCCGCGCCGAGTGGCAAGACGCCGAACACGCCGAAGGCTTGATGCTGGATATGTCCGGTCGCGTGATCGAAGGCGTATTCAGCAACCTGTTCCTGGTGCGCAACGGCATGTTACTCACCGCTGATCTGAATCGTTGCGGCGTTGCCGGCGTGATGCGCGCCGAGATCCTGGACCAGGCGCAAACCCTGGGCATCCCGGTGGCCGTGGCCGACATCAGCCTGGAGCAGTTGCAGCAGGCCGACGAAGTCTTTGTGTGCAACAGCGTGTATGGCATTTGGCCGGTGCATGGCTGTGCTGCGATGAGCTGGTCGGTTGGGCCGCTCACCCGTAAACTGCAGGGCATTGTTCGCGCGCTATTGGATATTTGAGTTGATACGAAAACTGGTTTTACTGCTGCAGATCGGCCTGGTCTCGGCAGGCTTGCTGCTGGGCTTCTCGGCCTGGAAGCTCGACTCTGCCCTGAAGCAGCCCCTGAATCTGACCCAGGAACAATTGCTCGATGTGCCTGCCGGGTCTACCCCGACGGGCACCTTCAATCGCCTCCAGGCGGATGGCGTGCTTGATGATGCGTTCTGGTTGCGCCTGTACTGGCGCTTCAACCTCGATGGCCAGCCGCTGCACAGCGGCGAATATCGCATGACCCCAGGCCTTACCGCCGAAGGCCTGATTGGCCTGTGGCAGCGGGGCGAGGTCGTGCAATACAGCCTGACCCTGGTGGAAGGCTGGAACTTCCGCCAGGTGCGTTCGGCGCTGGCCAAACACGAAAAGATCGTGCAGACCCTGTCCGGCCTGAGCGACAGCGAAGTCATGGATAAACTCGGCCACCCCGGCGTGTTCCCCGAGGGGCGTTTCTTTCCCGACACCTATCGCTTCGTACGCGGCATGACTGATGTCGACTTCCTGAAAAAAGCCTACAACCGCCTGGACGACGTACTCGCCCAGGAGTGGAGCAAACGCGCCGCCGACGTGCCGTACACCGACCCCTATCAAGCGCTGATCATGGCCTCCCTGGTCGAGAAAGAAACCGGCGTGCCCGAAGAGCGTGGCCAGATTGCCGGTGTGTTCGTGCGACGCATGAAAATCGGCATGCTGTTGCAGACCGACCCGACGGTGATCTACGGCCTGGGTGAGCGCTATACCGGCAAGTTGACCCGCGCGCACCTCAAGGAAGCCAACCCTTACAACACCTACATGATTGCCGGCTTGCCGCCGACGCCGATCGCCATGGTCGGCCGTGAGGCGATCCATGCCGCGCTGAACCCAGTGTCGGGCAGCAGCCTGTATTTCGTCGCTCGCGGTGATGGCAGCCATATTTTCTCCGACGACCTGGATGCGCATAATGCCGCCGTGCGTGAGTTCCAGCTCAAACGCCGCGCCGATTACCGCTCCAGCCCCGCGCCGGTGGTAAAACCGCTGGAAGACGCGGCGCCAGCGGTCGATGCACCGACCCAGGCGCCGGTTGAAGCCCCGGCTGAACCTGCGCAAGACACTCCCGCGCCGCAAAGCCCGCAATGACTCTGACTAAGGACTGCCTGTGACTGGCTTGTTTATAACGCTGGAAGGCCCGGAAGGCGCCGGCAAGAGCACCAACCGCGATTACTTGGCCGAGCGCTTGCGCGCCGAAGGCGTTGAGGTGGTGTTGACCCGTGAACCGGGCGGTACGCCCTTGGCCGAGCGCATTCGTGAAGTGCTGCTGGCCCCGGGCGAAGAACAGATGAACCCGGACACCGAGCTGCTGCTGGTGTTTGCTGCGCGTGCCCAGCACTTGGCTGAAGTGATTCGGCCGGCCCTGGCGCGTGGCGCCGTGGTGATTTGCGACCGGTTTACCGATTCCACCTACGCCTATCAGGGCGGTGGCCGGGGGCTGTCCCTGGCGCGCATCGCCACGCTGGAAACCTTCGTCCAGGGCGATTTGCGCCCTGACCTGACCCTGGTCTTCGATCTGCCGGTGGAAGTGGGCCTGGCCCGCGCCAGTGCGCGCGGTCGCCTGGACCGTTTCGAGCTGGAAGGCCAAGCCTTCTTCGACGCGGTGCGCAGCGCCTTCCTCACGCGTGCCAAGGCCGAGCCTGCGCGTTATTACCTGCTGGATGCGGCCCAGCCGCTGGCGCAGGTGCAACAGGCCATCGATGCGCTGGTGCCCAACCTTCTGGAGCGCGCCCGTGGCTGAAGCCTATCCATGGCAGGACAGCCTCTGGCAGCAACTGGCAGGTCGTGCCCAGCACGCCCACGCCTACCTGCTGCACGGGCCGATCGGTATCGGCAAGCGCGCCTTGGCCGAACGCCTCATGGCCAGCCTGCTGTGCAAGCAACCGGTAAACCTGGAAGCCTGCGGCGCGTGCAAATCCTGCCTGTTGCTCAAGGCCGGCAGCCACCCGGATAACTACCTGCTGGAACCCGAGGAAGCCGACAAGGCGATCAAGGTCGACCAAGTGCGGGATCTGGTCAGCTTCGTGGTGCAAACCGCGCAGATGGGCGGGCGCAAGGTGGTGCTGATCGAGCCGGTGGAGGCGATGAACATCAACGCTGCCAACGCCTTGCTCAAGAGCCTGGAAGAGCCCTCGGGCGATACCGTGCTGTTATTGGTCAGCCACCAGTCCAGCCGCTTGCTGCCGACCATTCGCAGCCGCTGCGTGCAACAGGCCTGCCCGTTGCCCAGCGAGGCGATGAGTTTGCAATGGCTGGCGAAAGCGCTGCCGGAATGTACCGAAGATGAACGGGTTGAGCTGCTGACGCTGGCCGCAGGTTCTCCCCTGGCTGCCGTAAAGCTGCAAGCCCAGGGCGTGCGTGAGCAGCGGGCGCTGGTGGTCGACGGCGTGAAAAAGTTGCTCAAGCAAGAGCAGTCCGCCACGCAACTGGCCGAAAGCGCCTGGAAAGACATTCCCTTGCTGCTGCTGTTTGACTGGTTCTGCGACTGGTCGAGCCTGATCCTGCGTTACCAGTTGACCCAGGACGAAGCCGGGCTGGGCCTGCCGGATATGCGCAAAGTCGTGCAGTACCTGGCGCAGAAAAGTGCACAAGACAAAGTCCTGACTATTCAGGACTGGATCCTCGCCCAGCGCCAGAAGGTGCTTGGCAAAGCCAACCTCAACCGGGTGCTGTTGCTTGAAGCGCTGCTGGTGCAGTGGGCTGGTTTGCTCGGCCGCCGTTAATTTCCGTGGCTGGCGGGTGTATCGTCGGCCAGACACTTTCCGTGACTCAAGTTGTAATTCCTATGCTCGTAGATTCCCATTGCCACCTTGATCGTCTTGACCTTGCCCAACACGGCGGCTCGCTCGATGCCGCCCTTGAGGCTGCGCGCCAGCGTGGGGTAGGGCACTTCCTGTGCATCGGTGTCAGCGCCGAAAACGCCGCCGACGTCAAAGCGCTGGCTGATCGTTATGCCGACGTGGATTGCTCCGTGGGCATCCACCCGTTGGACCTCAAACCCGGCGAAGCGCCCGCCCTCGACTGGTTGCTGGGCGAACTCAACCACCCGCGCGTGGTGGCGATTGGCGAGACTGGCCTGGATTACCACTACGAGCCTGAAGCCGCCGAGTTGCAGCAAGCCTCGTTCCGCCTGCACCTGCAAGCGGCCCAGCAGACCGGCAAGCCGGTAATCGTGCACACCCGTGGCGCCCGCGCCGATACCTTGACGCTGCTGCGCGAAGCCGCATTGCCCCAGGCCGGTGTGCTGCATTGCTTCACTGAGGACTGGGAAATGGCCAAGGCAGCCCTGGACCTGGGTTTCTACATTTCCCTGTCGGGCATCGTCACGTTCCGCAACGCCGAAGCCCTGCGCGACGTGGCGCGCCAAGTGCCGGCTGATCGCCTGTTGGTGGAAACCGATTCGCCGTACCTGGCGCCGATTCCCCATCGCGGCAAACCAAACCTGCCGGAATACGTGCGGGATGTGGCGGATTACCTGGCGATGTTGCGCGGGGAGTCGTACGAGCGTTTTGCCGAACAGACCACCGAAAACTTCAAGCGCCTGTTCCCGCTGGCCCACGTCGCCGGCTGAGGCGGCTAAATCGCAGGCAAAAAAAACCCGGGTTCTGGGGGGTGAATCCGGGTTAAGACCATTAGGAGTAAAACGAGGGCACACAGTCCGTCGGTACCCAGGTCAACGCGTCACTTGGGGGAGATGCCGTGTCGACTCTTGAAGTATTGATCAGTATTCCATTCAGTCCAGTCGCATCTGATCGTTTTTTAAACAGATTTGGAATACGCGCGCTTCGCTTGAGTTCTCATTGAGCAGGTGCACGGGTGTATTTATTGCGTATTGTTTCTGACTGAGAGTGGTAAAAACGTTGGCGCGCTGAAAGTTAAGTGCATGACGGGTTCACATAGGCGTTGCCCAACGACTGTTCAGTCGGGATAATCCCTCGCACTGGGTAAATCGTATCGCCACGTATCAATGGCCCTGCGCAACCCTCCCACATTGACCTCTGCAGACCTCTCCCTCATGCAAAAAGAACCCCGTAAGGTCCGTGAGTTTCGCCGCCGTGAGCAGGAAATTCTCGACACCGCACTCAAGCTGTTCCTCGAACAAGGTGAAGACAGCGTCACCGTCGAGATGATTGCGGATGCCGTGGGTATCGGCAAAGGCACGATCTACAAACACTTCAAGTCCAAGGCCGAGATTTACCTGCGCCTGATGCTCGACTACGAGCGCGATTTGAACGAGCTGCTGCACTCGGCCGATGTCGACAAAGACAAGGAAGCCCTGTCGCGAGCCTATTTCGAGTTCCGCATGCGTGACCCGCAGCGCTACCGCTTGTTCGACCGGCTGGAAGAAAAGGTGGTCAAGGGCCATCAAGTGCCGGAAATGGTCGAGGAGCTGCACAAGATCCGCGCCTCGAACTTCGAGCGCCTGACCCTGTTGATCAAGGGCCGCATCAGCGAAGGCAAGCTTGAAGACGTGCCGCCGTATTTCCACTATTGCGCCGCCTGGGCGTTGGTGCACGGCGCCGTGGCGCTGTACCACTCGCCGTTCTGGAGCAATGTGCTGGAAGACCAGGAAGGTTTTTTCCAGTTCCTGATGGACATTGGCGTGCGCATGGGCAACAAACGCAAGCACAGCGTCGAACTGCCGAGCGCTGAGCCCAAGAGTGGCGAAACCCCGGCTGCATAAGCCATTCGGTTCAGTGATGGCTTAATGATTTACTGCCAGGTGCAGTGCCCCAGGAATATACTCAGGCAAGGACCTTGCTAAAAGTTGATTTATAAGTCAGCTTTTAGCGTGCCCGAATCATCTTCTGCCGGAGTGATCCATGATCGTTGATCGTCAAGGCAGGCGTTTTCGCAATTTGCGGATCAGCCTGACTTCAGCCTGCAATTACGCGTGTACCTACTGCGTGCCAAACGGCAAGCGGCTGGTGGCTGCCCAGGACGAACTCTCGGCCGAGGCCATGGCGCGTGGTGTGGCCTATTTGATTGAGGCCGCCGGTATCGAACGCCTGCGCATTACCGGCGGCGAGCCGCTGGTCAGCCCGAAGCTGGAAGCCTTCATGGGCGCGGTGGGCGGCATGGGCCTCAGTGACATCAGCCTGACCACCAACGGCCAACTGCTGGCGCGCAAACTGCCGTTATTGGTGGATGCCGGTATTCGTCGCATCAACGTGTCCCTCGACACTCTCGACGCAGACGCCTTCCGCAGCATCGCGCGTGGCGGCGACCTGGCCACCGTGCTCGATGGCATGGACCAGGCCCGCGCTGCCGGGATCAAGATCAAGGTCAACATGGTGCCGTTGCGCGGGCAGAACCTGGACCAGGTCATGCCGCTGCTCGACTATTGCCTCGAACGCGGCTACGAGCTGCGCTTTATCGAACTGATGCGCATGGGCCACCTGGCCAAGGACTCCAACGCCTTCCTGCAACAGTTCGTCAGCCTGCAGCAGTTGCTCAGCCTGATCGGCGAACACCACGAATACCTTCAGGCCAATGCCCCTGTGGACGCCACGGCAGTGCGCTACGAAGTGCCGGGCAAGGGCTTCTTCGGTGTAATCGCCAACGAGAGCGTGCCGTTCTGCCGCACCTGTTCGCGCCTGCGCTTGTCGTCCACTGGCTGGCTGCACGGCTGCCTGTCGTCGAGCAACCGCCACTACGTCGGCGACTTGCTGGACCAACCTCGCCACCAGGCGCTGCCTGCGTTGCAAGGCTTGTTGATGAAGGCACTGGGCGACAAACAGGAAGTGGCTTTCTCTGGCGGCGCGACGATCATGAAGATCATCGGCGGCTAGCCCAGGCTGGCACAGAACCCTGTGGGAGCGGGCTTGCTCGCGA
>NZ_JBARTQ010000363.1:0-12496 GCF_049645325.1 Pseudomonas sp. | reverse complement strand
TCTGATACACCGCATTCGCGAGCAAGCCCGCTCCCACAGTTGATCGCATTTCAAGTCTCACACAGCAGGGGTTTTGAGGCCGTTTCGACGGCCTTTTTTTTCGCCTGGCGTTTGTTGGATCTCATATGCATTTTAAGAATAAACAAATAAAAAAATAAGATTTAAAGATATATAAATATGCTGATAGGGTCTGTTCCATCTTGGCGACATCGTCACACAGCGAACCGCCGACACTTGCTCAAGGAATACCTGCATGCTGGTCGTAACACTTGGAGGCAGCCCCAGCCAGCGTTCCCGCTCCGGGGTCTTGCTGGATAAAACCCGTCAGTGGTTGCAGCAAAAAGGCGTGGAAGTGGTGAGTTACCAGATACGCGACTTCCCGGCCGAAGACTTGCTGCACGCACGCTTCGACAGCCCCAAGGTCATCGACCTGCTGCAACAGGTCGCCAATGCCGATGGCCTGGTGATCGCCACGCCGGTGTACAAAGCCTCGTTTTCCGGTGCGCTGAAAACCGTCCTCGATCTGCTGCCCGAACGCGCGCTGGCCCACAAGATCGTATTGCCTATCGCCACCGGCGGCAGCATCGCCCACATGCTGGCGGTGGACTACGCCTTGAAACCGGTGTTGTCGGCTCTCAAGGCCCAGGAATTGCTCCACGGCATCTTTGCCGAAGACAGCCAGATCGCTTACGGCGAAGGCAGTGCCCAGGCGCAACTGGTGCCGGTGCTGGAGCATCGTCTGCACGAGGCCCTGGAAACGCTCTATGGCGCCATGGCCCGTCGTCCGAAGCCCATTGATCCGAATGTGTTGAATGATCGTTTGTTGACTGCTCGCTGGAGCATCTGAGCCTTACCGGATTTTGTCGTACTCACCTTACTCAGCCGCCAACGGCCAAGCAGGTGCAGCCAACCCCCCTGATCGCATTTTTTGGAGAGAGCGCCATGCGCACTGTCATCTTGCGTCGTGGTCTGGTCGCACTGTTTGCTGCGGCTGTGTCCTTCGGCGCCATTGTTCAAGCCCACGCCGCCGAGACGCTGCGGATCGGTTATCAGAAATACGGCACGCTGGTGCTGCTCAAGGCCAAGGGCACCCTGGAAAAGAGCTTGGCCGCCCAGGGCGTGCAGGTGCAATGGACTGAATTCCCAGGCGGGCCGCAATTGCTCGAAGGCCTGAACGTCGGTTCGATCGACTTTGGTGTCACCGGCGAAACTCCGCCGGTCTTTGCCCAGGCGGCCGGTGCCGACTTGCTCTACGTCGCCTATGAGCCACCAGCCCCGACCAGTGAAGCGATCCTGGTGCCGAAAGACTCGCCGATCAAATCCGTGGCTGAGCTCAAGGGCAAGAAAGTCGTACTGAACAAAGGCTCCAACGTGCACTACCTGCTGGTACGCGCCCTGGAAGATGCCGGCCTGAAATACACCGACGTGCAGACCGTGTTCCTGCCGCCCGCCGATGCCCGCGCCGCATTCGAGCGTGGCAGTGTCGACGCCTGGGTCATCTGGGATCCGTACCAGGCTGCCGCCGAGAAACAATTGCAAGCCCGCACCCTGCGTGACGGCACCGGCATCGCCGACAACCATCAGTTCTACCTGGCCACCAAGCCGTACGCCGAACAACACCCTGAAGTGATCAAGGCGTTGGTGGAAGAAGTGCGCGCCGTGGGCGAATGGTCCAAGGCCAACCCGCAGGAAGTTACCGAACAAGTCGCGCCGCTGTTGGGCTTGCCGGCGGACATCACCCTGACCTCGGTGAAACGCCAAGGCTACGGCGCATTGTTCCTGACCCCGGAAGTGGTCGCCGCGCAGCAGAAAATCGCTGACAGCTTTTACCAACTCAAATTGATCCCCAAGCCCTTGAACATCAAGGACGTGATCTGGACGCCACCCGCCACCGTCGCCAAAGCGCCGTAATCCGACTTCTTCAGGAGACAACTCCATGAGCCTCAATATTTTCTGGTTCCTGCCTACCCACGGCGACGGCCATTACCTTGGCACCGCAGAAGGCGCTCGCGCCGTCGATCACGGTTACCTGCAGCAGGTGGCCCAGGCCGCTGACCGCCTGGGTTTTGGCGGGGTGCTGATCCCCACCGGTCGCTCCTGCGAAGATTCGTGGCTGGTGGCCGCATCGCTGATTCCGGTGACCCAGCGTTTGAAATTTCTCGTCGCCCTGCGCCCCGGGATCATTTCCCCGACGGTGGCTGCGCGTCAGGCCGCGACTCTGGACCGTCTGTCCGGCGGCCGCGCACTGTTCAACCTGGTGACCGGCGGTGACCCGGAGGAACTGGCTGGCGACGGTTTGTTCCTCACCCACGAAGAGCGTTATCAGGCGTCGGTGGAATTCACCCGCATCTGGCGCCGCGTGCTGGAAGGCGAAACCGTGGATTACGACGGTCAGCACATCAGCGTCAAAGGCGCCAAATTGCTCTACCCGCCGATCCAGCAACCACGCCCGCCGCTGTACTTTGGCGGTTCCTCCGAAGCCGCCCAGGACCTCGCCGCTGAACAAGTGGAAATGGTGCTGACGTGGGGCGAGCCGCCAGCGGCTGTTGCGGAAAAAATCCAACAGGTGCGCGCCAAGGCGGCAAAGCATGGGCGCACCGTGCGCTTCGGCATCCGTCTGCATGTGATCGTGCGTGAAACCAACGCCGAAGCCTGGCAAGCCGCCGACAAACTGATTTCGCATGTCGACGACGAAACCATCGCCCGCGCCCAGGCGTCACTCTCGCGCTTTGATTCGGTGGGCCAGCAGCGCATGGCCGCCTTGCATGGCGGCAGCCGCGACAACCTCGAAGTCAGCCCCAACCTGTGGGCCGGCGTCGGCCTGGTGCGTGGCGGTGCAGGCACTGCGCTGGTGGGCGATGGCCCGACAGTGGCGGCCCGCGTCAATGAATACGCGGCACTGGGCATCGACACCTTTATCTTCTCCGGTTACCCACACCTGGAAGAGTCGTACCGGGTGGCCGAGTTGCTGTTCCCGCACCTGGATATCGAACGTCCCGAGCTGCCCAAAGGCGCCGGGTATGTCAGCCCGTTCGGCGAAATGGTCGCCAACGACATCCTTCCCAAAGCTGCGTCACAGAGCTGAGGCGCCGCCATGAACCTTGAAAAACTGAGCCACCGTGTGGCGCCCTGGGTGCTGCCGATTTTATTGCTGGCGGTGTGGCAGTTGTCGGTGTCGGCGGGCTGGTTGTCGACGCGTATTCTGCCCGCGCCCAGCGCCGTGATTGAAGCCGGGGTCAACCTGGTGCGCACCGGCGAAATCTGGACCCACTTGGCGATCAGCGGCTGGCGTGCAGGCCTGGGCTTTGCGATCGGTGGCAGCATCGGCCTGATTCTGGGCTTTATCACCGGCCTGTCGAAGTGGGGCGAGCGCCTGCTGGACAGTTCGGTGCAGATGATCCGCAACGTGCCGCACCTGGCGCTGATTCCGCTGGTGATCCTGTGGTTCGGCATTGACGAGACCGCGAAGATTTTCCTGGTCGCCCTCGGCACGCTGTTCCCGATTTACCTGAACACCTACCATGGCATCCGCAACGTAGACCCGGCGCTGGTGGAAATGTCGCGCAGCTACGGTTTGTCCGGGTTCAGCCTGTTTCGCCAAGTGATTCTGCCGGGCGCGCTGCCGTCGATTCTGGTCGGCGTGCGCTTCGCCCTGGGCTTTATGTGGCTAACGCTGATCGTGGCGGAAACCATCTCGGCCAGTTCCGGTATCGGTTACCTGGCAATGAATGCCCGTGAGTTCCTGCAAACCGACGTCGTCGTCCTTGCCATTGTCATGTACGCCATCCTCGGCAAGCTCGCTGACCTCGCCGCTCGCGGCCTGGAGCGTGTATGGCTGCGCTGGCACCCGGCTTACCAAGTGAATAAAGGAGGTGCGGCATGACCGCTCAACAACCTCCGCGCCTGCTTAAAGGCATCCCGCTGGCGGTGCGCAAATTGCGCAAGGCCTTTGGTGCGCGGGAAGTGCTCAAAGAGATTGATCTGCATATTCCTGCGGGCCAGTTCGTGGCTGTGGTCGGCCGCAGCGGTTGCGGCAAAAGTACCTTGCTGCGCCTGCTCGCCGGTCTGGACAAAGCCAGCGGTGGCGAGTTGCTGGCCGGTTCCGCGCCGCTGAGCGACGCGATTGAAGACACGCGGCTGATGTTCCAGGAAGCGCGCCTGCTGCCGTGGAAAAAAATCATCGACAACGTGGGCCTGGGCCTTAAAGGCAACTGGCGCCCCAAAGCGCTGGACGCCCTGGAAGCGGTCGGCCTGGCCGAACGTGCCAATGAATGGCCGGCTGCCTTGTCCGGTGGCCAGAAGCAGCGCGTGGCCCTGGCCCGCGCCTTGATTCACCAGCCGCGCCTGCTGTTGCTCGACGAGCCATTGGGCGCGCTGGATGCCCTGACCCGCATCGAGATGCAGCAACTGATCGAAAACCTCTGGCAGAAGCACGGCTTCACCGTGTTGCTGGTGACCCACGACGTCAGCGAAGCCGTGGCGATTGCCGACCGGGTGATCCTGATCGAAGACGGCGAAATTGGCCTGGACCTGATCATCGACCTGCCGCGTCCACGCGCCCGGGGCTCACATCGCCTGGCCGCGCTGGAAGCTGAAGTACTCAACCGCGTGCTGTCATTGCCGGGCTCGCCGCCCGAACCTGAACCTGTTTCACCGCTGCCTACGCAACTGCGTTGGGCTCAATAACTCACTTGTCCTACACAGGAAGAACACCATGACTATTAAAGCCATCAACGTGCGTAACCAGTTCAAAGGCACCATCAAGGAAATCGTCGAAGGCGACGTGCTGTCGGAAATCGACGTGCAGACCGCGTCCGGCATTGTGACGTCCGTGATCACCACGCGCTCGGTGAAAGAGCTGGAGTTGGTGATTGGCAGCGAAGTGATTGCCTTTGTTAAGTCCACCGAGGTGTCGATCGCCAAGTTGTGATCGAGATTTGCGGCGCTCTTGAGGCCGTCTTCGCGAGCAAGCCCGCTCCCACATTTGAATGCATTCCAAAGTTGGAACCCGGTCAAATGTGGGAGCGGGCTTGCTCGCGAAGAGGCCTGCCCAGCCACCACAAGGCTCAACGTTTGGGCAAATATGCCGGCAGGTAAAGCCCCACATACGCATCAAACACCCGCATCCCTTCCTCGGCCATGCGCGGGGTAATCTGCCCGTGCTGATGCACCGAGCGTGCGTACACGCGGTCGCTCAGCTCCAGTGCCAATGCAAACACATCCACGTCGCCGGGCAATGTCGGCACGTCGAAGTGGCGATTGAAGACTTCGAGCATCAAATTCCCCAACTCCAGATCATGCTGGCGGTCAGCCTGAGTCACTTCGGTAAGCCCATGCTGGGCCAGGATCAACTGGCGCGCGGCGGCGTCGTGCTCGTAGACCGTGAGCATGCGCTGTTCGACGATGCACGAAAGATCGCGCCAGTTTCGCAGTGAATCATGCTCGATCGGCGCCTGAATCGCCGCGCGGAAGGCCGCATGCACATCCGCCGTCAACGCTTCCAGCAACGCCGGAACGCTGGCGAAAAAGTGATACACCGACGACGGTGGAATCTGCGCGCGTTCGGCCACGCTGTAGATCGACAAACCGGCCACGCCTTCGGTCGCCAGCAGCGTGCGGGCGGCATCAAGGATCGCGTCGATCCTGGCCTGGCTGCGGGCGCGAGGTTTGCGAGGGGCGGCGGGGCGGGTGGTCATGGAAGTCTCCTACAAGGCAGCGGGCATTGTATGAGCAGGAGTCTGTGTTGTCTGCCAGGGCCTCATCGCAGGCAAGCCCGCTCCCACCTTTGAATGTGTTCACAAATCAAAATGTGGGAGCTGGCTTGCCTGCGATGAATACACCTCGGTCGCCCGGAAAAACCCATAAAAAAACGCCACAGACCAAAAGCCTGTGGCGTTTTTAATGCCGCCGCCGTTTAGACGGTATGCAGATACCAGTTGTACTCAAGGTCGGAGATGGAGTGTTCGAACTCCTCCAGCTCACTTTCCTTACAGGCGACGAAGATATCGATGTATTTAGGATCGATGTACTTGGCCATCACCTCGCTGTCGTCCAACTCGCGCAGGGCATCGCGCAGGTTGTTCGGCAGGCTCTGTTCGTTCTGCTCGTAGCTGTTGCCTTCCACCGGTGCGCCAGGCTCGATCTTGTTGGTCAGGCCGTGGTGCACGCCTGCCAGAACCGAAGCCATCAGCAGGTAAGGGTTGGCGTCAGCGCCGGCCACACGGTGTTCGATACGTACGGCATCCGAGGAGCCGGTTGGTACGCGAATCGCCACGGTGCGGTTGTCCAGGCCCCAGCACGGCGAGTTCGGCACATAGAACTGTGCGCCGAAACGGCGGTAGGAGTTGACGTTAGGGCACAGGAACGCCATTTGGGCGGGTAGGGTCTCCAGCACACCGCCGATTGCGTGACGCAATGCGGCGTTCTGCTCGGGATCCTCGCTGGCAAAGATGTTCTTGCCGTCCTTGTCCAGGATCGAAATGTGGACGTGCAAACCGTTGCCTGCCTGGCCTGGGTAAGGCTTGGCCATGAAGGTGGTGTCCATCTCATGGTCGTAGGCGATGTTCTTGATCAGACGCTTGAGCAGTACCGCGTAGTCGCATGCCTTGATCGGGTCGGCGACGTGGTGCAGGTTCACTTCGAACTGCGCCGGGGCACTTTCCTTGACGATGGCGTCGGCCGGGATGCCTTGCTCTTTGGCCCCTTCCAGAATGTCCTGGAGGCAGTCGACGTATTCGTCGAGGTCGTCGATCAGGTAGACCTGTGTCGAGTGCGGGCGTTTGCCGGAGATCGGCGAGCGGGGCGGTTGTGGGCGGCCGTTCACGTTCTCCTGGTCGATCAGGTAGAACTCAAGCTCGAAGGCGGCGCAGATGGTCAGACCGAGGTCGTCAAATTTGCTTACAACTTGGCGGAGCACTTCGCGAGGATCGGCGAAGAAAGGTTCACCTTCAAGTTCGTGCATGGTCATCAGCAACTGCGCGGTTGGGCGCTTTTGCCAGGGTTCATTGCACAGGGTGTCGGGGATTGGATAACAGATTCGGTCAGCATCACCGATGTCCAGACCCAGGCCGGTGCTTTCCACCGTCGAGCCATTGATATCCAGGGCAAATAAAGAGGCAGGCAGGTTAATGCCCTTCTCGTAAACCTTGTGGAGGCTGGTGCGTTCGATGCGCTTGCCGCGCACCACACCATTCATATCCGCAATTAGAAGGTCTACGTACAGAACCTCAGGATGATCCTTAAGGAACGCGTTCGCTTCGTTAAGCTGAACGGCACGCGGGGGTACCGACATGATGCAACACCTTTGTTGTTAAAAATATCAATCATTGATCTTTTCTGGTTTCAGTCAACCCGAACGGCATGCCGAAGTCAAGCGAGGCCTTTTTTGCCCTAAAAAAGCGCCTTGAGGCCTTTTTTGGGGCTTTTTGGGGCGGTTTTTTGGGTTTGAAGGGCTTGGGACTCGCAGGCTTGAGCGGGCCGTGTTGTATTTTTTACGGGGGTGTTGTGTAAAAAAATGAACAAGGCTAAGCTCGATTCAAACCCATAACAGCAATAATACCGGGGTGCTTCATGTCTCGCCTGCCGTTAATCGGCGTCACCGCCTGCTCCAAACAGGTCGGTCTGCATGCTTATCACATCAGTGGCGACAAATACGTCCGTGCAGTGACCACCGCTGCCAAGGGCGTGCCGTTGATCATTCCGTCCCTTGGGGATCTGCTCGACCCGGCCAATATTCTTGACGGTCTGGACGGCATCCTGTTTACCGGCTCTCCTTCCAATATCGAACCCTTTCACTACGACGGTCCGGCCAGCGCGCCCGGGACTGCTCATGATTCTGCACGCGACCAGACCACACTGCCGTTGCTGCGTGCCGCGATTGCGGCAGGCGTTCCCGTGCTGGGCATTTGCCGTGGCTTTCAGGAAATGAACGTGGCCTTTGGCGGCAGCCTGCACCAGAAGGTTCATGAAGTGCCGGGCATGATGGATCACCGCGAAGACGACACCCAGCCGCTGGACGTCCAGTACGGCCCGGCGCACGCCGTGGCCATCTCCCCGAATGGGGTATTGGCAAGCCTGGGGTTGCCGCAGACGATTCAGGTCAACTCGATTCATTCCCAGGGCGTGGATCGCCTGGCGCCTGGTTTGCAAGTCGAGGCAACTGCGCCAGACGGGCTGATCGAAGGTTTTTCGATACCCGCGGGCAAGGCTTTTGCTTTAGGAGTGCAATGGCACCCCGAATGGCAGGTAAGCTCTAACCCGCACTATCTCGCGATCTTCCAGGCCTTTGGCTCGGCCTGTCGAAAGCGGGCGATGCAACGCGACGCGGATGCTGCGTCAACCAACGCCTGACCTTTAATGGATGTCAGGAAACACAGCCCAGAGGCATTTATGAGTAACAACCTCGACCAGCTCACCGATTGGTTGAAAGACCACAAGATCACAGAAGTCGAATGCATGATTGGCGACCTCACGGGGATCACCCGGGGCAAGATCTCGCCGACCAACAAGTTCATCGCCGAAAAAGGCATGCGCCTGCCCGAGAGCGTTCTGTTGCAGACCGTGACCGGCGACTATGTCGAAGACGACATCTATTACGAATTGCTCGACCCGGCCGACATCGACATGATCTGCCGTCCCGACCAGAACGCGGTGTTCCTGGTGCCGTGGGCCATCGAGCCGACCGCTCAGGTGATCCACGACACCTACGATAAGCAAGGCAACCCGATCGAACTGTCGCCGCGCAACGTGCTCAAGAAAGTGCTCAAGCTCTATTCCGACAGGGGCTGGCAGCCGATTGTGGCGCCGGAGATGGAGTTCTACCTGACCAAGCGCTGCGAAGACCCGGACTTCCCGCTGCAACCACCGATCGGCCGCTCCGGCCGCCCGGAAACCGGTCGCCAGTCCTTCTCTATAGAAGCCGCCAACGAATTCGACCCGTTGTTCGAAGACGTCTACGACTGGTGCGAGTTGCAGGAGCTGGACCTCGACACGTTGATCCATGAAGACGGCACGGCGCAGATGGAAATCAACTTCCGTCACGGCGATGCCCTGTCCCTGGCTGACCAGATCCTGGTGTTCAAGCGCACCATGCGTGAGGCCGCACTCAAGCACAACGTGGCCGCCACCTTTATGGCCAAGCCAATGACCGGCGAGCCCGGCAGTGCGATGCACCTGCACCAGAGCATTATCGACATCGCCACCGGCAAGAACGTCTTCTCCAACGAAGACGGGACCATGAGCCAGCTGTTCCTCAACCACATTGGCGGCCTGCAGAAATTCATCCCTGAATTGCTGCCGCTGTTTGCCCCCAACGTGAACTCGTTCCGGCGCTTCCTGCCCGACACCTCGGCGCCGGTCAACGTGGAATGGGGCGAAGAGAACCGCACCGTAGGCCTGCGCGTACCGGACGCCGGCCCGCAGAACCGTCGGGTGGAAAACCGCCTGCCGGGCGCTGACGCCAACCCGTACCTGGCAATTGCCGCCAGCTTGCTGTGCGGCTATATCGGCATGGTCGAAGGCCATAACCCGAGCGCACCGGTGGTAGGTCGTGGCTACGAGCGGCGCAACCTGCGCCTGCCGTTGACCATTGAAGACGCCCTGGAACGCATGGAAAACAGCAAGACCATCGAGAAATACCTGGGTCAGAAATTCATCACGGGCTACGTCGCGGTCAAGCGGGCCGAGCATGAAAACTTCAAGCGCGTGATCAGCTCGTGGGAGCGGGAATTCCTGCTCTTCGCCGTCTGATGCGCCGGGCGGGCCGTGGGAACGGCCTGCCCTCACCTGAAACATCTAGGAGATTGGTATGTCCAGCAACAACCCGCAAACCCGTGAATGGCAAGCCTTGAGCAGCGATCATCACTTGGCGCCGTTCAGCGATTTCAAGCAATTGAAAGAGAAGGGCCCACGGATCATCACCAAAGCCCACGGCGTTTACCTGTGGGACAGCGAAGGCAACAAGATCCTCGACGGCATGGCTGGCCTGTGGTGCGTGGCGATCGGTTACGGTCGTGATGAACTGGCTGACGCCGCCGCCAAACAAATGAAAGAACTGCCGTACTACAACCTGTTCTTCCAGACCGCTCACCCGCCCGTGCTGGAGTTGGCCAAGGTCATTTCCGACGTCGCACCGGCCGGCATGAACCACGTGTTTTTCACCGGTTCCGGTTCTGAAGGCAACGACACCATGTTGCGCATGGTCCGCCACTACTGGGCGATCAAGGGCCAGCCGAACAAGAAAACCATCATCAGCCGCAAGAATGGCTACCACGGCTCCACCGTGGCCGGCGCCAGCCTGGGCGGCATGACTTATATGCATGAGCAGGGCGACTTGCCGATCCCGGGCATCACCCACATCGCCCAGCCGTACTGGTTTGGCGAAGGCGGCGACATGAGCCCGGAAGAATTCGGTGTGTGGGCTGCCAACCAGTTGGAAGAGAAGATTCTGGAAGTCGGCGTGGACAACGTCGGTGCCTTTATTGCCGAGCCGATCCAGGGTGCCGGTGGCGTGATCGTGCCGCCTGAAACCTACTGGCCGCGCATCAAGGAAATCCTCGCCAAGTACGACATCCTGTTCGTCGCCGACGAAGTGATCTGCGGTTTCGGCCGGACCGGCGAGTGGTTCGGCAGCGACTTCTACGACCTCAAGCCACACATGATGACCATCGCCAAAGGCCTCACCTCGGGTTACATCCCCATGGGTGGCCTGATCGTGCGCGATGACGTGGTGGCGGTGCTGAATGAAGGCGGCGATTTCAACCACGGCTTTACCTACTCCGGTCACCCGGTGGCGGCGGCGGTGGCGCTGGAAAACATCCGCATCCTGCGCGACGAAAAAATCATTGATCGTGTGCATGCAGAAACGGCACCGTATTTGCAGAAACGTCTGAGGGAGCTGGCTGATCACCCGCTGGTGGGTGAAGTTCGCGGTGTGGGCATGCTCGGGGCGATTGAGCTGGTGCAAAACAAGGCCACGCGCAAGCGTTACGAAGGCAAGGGCGCGGGCATGATCTGCCGCACGTTCTGCTTCGAGAATGGCCTGATCATGCGCGCCGTGGGCGACACCATGATCATTTCGCCGCCGCTGGTGATCAGCAACGCTGAAATTGACGAGCTGGTGACTAAGGCTCGCCAGTGCCTGGACCTGACTTTGGCGGCATTGCAGGGCTAAGTGCTAGGCTCAGTGCGCAGCGGCTTCGGGCGCTGCGTCTGGGGAGTTGTATAAATGCAGGCTTTGGTTGAAAGCCGGCCTGCGAACTTGCCAGACTGTCGCCCTGTTTTGTTGCCCTTTGGAAGGGCCGTGAAACGACTGAAAAACGTGGCCCAAAAAAGAAAAAATTGGAGCATCACCAAATGAAGGCATTAGGTTTGAAGAACGCTGGCAAGACCCTCCTTGCCTTGTCCCTGATGGGCGCAATGGCAGGCGCGGCCCAGGCCGACAATAAAGTGCTGCACGTCTACAACTGGTCCGACTACATCGCGCCGGACACCATCGCCAACTTTGAAAAAGAGTCGGGCATCAAAGTGGTGTACGACGTGTTCGACAGCAACGAAACCCTGGAAGCCAAGTTGCTGGCAGGCAAGTCCGGTTATGACATCGTCGTACCGTCGAACAACTTCCTCGCCAAGCAGATCAAGGCCGGTGTTTACCAGGAACTGGACAAGTCCAAGCTGCCCAACTACGACAACCTGAACAAATCCCTGCTTAAAGCCGTGTCGGTCAGCGACCCGGACAACAAGCACGCCTTTCCGTACATGTGGGGCTCGATTGGCATCGGCTACAACCCGGAGAAGGTCAAGGCCGCGTTGGGCATCGACAAGATCGAATCCTGGGACACCATTCTCAAGCCGGAAAACCTCGCCAAGCTGAAAAGCTGCGGCGTAAGTTTCCTCGACTCGCCAACCGAAATGCTGCCGGTGGCATTACATTACCTTGGCCTGCCAACCGACACCCAGAAGAAAGCTGACCTCAAGCAAGCCGAGGACCTGTTCCTCAAGCTGCGCCCATCGATCGGTTACTTCCACTCCTCCAAGTACATCTCCGACCTGGCCAACGGCAACATCTGCGTAGCCGTCGGTTACTCGGGTGACGTGCAACAAGCCAAGTCCCGCGCGGCTGAAGCCGGGGGCAAGGTCAAGGTGGCCTACGACATTCCGAAAGAAGGCGCCGGCAGCTTCTATGACATGGTCGCCATCCCTAAAGATGCCGAAAACGTCGACGCCGCCTACGCGTTCATGAACTACCTGCTCAAGCCGGAAGTTATGGCGTCGATCACCAACAGCGTGCGTTTCCCGAACGGTAACGAGAAGGCCACCGCACTGGTCGACAAAGACATCACCAGCGACCCGGGCATCTACCCGCCAGCGGATGTGCAGGCCAAGCTCTACGCCATTGCCGACCTGCCGGCTGCGACACAGCGTGAAATGACACGCAGCTGGACCAAGATCAAATCGGGCAAGTAAGCCTTAAACCCTGTGGGAGCGGGCTTGCTCGCGA
>NZ_JBARTQ010000362.1:0-5998 GCF_049645325.1 Pseudomonas sp. | reverse complement strand
TGGAGTACACCCATTAAGCCGTCGCCGGGCTCAAGATTTGGCCTTGGCCAGATACGGCGCCAGCCGCCGCCCCATCTCTTCACCCAGCGCCTGCAACCCGCTCAGCGGCCGCACCATCACTTCAAATTCGACAATTTGGCCTTGTTCATTGAAGCGGATCATGTCGATACCCTTCAGTTGCTTTTCTCCCACGCGCGCACTGAACTCCAGCACGACGTTGAGCCCGTCGGCGCTCGCCAATTCACGGTGGTAGGCAAAGTCTTCAAAGACGGTGATCACGGTGTTGAGGATCATCGACACCACCGGCGCGCCGGGGTAGGGGCTGTGGGCCATGGGCGAGCGAAACACCGCATCGGGTGCCAGCAGTTCGGGAAGGGCCTTGAGGTCGCGGTTGACCAGCATCGCGTGCCAGCGTTGCAGCGTTTGGGCGGCGGCGGGGGCCAATGTCAGTTCGGACATGCTCTGTACCTGTTCTTATGAGGGGAAGGCGGTTCACCTGCCCAACATAAGAGCGGCACAGAAGAGGGGTCAATCACCCGAACTGACAGATACGTGACTGCAATGCACTCACACCACTTCCAGGTACGAGCTGTGAATCGCCCGCGCCAGCTCGCGCACGGTGTCGATAAAGTCGGTCAGGCGGCTGTGCAAGCCTTCTTCAAGGATTTCATCAATACCGGTATAGCGCAGCCGCGCCTCGAACTCTGCCGCCAGGCGCTGCGCGGTGCGGCCATAACTGCCGGGCAGGTCCGCGAGGATATGGCTCAGTTCCTCGATGCAGGCATGCAGCGAGCGCGGCACGTCACTGCGCAACAACAGCAGTTCGGACACGGAGCGCGCGTTCAGCGCATTCGGGTACAGCTCGGTATACGCCTCGAATGACGACAACGCGCGCAGCAGCGCACTCCACTGGTAATACCCGCGTGCCGAGAGGTCGCTGACTTCCTCCGATTCCTCACCAAACATCTCGTAGCGCGCATCCAGCAGGCGCAAGGTGTTGTCCGCGCGCTCGACGAAGGTGCCCAGGCGGATAAACCGGTAGGCATCATTGCGCATGATGGTGCCCGAGGTCGCGCCCCGGAACAGGTGCGAACGCTGCTTGACCCAGTCACAGAAGTGGCTGATGCCATGGCGCGCCAACCCGCCGGCGGCGATGCTGCGCATTTCCAACCAGGTGGCGTTGAGGTTTTCCCACATGTCGGCGGTGATGCGCCCGCGTACCGCGTGGGCATTGCCACGGGCGGCGCGCAGGCAGTTGTAGATACTGGCCGGGTTTTCTTCGTCGAGCGCAAAAAAGTGCAGCATGCGCTCGGCGTCCAGCTGTTTATGGCGCTCCAGGTAGCTGTCCAGGGTGCCGCTGCTGAGCAACGACATGGCCAGTTCGTCCAGGCCATCGCTGCGCCCGGCCTGGGGCATCAGCGACAGCGAATAGCTGACTTCCAGCATGCGCGCCAGGTTCTCGGCACGCTCCAGGTAACGGGACATCCAGTACAGATCTGCGGCGGTTCTACTCAACATACTCAGCCCTCCACCACCCAGGTGTCCTTGGTTCCGCCGCCTTGCGACGAGTTGACGATCAACGAGCCCTCCTTGAGTGCCACGCGGGTGAGGCCGCCCGGCACCAGCCGGGTTTCCTTGCCCGACAGCACAAAGGGCCGCAGGTCGATGTGCCGCGGCGCGATGCCGTTTTCGACAAAGGTGGGGCAGGTGGACAGGCTCAGGGTCGGTTGGGCGATGTAAGCGTGAGGCCGCGCCTTGATGCGCTGGCGGAAGTCCTCGATTTCGGCGGCCGTTGAAGCCGGGCCGACGAGCATGCCATAGCCGCCGGAGCCCTGGGTTTCCTTGACCACCAGTTCGCCCAGGTTGGCCAGCACATGCGAGAGTTCATCCGGCTTGCGGCACTGGAAGGTCGGCACGTTTTGCAAGAGGGGTTCTTCGTCCAGGTAAAACTTGATCATGGCGGGCACGTACGGGTAGATGGACTTGTCATCCGCTACGCCGGTGCCGATAGCGTTGGCCAGCACCACATTGCCGGCGCAATAGGCGGCCACCAGGCCTGGCACGCCGAGCATCGAGTCGGGGTTGAAGGCTTTCGGGTCGAGGAAGGCGTCGTCGATGCGCCGGTAAATCACGTCCACCGGCTTGGGGCCGTCGGTGGTGCGCATGAACACCTTGAGGTCCTGCACGAACAGGTCCGCGCCCTCCACCAGTTCCACGCCCATTTCCCGGGCCAGGAACGCATGTTCGAAAAATGCGCTGTTGAAGCGCCCCGGGGTGAGCACCACCACGTTGGGGTTGTCCAGGCGGCTGGAGCTTTTCAGCGTCTTGAGCAGCAGGTTGGGGTAGTGGTCCACCGGCGCGATGCGCTGCTTGGCGAACACTTCGGGGAACAGGCGCATCATCATTTTGCGGTCTTCGAGCATGTAGCTCACGCCGCTGGGTGTGCGCAGGTTGTCTTCGAGCACGTAGTAGGTGCCGTCGCCGTCGCGAACCAGGTCGACCCCGGAAATATGCGAATAGATGCCGCGGTGCAGGTCCAGCCCGACCATGGCCTTCTGGTAACCCTCGTTGCCTAGCACTTGCTCGGCGGGAATGATCCCGGCCTTGATGATGCGCTGGTCGTGGTAGATGTCGGCGAGGAACATGTTCAACGCGTTGACGCGCTGGATGCAGCCACGTTCGATCACGCTCCACTCACTGGCGGGGATGCTGCGCGGGATGATGTCGAAGGGGATCAGGCGCTCGGTGTCCTGCTCGTCGCCGTAGAGGGTGAAGGTGATACCGGCGCGGTGGAAGAGCAAATCGGCTTCGCGGCGCCGTTGGGCCAGCAGTTCCGGCGGCGTGTTGGCCAGC
Organism: Pseudomonas sp.; assembly: GCF_049645325.1. GTDB lineage: Bacteria > Pseudomonadota > Gammaproteobacteria > Pseudomonadales > Pseudomonadaceae > Aquipseudomonas. The sequence goes on along the minus strand of NZ_JBARTQ010000362.1, from coordinate 3,145 downwards.
CAGCGGGAGAAATCCTGATAGTGCGCACGGCACGCGCCGTCTGCGTCATTCATTTCATCAAAGAAAGATCGAGCCATTCCAATACCTTGTCAGTGCCGAGGGACGCCTGGGTGGCACTGCCGCTTTAAAAACCGCATTTTTTTATGAGCCCGTGGCAGAGGGTGCCAATGGGCCTGGTCCTTACTTTCTTATGGAGTCGGCTCTGGGTCGGGGGGTAACGAATGCTCCTGTATCCGGGCAGATGAATGGATAAAGCAATGCCTGTGCCGGAATGCCCCTGGCGGCGGCGAATACCCTGTGGTGGGGGATTTTTCAGGGGCGAGCCAGCGCATTCAGCCCAAAACCGCGCCCATCAGTCATTAATGGTGCGCAGGGTGTTCCAAGGTGGTGCATGAACAAACTTGAACTTCGCCCACGCCCGATTCTTCTAAAGAGACTCGAAACTTTGTGGAGCACCGCCGTGCCCAGAATCATCTCGCCCGATACGCCGGAAGCGGCCATGAGCGATCACAGCGAACACAACGCCAAGATCTTCGGCTCGCCCAAGGACCGTCTCGACTTCTATCGCCGTGAAATCCAGTACGAAACCACGATCCTGGCCAACCGCACCGATGCGTACCTCACGGCGCAGTCATTTCTGGTGATTGCCTTCGTCTCCGGCATGGGCAACCTCAACCCGGAGTGGGGCAAGTTTTTCACCCTGATCGTGCCGGTGTTCCTGGCCGCGTTAGGCGTTCTCAGCTCGCTGAATGCCTGGCCGGGGATCCGCGCGGCCTACGAAATCATTGATCACTGGCACTACAAACAGAGCGAACTGCTGCGCAGCGAACCGGTGATGGGCATGGCCTATGATGAATCGCCGTTGTTTTCCGAAGTGGAGTCGTCCCACAAGGGTTATCGCAAATCCCTGCTGTTCTCCATGCGCGCGCCGTGGCTGTTCATGGTGTTCTGGGTATTGCTTGGCGCCTATGCGTTTTATATCCAGGTCGACAACCCTGTCTCTTAAGCAATTGGAACTTCGTCCCCCTGCGCAAGACCTTACCTATACGCAGGATGTGCGTTCAGAAACTGCCAAGAGGTGACCCATGAACACAAGCAACGATCCCCAAGTCAGCAACCGTAACGATCCGGCCATTGACGGCGGCGAACCGGCCCCCGGCACTGCCGCCGACGCGCCGAAAGATCCCAAGCCTGCCAGCGACCCCAAAGCCAAGGAAAACGACTACAGTCCAGACTTCAAGCCTGAGCCCGAGGCCAAGCCTGAAACCGATGCTGATATCGATACCCAAGGCGGTTAGAGGAGACGGTCATGTCAGAAGAAGACGAAGAACTCAACGACCCCGGCAATGAAGACCCGGGCTCGTTGATGGACGATGCAGAAGTGCCGCTCAATGATCTGGATGAAGCGGCGGATGTAGGCAATAGCGAAGATCAGGACTGACCTTTCGCCCTGGCACGTCGTTCATACCAGGCCAGCATGGGCTGGGTACTCAACCCGTGAACGACGATGCTCAGGGCGATCACCGACAGCGTCAGGTTGACCGCGACCGCGCTGCTGGTGCCGATAAGCCCGTGGTTGAGGGCGTAAAACAGGTAGTAAATACTGCCGATCCCGCGAATACCGAACCAGCCCATCAGGCCACGCTGCTGGCGATTGATCAGGGTTCCCCAGGGCATGGCATACACACTGGCCGGGCGGATCACGCAAAACAGCAAGGCCGCGATGCCCAGCGCGCGCCAGTCCCAATGGCTGACCAGCACCACCCCCAGCACTGTCACCAGAAACACCTCCATCGAACGTTCCACCAAGCTGCCAAAGGCAAGCATGTCGCCCATCATGACGCCGGCAGCAATCTGCGTATCCGCCAGTTCGGTGGTGTCGCCCTGCAAGGCATTTTCAGGGGCGACTTCCAAGTGTCCCACCACCGGCAGCGCGAGGTTTTCCGACGGGGTTTCGGCATTGCCGGTGGATTTGAATTCTGCCTGGCGCAGTCCCAGGCCCGCAGCAAACACTGAGAGAAAACCATAACCGCCCACAGCCTCGGCCGCGACGTAGGCCAGGGCGATCAGCGCCAGGGTCAAATAGTCGTTGGGTGACAGGGTGCTGTCGTCATTGGTGATGCGCAGCCACAACGTCACGCGGCCGATGCCCCGGCCCATCCAGTAGCCGATCAACAGCCCGGCCGGTACCGCCCAGAGCAAATTCTTCAGCACCCAGCCACCCCACCAGTCACCGTCAAACCCGCCGTGCTGCATGAACAGCAGCGCGAAGATCACGAAGGGAAACGCGGTGCCGTCGTTCAACCCGGCCTCCCCGGACAGGCCGAAGCGCAGCGAGTCGTAGTCCTGGGCATTGTTGACCTGGACCAGCCCCGCCAATACCGGGTCGGTCGGCGCAAGGATCGCACCGACGAGCAATGACACACCCCAGGACAACCCGAACAGGTAATGCAGCGCCAGGCAGACCCCCAGAATAGTCAGCAGCATTACCGGCCCGGCCATGCCAAACGCGATGCGCCACGTGCGATGCCGCAGAGGCAGGCGCAGTTTCAACCCGCTGACGAACAGCGAAAACAGCACCGCGACCTCGGTCAGGTGCTCCATCCAGCGTGCAGAGCCTTTAATATCCAGATCCAGCAGGTCCGCGCCCAGCGGGCCGATCGCCACCCCCAGCAACAGGCACACCGCCGAGGTGGTGACGGGCATCCAGCGCAGGTAGGAGGAGGTGAGGGCGAGGGTCAGCAGTACGGCGCCGAGCACGGCCATCCATAGAATAAAAGTCATCGAGCGAGCACCGCGGCCGTGGTCTATCCACCTTGGAGGCTGGCGGCCGGGCGCAGGTTCAATGTGATTGATTGCCAGGGCGGTTCGCTCATACAGGCGCGGGCAGGGACCGGATGCTGGACTCCAGGGCGCTGGAAGGCGTGAACACCCTGTCGTAACCCCCGCTGGTGGTTGAGTCCATAAACGCTTGAAGGCCCTTTTGCTGATCAGGGCCAAGCGCATAGACACTGGCGTTGCCTGCCGTGGCCGGCGTGACTTTCGTTCCCCCGAGCGCGTGGTCCAGCGCATGGGAGTTGGAGTGATAAAGGTATAACTGGCCATCAGGCGACTTTTGAATGTAGACAACATGAGACATGTTGCC
>NZ_JBARTQ010000361.1:0-7538 GCF_049645325.1 Pseudomonas sp. | reverse complement strand
ATGTGAAGCTGTATTGCACGCCTATCGTCAACCTGTTCAAACAGGACGCGGTACCTATTCGCCTGGATGGGAAACAAGATGAGTACCTTCTGATGCCGGGGGAGTATTCGCCCGGCAACGCCGATGTGTTTTCCGTGGACAACGTCACTGGGTGGCGCCCCGGCGGGTTGGGTTATCAAGCGTATGTGCCGTTCGAGTCCTTCGAGCATGACGGCGGCTCCCGCCTGTCGACGGCAGCGCCAAGCTACATCATTCGCCAACGTGCATCGGCGCAACACAGTGGCCTGGACACCTGGCTCGGTTTTGGTGGCCGCCAGGGACCAGCCCAGGAAACGCTGTCGATCGAGCTGACCTGTACCAATTGCAATGTGCCCCGTCAGTTGCGACTCGGCGAGATAAACCAGCCCTGCGAGCAGGCCCCCGAGTCACTGACATTTCGCAATATCACTGTGCCAACGGCGAGCTTCGCGCCTCCGCTTGACCAGGACTTTCTGTGGAAGCTCATCAGCAACATGTCGCTCAACTATTTGTCGCTGACTGATATCAACGCCTTGAAAGTCATTCTCGAAACCTACGACCTACCGCGCTATCACGATCGCCAGGCGCAAAAAGTCAGCCAGACACGGCTCGACGCCTTGCAGTCCATCAGCCATGAGGCGGTGGACCGATTGCACCGCGGGTTGCCCATCCGTGGGTTGCGCGTGGACCTGACCGTCGACTCACAAGGGTTTCTCGGCCAGGGCGACGTGTTTGTGTTCGCGTCTGTCCTCAATGAGTTCTTTGCGCTTTACGCCAGCCTCAATTCCTATCACGAGTTGCGAGTCATCAGCACACAAGGAGACGTGTACCTATGGCCTTCCCGGATGGGGCAACAACCCCTGCTTTGAACGAACTTTCCCGGGTCATCCGTGAGTACACGCTTTTCCAGGCGGTGCTGCAGGTGATCGAACGATTGCGCGACGCCCACCCGTTGCTGGAGGAAGACGCGTTGTACGACCAGCTGGAGTTCCAGGCCAATCCAGGCTTGGGTTTTGCGGGGCACGATATTGACCGCGTGGAATTTTTTGTGGAAGGCGGGCAATTGCGGGCGCGCCTGCGCCTGAATGTATTGGGTTTATTCGGCGCCGGTTCGCCACTTCCAGCTTTTTATGCTGAGCAGGCATTTGCGGAGCAGCAGGGCGGCAATCCCACCCGCGACTTCCTGGACATATTTCACCACCGCTTGCAGCGGTTGATGCTGCCGATCTGGCGCAAATACCGCTACCGGGCGCGTTTCCAGACGGGGGCCAACGATGTCTTTTCCCGACAGATGTTTGCGCTGATCGGTTTGGGTGGGTCCGCGATTCGTGAAGCCACGCAGCTGGATTGCAAGCGCCTGTTGCCTTACCTGGGGCTTCTGAGCCTTCGGGCACATTCAGCGGCTTTGATTGAGACGGTCCTGCGTTACTACTTCAAGCATTCCTCGTTATTCATTGAGCAATGGGTGGCACGCAGCGTGGACGTCGCCCCTGCGCAGCGCAACACATTGGGCTTCGCCAACAGCGAGCTCGGCCAGGACCTGGTGCTGGGGCATCGGGTTGCCGACCGCAGCGGGAAGTTCAGGGTTCATATTCAGGCGCTGAGTTGGCAGCGTCTGCACGACTTCCTGCCGACGGGAGAGGCCTATCAGCCCTTGAGTTCACTGGTGCGGTTAACCGCCCGCGATCCGCTGGCGTACGACATACGGCTGGTGTTGGCCGAAGGGGAGATCAGGGCATTGCACATTGGCGCAGGCAATGTCTGCCGCCTTGGCTGGACCAGTTGGTTGGAACATGAGCGGGCCGATGGCGTGGTCACGCTTGCCGGCAATATTCATTAGGGACCGATGATCATGATAAATGTGGACCTGCAACAACTCATACGCACCCTCACACCCCAGGCGCGCCTCGATCTTGAGCGCTCATCTGAGCGTTGCGTCCTGCGCGGCGGCCGTGAAGTCTTGGTCGAGGACTTGCTCTTGGCGTTGCTTGAGCATCCCGACGGGCTGTTGGCCAAGGCACTCGTCGACGCGCAGGTGCAAATGGGCGAGCTGCACGCTGTGTTGCAGCCCAGGAGCGAGCACAGTGCAACACGCAACCCCGTCTTCGCCCAAGCATTGGTGCAGTGGTTGCAGCAGGCGCTGATGGTCGCTCACATTGAGCTTGGGAAACGTGTTGTTGATCACGCAGCTCTGCTGCTGGCGCTGTTGCGCCACCCGCTGGATCACGCGGGGACTGGCTATTACGGCGTGTTGCGCCCGCTGAATGCCGACCGTGTGCGAGACTTCCTGGCGAGCCAAACGCCTGATGTCCAGCCTGTGGCGACAGAGTCGCTATTGCAGCGCTTCACCCATGACCTGACGTCCCAGGCGCGCGAGGGGCTGATTGATCCGGTGCTGTGTCGTGATGGCGAGATCCGGCAGCTGATTGACATCCTTGTGCGCAGACGCAAGAACAACCCGATTCTGGTCGGGGAGGCCGGAGTAGGAAAAACCGCTGTTGTCGAAGGTCTCGCTTTGAAGATCGTGGCGTCGCAGGTGCCCGAATCGCTCAAAACAGTGCGTGTACTGACCCTGGACATGGGGCTGTTGCAGGCGGGTGCGAGCCTCAAGGGTGAGTTCGAGCGGCGTCTCAAAGGTGTGATCGACGAGGTCAACGCCTCGCCTCAAGCGGTGATCCTGTTTATCGATGAAGCGCATACCCTGGTAGGTGCAGGAGGCCCGGCGGGAGGGTCCGACGCGGCCAACCTGCTTAAGCCGGCGCTGGCCCGCGGTGCGCTGCGGACCATCGCGGCCACGACCTGGACGGAGTACAAGCAGTACATCGAAAAAGACCCGGCGCTGGCCCGACGTTTCCAGCCGGTGCTGATCGGTGAGCCCAGTGTCGAGGAGGCCGTGGCCATTCTGCGCGGCCTGGTAGCCGTCTATGAGAAGAGCCACGGTGTTTATGTGCGCGATGATGCGGTTGTCGCGGCGGCACACATGAGCGCCCGGTACCTGGCGGGGCGTCAGTTGCCCGACAAGGCCGTGGATGTGCTGGACACTGCGTGCGCACGGGCGCGTACCCGTCAAGCAATGCCACCTGATGCAGTGCAGAACCTGAGCGCAGAACTGGCTGAAGGGCGTCGGCAACAGCGTGCGCTCAGCCGCGACGCCGAAGCAGGTTTAACGGTGGATGCTCATGCGCTGCACACCTTGAGCCTGCGGTTGGAAGCCATTGAGCACGAATGTCAGGCGCTGGAGCAGGACTGGGCTCAAAGCGAGCACGCTTCGAGCAGGCTTGAGGTGTGCCCGCGTCTGGTGGCGCAGGTCATCAGCGCCTGGACGGGCATACCGGTCGAGCAGTTAGCCCTTGAGCCCAACGAAAAAGTCCTCGGGTTTGCAGAGGCGCTTCGCGCACGCATCCTGGGTCAGGAGCCCGCCGTGCAGGCCCTTGATCGCGCCCTGCGCGCAGTGGCTGTCGGCTTGAATCAGGCGGATGCACCGGTGGGTGTGTTTCTGCTGGTGGGTCCCAGCGGTGTTGGCAAGACGGAAACAGCCCTCGCCCTGGCGGATCTCCTGTACGGAGGTGAACGGTTTATCACCACGATCAACATGTCGGAGTATCAGGAGAAGCACGCCTTGTCCCGCTTGATTGGTGCTCCGCCGGGTTATGTCGGTTACGGGGAGGGCGGGATTCTGACGGAAGCTGTGCGACAAAGGCCATATTCAGTCGTGTTGCTTGATGAGGTTGAGAAAGCCGACCCAGAGGTGTTGAACCTGTTTTACCAGGTTTTCGACAAGGGCCGAGCGAATGACGGCGAAGGTCGGGAGATTGATTTTCGCAACACGCTGATCCTGATGACTTCCAACCTGGGGAGCGACCGCATCAGCGAGCTGTGTGCGGAGGGGCGGCGGCCTGAGGCCCATGTGCTGCAAGACGCTATTCACCCTGTGTTACGCGCGCATTTCAAACCGGCATTGCTGGCACGCATGCGTGTCGTGCCCTATTACCCGATTGCCGGGCCGGTACTGCACGAGGTAACGGCACTCAAACTTGCGAGCCTGGGTGAACGCCTGCGCCGTCGCAATCTGACATTCACTTACTCATCCGAGTTGGTTGCGTATATGGCCAAGCGTTGCGCGCACGATGACAGTGGTGCGCGGTATATCGATCAATGGATCGAACGGCACTTGCTGCCTCAGATGGTGGACCGTCTTCTCAGCGCGATGGCCAGCGGCGAGTCTCTCTCACTTGCCCACGCAGGCCTGGATAGCAATGGCCAACCGATCTGTGAGTTCACCTGATGACAAGCCCTCTGTTTATTCACCTGCCTGAGCCGCTGGAATACGCCGATAGCCTGCTCAATCACTTCATACGTATGGGGCGGGAAGATGATGAAACCCTTTTGGCGGGTCTATGTGTTGCGGGTGCCGCGAAACTGAGCCGCTGCGAACTGAGCCAGTTGTACCTGCTTGATGAAGTCACCGGCCAACTTGATCTGGTAGCCCAGCATTTGCCAGACGCGCTCCCATCGATTGAGCAGGTCCCAGGCCCCGTGCCGCAGGCCCAACAGTTGCTGCAGTACAGCTTGAAACAGCGATGCGCTCTGAGCCTCGACGACTTGGTCCGCAGCCCCTATGACACCGGCTTTTTGCCTTCGTCAGGGCTGCCTTGGCGCTCATTGCTGAGTGTGCCGTTGTTCAATCGGCATGAGGCGATCAAGGGCATTCTCCTGTGTGTCAGCCGGCGCCCGGAGCCGCTGCAAAGCTACGCCACCTCATTGGGTCATTTGGGCAGCTTCGCCCTGAACCAACTACTTCTGTTGCGGTGTACGCAGCCCGGTCCGGCGGTCACAAGGTTACCGCGTGAGAGGAAGACGCTGGCGTATGGCTTGATCGGGAGCAGTGCGGCACTGGAAGAAACCTGCCAATTGATCGGCAAGGTCCTGAACACGCCTTATACCGTCCTGTTGCGGGGCGAGACGGGTACCGGCAAAGAAGTCGTGGCCAGGGCCATTCATGCAGCGGGGCCCCGCTGCAGGCAGGCGTTTGTCGTACAGAACTGCGCAGCGTTCCCTGAGGGGTTGCTGGAAAGTGAGCTGTTCGGCTATCGCAAAGGTGCGTTCACTGGCGCTGAACGCAACTATTCGGGACTGTTTGATGCGGCGCATGGCGGCACATTGTTGCTCGATGAAATCGGCGATATGCCGTTGTCACTGCAAGCCAAGTTGCTGCGGGTTTTGCAGGAAGGTGAAGTGCGTCCGTTAGGCGCCAGCGCCGCCCATAAGGTGGACGTGCGCATTATTGCCGCCACCCACCGCGACCTGGCTGCAATGGTGGCCGAGGGCAGTTTTCGCGAGGACCTTTATTACCGGCTTGCCCAATTTCCCATTCAATTGCCCGCCTTGCGTGAGCGCGACGGTGACGTGCTGCAACTGGCACGGCACTTCGCGGACAAGGCCTGCGAGTCATTGGGCAGGCCGCCCGTTGATTGGTCCAATAGCGCGCTGGATCAGCTGTCCAGCCATGCTTTTCCCGGCAACGTGCGCGAACTCAAATGCCTGATGGAACGGGCGGTGCTGATGTGTGACGAGAGTGTGATTCTGCCTGCACACCTGTCGCTGCCACTGGCCCCGGCTGTAACCGTAGCGTCCGATGTAACGCTACGCCAGCGCATGGAGCGGGTGGAGCGCGTATTCCTGATTGACTGCCTGCACAAAAATCGCGGCAACCGCACGCGTACGGCACGTGAATTGGGGGTTGCTCGGCGCACGCTGCTCTACCGTCTTGCACGTTTGAAAATTCCTGTTGACGACGCTCAAGGCGAACGCTGAGTGCGGGTCTTACGCGTTGCCATGTATTACCTCCGCCCGCGAGTCCTGCCGGGCGATCCATTTACCGAGGGAGAATCCTGATGCCTGATCGTCCATGGCAAGCCGTTGTGCTTGTGTTGTGTTTGCTCGGTGGCTGCAGCGCCAACTACGTTTTCGATGATGCCGACTATCGCCCCTTGGGTGAGCCGCGGTCGATCACGCGTGGCCAGTGAACAGGGGAGGGCCTGACCATGAAGCTTGAGTTCGAAATAATGGATGCCGAGGACGCCGGCTCCTTGTCATCGGCGCGCAGAACGTTTGATGGTGTGGGCGGTGTGATTGGGCGTGGCGCCGGATGTGACTGGATGATTCCCGATTCCAGCCGCTTGCTCTCCAGTCACCATGGACTCATCGCTTACCGCGAGGGGCAGTACTTTTTGACCGATATCAGCAGTAACGGTATCGACCTGGTTGGCAGCACCGAGCGACTGCGGAAAGGGCAGGCGCGATTGATCACTGACGGTGAGGCATTTCGGCTGGGATCACTGACGATACGTGTACGGCTGATCGAACGCACGCGGCCTGTTATCGAACACGATTACATCGCGATGGAGTCGATCCCCGATGACGCCTTCCTGACGTTGGATCCCATTCAGTCGCTGGATCGCGAAGAACAGCGCCAGGCTACGTCACAGGCATTGGTTGGATTGGGCGAGACAACCGCTGAGCCTGAACAACGCATGGTCCATAGTGCGATAGATAGGGAACATTTGGTCATGCCGCGACGGGCTGAGCCTGTCCGGGAAACGCTCTCGACGCCGTCGGTTGCGACGCCTGCGGATGATGAGGTTTTTTGGGCGCAATTCACAGCAGCCTTGGGCATTCGGCTGGAGGCCGTCGATCCACCGACCCGACAGGCATTGGCAATCAAGGTAGCGCGCCTGCTTCGTCTGGCAATGGAGGGTTTGCAACAAAGCTTGAGTACGTGCGAAGGGCTCAAAAGTGAGCTCGGCCTGCCGCTTTTCGACACTCGGTTCAAACGCCAGAGCCCGTTGAAAGATCACTCCGACACCGATGCGGCATTAGCGGCGCTGCTCGGCACGCAAACGCAGGGCCAATTATCTGCCGAGCAGGCCGTCACCCAGGCGCATCGGGACTTGCAAGTTCACCAGGTTGCACTGCTGGCAGCCTGTCGCAGCGCGGTGCGCACTGCACGGACGGCCTTTGCACCTGGCCATTTGCTGACATGCTTTCACTATCAGGAGAAAAGACCGCGGTTTCCCACCGATGGCGGGCACTGGCGTGCTTATCAGCGGCATTACCAGCGCGTCATCGCGAACAGTAACGACCCGCTGCCAGGTGATGGATTCGCCAAGGTTTACGAGGAGCAGGTTCGCTTGATCTCAACGCTGCACGTGGAATATCCAGGATGATGTTTATGTATCGCGCTGCCTTTGCACCCCTGCTTCTTTTGCTTGTTCTGTTGAACGGCTGCAGCACTGTCTCGCCTTTCTCTACGTTGACCAAGTTGGATGTGGGACTGAACGTCGGCGAGCACGTCAACCCCGATCTTCATGGTCGACCCTCACCCGTGGTGGTGCACCTGCTTGAGTTGCGCCATGCCGTCGCCTTTGAGAATGCCGACTTCTTCAGCCTGTATACCAATGCGGAGCAAGCACTGCCCAAGGATTGGTTGAACAGTGAGGAATTCGAATTACGCCCAGGTG
>NZ_JBARTQ010000360.1:0-2580 GCF_049645325.1 Pseudomonas sp. | reverse complement strand
CCGTCGATCAAAGGAGAATCACATGCACAGCCACGATTCGATCTTCCCGCGGGCGCTGGGCAAGCTGCTCCGTGAGATCTTCGACGGACCGCCCGGCGAAGAGGCTTACCTGCTCAACCCGGGCGCGAATGAAAAGGGGACGGGGGTCATTTATTGCTACTGCTCGGGCGGGCGGCCACAAGTGCGAAGCGTGTGCTGCCGGAAAAGACCCCCGGCCCCTGGTATGTCCCCAAGAACTCTTAAGGCATTAAGAAGGACCATCCCAGCGCTTCTATTGGAGGAGTTTGTCCAACCTTCAATCAGGAGACTTGGAGATGGTCACAAGAATCCAAAAGCGGAAGTCCAAGGGATCGACGAAGCGGTTTATCGGGAGGCCCGCCGGTCAGATCCAGGAGCGAGTGCAGGCCGTTGGGCCGGAGCATTTTGGCGTCATCGCCATCGACTGCGCGAAACGCCGCTCGAAGTGGATGTTGTGCAACTTCTATGGCAAGATCCTCGTCGCGCCGACGACCGTGGAGCATACCACAGGCGCCTTGCGGTTGATGACACAACTTGCCAGCGAGGCTTGCCGTGGCGAAGGTCTGACGGACACGATCGTGGCCGTGGAGATGACCGGCATCTATCACAAGCCGGTCCAGAGAGCCTTTCGCAAGGCCGGATTCGACACCCGCATCGTTCATCCGTTCGCGTCGAATCATTATCGCCGGCCACTGCATCCCGATCAAAAGACCGATGACCACGACCTGGAAGCGATCTTCCATGCGGCGGTCAAGGGATACGGCCTGGCGACGTTGCCGGTGTCCGAGGTGTATCAGTCGCTGCAGGCCGCCTCGCGTCATCGGCACAACCTGGTCAAGCAGCGCTCGCGCCTGATGGTGCAGATGCGACGCCTGCTGCATCAAACGATGCCGGGCTTCGCCGACCTGTTCGAGAACGACCACCTGTTCCACAAGTCGATCGCGATTCCGATTGCCTTGCAGTTCTCGTCGGCCGAGGCGATTCGCCGCGCCGGCGTGGCTGGCATCGAGAGCCACCTGAAGCGAGCGAAGGTACGCTTTCAAGCACGCACGATCGAACGCATCGTCGCCTGGGCGGGCACCGCGGCCGAATCGTCGGAGCTTGCCGCGATGCACACGCGGCAGTGGCAGCAGCTCAACGAGGTGCGGCAGTTGTTCGAACGACAGATTGAGGCGGCGGAGCGGGAAATGGCCGGTTTTCTCGTGAAAACGCCGTATGTGCTGCTGCTGAGCGTGACGGGCATCAACGTCGTCTCCGCCGCCCGACTGGCCGGGGAGGCCGGGTCGATCGAGCATTACGCTTCGGCCCGCGCCATCAATGGGCGAGCGGGGCTTTACCCGTCGCGTTACCAAAGCGACGCGGTTGATCATGCCGACGGCTCACTCGTTCGTCAGTGCAATCGGCAACTCCGCGGCGCCGCCATGCTGGTGGCCGAGAATCTGATCAAGTGCCATACGTACTACCGCGGCTTGTCGGCCCTGTGGGCACAACGGAACGTCGACCCGCGCGATCGACGTTGCCGGATTGCCAACCGCGCCATGCGGATGGTCTATCAGCTTGTCGGCGGGCGACAGGTCTGGCGTGGCCGCGGCGTGGATCGTGAATATCTGCTGTTCAAGCTGCGCGAGTTCCACCGCCTGCACGACACGCCGATCGGCGAGTTGATCCGTGACCTGAACGAAGCGTATGTGTGGCTTCCCAAGTCCGAACACGCCGCCGAGGCCAGGCCGCTGGCGGAACTCGTGACCCGCAAGCGCCGCGGCCCCGAGCCCATCGGCAACTTGCTGATCCCATTGCTGATCCGACTGGGACTTACTTCCGAAGAACTTGGAATCGCTGATGCACAGACGCTAGAATCGAATATGTCCGAAGCTCGGAGCTCTGGCTGACTTGTTGTGCCGCCAGGCACACTGACAACATCGTCTTGACCCCGAGGGATATCCACGCAGCGTAAGCTTCGTGGAGCAAGCCCGTAGAAAAAGCATGGTGCTCTGTCAGCGGTTCGAACGCCGGATGAGACAGTGTGGAGCCTTCGAGCTTCGGATATCTACCAGGGTGGCGAGAACGAACCCTTGCTGCTGACCGAGCGTGCCTGGCAGCCTTCCCGTCGCTGGACATCGAGTCCGAAAAAAACTACCGTGAGGTCGTTGCGCTCAACGTGCGCGCATCATCGAAATCGCAAACTCCCCCATGACAGTGCTTTCCTCCGCCTCATCAGGCGGTTTCAACTAACCCCCCGGCCAGGCGAACCACCCGGTCGGCCTGCGCGGCGATCGACTGATCGTGCGTCACCATGACGATCGTGAGCCGCTGCTGGCGGTTCAAGGATCGCAGGATCCGCAGGATGTCCTGCCCCGTGCCGTGATCGAGGTTTCCCGTCGGTTCGTCGGCCAAGAGCAACTCGGGCTCGGTGACCAAAGCCCTGGCGATGGCCGCTCGCTGCATCTCGCCGCCGGAGAGCTCGCTCGGCTTGTGCTTCAGGCGGTGGCCCAGACCGACAACCTCGAGCAAATCGTCGGCGGTCTTGCGGAGCTTCCGGCGATGCCGGAAGAAGTCCCAGGT
>NZ_JBARTQ010000359.1:0-7110 GCF_049645325.1 Pseudomonas sp. | reverse complement strand
TCGCGAGCAAGCCCGCTCCCACAGTTAACCGAGTACAGTCGTAGGTCAGCCCAGTTCCAGCCAGATCGGCGCATGGTCCGAGGGCTTTTCCAAACCGCGCAGCTCGTAATCCACGCCTGCATCCTTGACCCGCGAGAGCAAGCCGTTGGACGCCAGGATCACGTCAATGCGCAGCCCGCGCTTGGGTTCGTCTTCAAACCCACGGCTGCGGTAGTCGAACCAGCTGAAGCGGTCGGCCACCTCAGGGTTCAAGTGGCGGAAACTGTCGACCAGGCCCCAGTTCTTCAGGCGTGCCATCCACTCGCGCTCTTCGGGCAGGAAGCTGCATTTGCCGGTTTTCAGCCAGCGCTTGGCGTTGTCCGCGCCGATACCAATGTCGATGTCTTCCGGGGAAATATTGATGTCGCCCATCACCACCAGCGCCTGGTCATTGCTGAACTGGCTTTCCAGCAGTTGCTGCAAATCTGCATAGAAGCGTTGCTTGGCCGGGAACTTGGTCGGGTGGTCGCGGCTTTCGCCCTGGGGGAAGTAGCCGTTCATGATGGTCACCGGGTTGCCGTTTTCATCGGCAAAGGTGCCCCAGATAAAGCGGCGTTGTGCGTCTTCTTCGTCGCTGGCAAAACCTTTGTGCAGGCTCAATGCCGGTTGACGCGAAAGCAGGGCCACACCGTAGTGGCCTTTCTGCCCGTGGTAATACACGTGATAGCCCAGGGCTTGCACGTCAGCCAGCGGGAACTGGTCGTCATGGACCTTGGTTTCCTGCAGGCCGATGACATCCGGTTGGTGCTTTTCAATCAGCGCCGCCAGCTGATGAGGGCGAGCGCGCAGCCCGTTGATATTGAAGGAGACGATTTTCATGGTCGGCAGTCCAGTCTGGCAAAAGGGCGATGCTAGCCGACAAGTAGGACGGGGGCCAGCGTGGCGGTAGGCCGGATGCACTGCTAATGTCTGGGAACGACTGCTGCCGTGTAAGTTCGTACCCATAAGAACGCCCTCTTTTTGAATGGCGCCCAGGGAGATTGACCGCATGCCTGACACACCGACTGCCATTGCCGACATTCGCCTGCTTAACAGTGGCTATTCCCGCGAAGCTCGCTCGCTGCTGTACCAGGCTTATCGGCATGAGCCGACGTTTGCCTACATCTTTGAAGCCGAGCGGCCGGGTTATGAACAGCGCGTGCGCGCCACGGTGCGCGAGTTGGTCAAGCAGCACTTCTTCCAGAAGCTTCCTGCCATCGGCCTTTTCGTCAATGATCGCCTGATCGGCATCGCACTGATTGCGCCACCGCAACGACGCCTGGGGATTACCGAGAGCTGGGCCTGGCAGATCCGCATGTGGCTGAGCACCGGCGTGCGCGGCACGCGGCGTTACCTTGAATACCATCACGCGGTGCTGGCGTGCCTGCCGGGAGAGTCGGTGCATGTGCTGCCGCTGTTGGGCATTCATCCGCAATTCCAGGGCAAGCATTACGGCGAGCAACTGCTGGAGGCGGTGCATAACTGGTGCGCTGAAGACCCGCACTCATCGGGCGTGGTACTCGACACCGGAAACTCGCGTTATCTAGAGTTCTACAAGCGTCAGGGCTATGAGGAAATCGGTGAAGTGGCGGTAGGACCCGTCCTGGAACACGTGTTTTTTCACCCCAATCCCCAGGCGTTACAGGCTGCAATCATTTGAGACAGAATTATTCAGACAATTCTGGGTTCAAAGAGTCTCCCCAGCTCGTGTAGCATCCGCGCCTATGAAGTTTCCAGGAAGATTTACCAGCGGCTTGATTCTGCTGTTCACAAGCTGCGGCGTGTTTGCGCAAAGCGAATTGGACGTGCGCATCAAGCCCTCAAACGACGCGTTGAAAGCCAACATCGAAGGCTACATCGGCGGGGTCGGCGATCGTGATGAAGAAGCGTTGCTGCGGTTCAGCCGTGGCGCCGAGGAGCAGGCGCGTAAAGCCGCCCAGGCCTTGGGTTTCTACCAGCCACAGATCACCAGTGATGTGAAGGGCGGCAAGAATCCGCGCCTGACCCTCACCATCGACCCCGGCGAGCCGGTGCATTTGCGCAACGTGACCATTCGGGTCGACGGCCAGGCCGCCGACCTCAAAGCCTTTCGCGTGCCCGCCAGCGACGACCTCAAGTCCGGCGCCGTGCTCAACCACGGCCATTACGAAGACGCCAAGCGTCTGATCCAGAACCAGGCCTCGCGCTACGGCTTTTTCAGTGGGCGCTTTACCCGTCAGAAACTCTCGGTGGACCCGCAAGCCGGCGTCGCCGACATTGAACTCATTTACGACAGCGGCCCGCGCTACACCATGGGCAAGGTCAGCTTTACCGGCGACACGCCGTTTGATGAAGACCTGCTGCAACGCATGGTGCCGTTCAAAAGCGGCACACCTTACGACTCCGAATTGATCGCCGAACTCAACCAGAACCTGCAAGGCAGTGGCTTCTTCGAAGGCGTGCGCGTGGACGCTGCTCCTGCGGCCTCGGCCAACGATGTGATCCCGGTGGCAGTGCAGCTGGAAACGCGCAAACCCCGCACCATGGGGTTGGGCCTCGGTTACTCGACCGACGTCGGCCCACGCGGCAAAGCCAACTGGACCCGCCACTGGGTCAACGCCCAAGGCCACAGTTATGGCTGGGAAGCCGAACTGTCGGCACCCCGCCAGAACGTCGGCGTGTGGTACGACATCCCGCTCGACCCACCGCTTACCGACAAGTTGCGCTTTGCCGGTGGCTACCAGAATGAAGAAATTGCCAACACCGACACCTTGAGCAAGTTGCTCACCCTGGGCCCGGAATGGCACAGCAAGTTGCCCAGTGGCTGGACGCGGATCATCTCGCTCAAGTACCAGCGCGAAGAGTATCGCCTGGGCAATGACTCGGGCCTGAGTAACCTGGTAATGCCGGGGATCAATTATTCCTACCTGCGCAGTGACAACCGCATCGACCCGCACAACGGCTATCGGTTGATGTTCGACGCCAAGGTCGCCAAGGAAGGCCTCGGTTCCGACACCAACCTGCTTTACGGCACCGCCACTATCAAGGGGCTGACCACGTTGTGGGATAACCATCGCTTTTTGGGGCGCGCGCAATTTGGCGGCAGTGCCACCAATGGCTACCAGTCGGTGCCGCCGTCGCTGCGCTTTTTTGCCGGTGGTGACCAGAGCGTGCGGGGTTATGAATACCAGACGCTGTCACCGGAGAACGATCGCGGTGACCGCATCGGCGGGCGCTACATGGTGGCCTTGAGCGCTGAATACCAATATTCAATCGCCGAAAAATGGCGGATTGCGACCTTTATCGACCAGGGCAATTCCTTCAATACCCTGGAAATGCCCAGCCTGAAAACCGGCGTCGGCGTGGGCATCCGCTGGGTTTCACCGGTGGGGCCGATTCGCCTCGACCTGGCCCATGCCCTGGAAGACCCGGGCGGCATTCGATTGCACTTTTCCATGGGGCCTGAGCTGTGATGCGTGGTTTGAAAATAGCGGGGCTGGCCATCGTGGCGGTACTCGCGGTGCTGGTGTTGGCGCTGTGGACGGTGCTTGGTACGCAAGCGGGCAGCCGCTGGGCGTTGAACCAGGTGCCGGGTTTAACGGTGGAGAATTTCCAGGGCTACCTCGGTGGCCAATGGGGCGCCGATCATCTGCTGTGGCAGCAAGGTAGCAGCCGGGTCGAGCTCACTGCGCCGACATTGGATTGGTCGCCAGCGTGCCTGCTGCGCATGACGTTGTGTATCAACCAACTGGATGTGGAGCAAGTCAGCCTGCAATTTCCGCCGAGCAACGAGCCAAGCAGCGGCCCCATCACGCTGCCGAATTTGAAGTTACCGGTTGCCATCCAGTTAGGCGACGTTCGCGTAGGTAGCCTGCTGTTTAACGGCAGTGAAGAATTCAAGGGGCTGCAGTTGGCGGCGCATTGGACCGCAGCAGGCATGCAGATCGACTCGGTGCACCTGCAACGTGACGACCTGGTGCTGGACCTCAACGGCCTGTTGCAGCCCACCGGCAACTGGCCGTTGAGCGCCACCGGCAATCTGAGCCTGCCATACGCGCCAGGCGGTACGCCGTGGAAGGTGGCGCTCAAGGTCGAGGGCGATTTGCTCAAGACCCTCAAGCTCGACGCCGACAGCAGCGGCTACCTGCCCGCCAAACTCAGCGGCGAGCTGCAACCGCTGGTGGAAAACCTGCCCGCGCAATTGCACATTACCGCCGACGGCTTCAAACCCAGCGCCGACTTGCCGGACACGCTGCAACTCAATCAACTGGACCTGAGCGCCAAGGGTGACCTGAAAAACGGTTATCAACTGGTGGGCAAGGCGGTGCTGCCTGCCGAGAAGGGCCCGGTGGCCCTGCTGCTGCAAGGCAAGGTCGACGCCAAGGGCGCGCAAATCGCCGGCCTCGACTTGAATGCCGGGGACAAGCAAAGCCTCAAGCTCAGTGCCAACCTGGACTGGCAGCAAGGCTTCAGCGCCGATGCCAAAATCGACTGGCTGGACTTCCCCTGGCACCGCCTCTACCCCTTGATCGACGAGCCGCAGGTTGCGTTGCGTACCTTCAATGGCGAGATCTCCTACAAAGACGGCAACTACCTCGGCAACCTCAAGGCTGACCTCGATGGCCCCGCAGGCAAATTCAATCTGGTTACGCCGTTCAGTGGCGACCTCAAGCAAGTCTTCCTGCCCGAGCTGAAACTGACCGCCGGCCAAGGCAAGGCCGAAGGCCATCTGAACCTGCAGTTCGCCGATGGCATCGCCTGGGACACAGCGCTGGACCTGTCGGCCCTGAACCCGGCGTACTGGGTTGGCGAATTGCCGGGCACCTTGGCCGGGCCGCTGCGCAGCAAGGGCGAGTTCAAGAACGAGCAGCTCAAGCTGAACGCCGACCTCGACCTCAAGGGCCGTTTGCGCGGGCAAACCGCCGTGTTCGCGGCCAAAGCCGAAGGCGCGGGTGAGCAATGGACGCTGGCTAACCTGGATATTCGCCTGGGCGATAACCGCATCAACGGCAGTGGCAGTCTGCAACAACGCCTGGCTGGGCAGATTGATATCAAACTCTCGCGTCTGGCCCAGTTGTGGCCGCAGTTGCGTGGGCAGATCAATGGTCGCCTCGACGTGGCCGGCAGCCTGAAGGCCCCTCAAGGCAAGCTCGGCCTCAAAGGCCAGCAACTGGCGTTCGCCGATAACCAGCTGCAGAACCTCACCCTCGATGCCACGCTGGACAACGCCCAGCGTGCGAAAATCGACCTCAAGGGCAGCGGCATCCAGGCCGGCGACACCCAGGTCGGCACCCTGACCGCGAGTGCCCAAGGCGACATCAAGAACCAGAACGTCCGGCTCGACCTGGCAGGGCCGCTGGTCAAGCTGGCCCTGGCCCTGGATGGTAACCTCGACAAAGGCAACTGGCGCGGCCGCCTGGCTAGCGGTGATGTACAGGCCGGTGGTCAGGACTGGAAGCTGCAAGCCCCGGCGAAAATCGAACGCCTGGCCGACGGCAAGCTGACCTTTGCCGCGCACTGCTGGGTCTCCGGCCCGGCCAGCCTGTGCGGTGAAGACCAGCGCCTGATGCCCGAGCCCAAATTGCGCTACCACCTCAAGCAATTCCCCATCGAGAGCCTGGCGGCGTTTTTACCCAAGGACTTTGCCTGGCAAGGCAAGCTCAACGCCGACGTACAGCTCGACCTGCCCGACAGCGGCCCTAAAGGCGTGATTGCCGTGGACGCCAGCGGCGGCACGTTGCGCGTGAAGGACAAGGATCAGTGGCTGGATTTCCCCTACGACACCTTGAAGCTGGAAACCACTCTCAACCCCAAGCGCATCGACACCCAGCTCAACTTCCGCGGCGGCAAGCTTGGCGAGTTGCTGGTGCAGGCGCAGATCAACCCGCTGCCGAAGAACAAGCCGATCACCGGCAACTTCAGCCTCAATGGCCTGGACCTCGCGGTGGCGCGGCCTTTTGTGCCGATGGTGGAAAAGCTCAACGGCAAGCTCAACGGCAGTGGCCGCATTTCCGGTGGTTTGCTGGCGCCACAGGTCAACGGCAGCGTGAACCTGGTCGGCGGTGAGGTGTCCGGGCCTGAATTGCCGGTGAGCCTTGAAGGCTTGAACGTGCAAGCGTTGATTGCCGGCGAAAGCGTGCAGTTGAACGGCGCCTGGCGCAGCGGCAAAGCGGGGCAGGGCAGCCTCAAGGGCCAGATCGACTGGGGCCAGGCCCTGGTGGTGGATTTAAGCCTGCAAGGCACGCAGTTGCCGGTCACGGTTGAGCCCTATGCGGTACTGGAAGTGGCGCCTGACCTGAAGATCAGCTTGAAGAATGACAAGCTCGCGATCGCGGGCAAGGTGCAGATCCCGCGTGGCGACATCACGGTGCGCGAGTTGCCGCCGTCGACGGTCAAGGTCTCGGATGACACGGTGATCATTGGCAGCCAGACCGAAGAGGGTAAGCCGCCGATGGCAATGGCCATGGACATCGATGTGGTGGTGGGTGAAGACACGCTCAACTTCTCGGGCTTCGGCCTGACCGCCAAGGTGCAGGGGCATGTGCACATCGGCGACAACATGGACACCCGCGGCGAGCTGTGGCTCAACGACGGTCGCTATCGCGCCTACGGTCAGCGACTTGACGTGCGCCGTGCGCGCCTGTTGTTTGCCGGGCCGCTTGATCAGCCCTATCTGGACATTGAGGCTGTCCGCAAGACTGACGACGTGACGGCGGGGATCCGCTTGAGCGGCAGTGCCGAGCAGCCTACGACGCAGATATTTTCGGAACCGGCCATGAGCCAGGAGCAGGCGCTGTCTTACCTGGTGCTGGGGCGTCCGCTGAGCACCACGGGTGAGGACAACAATATGCTTGCCCAGGCCGCGTTGGGGCTGGGGCTGATGGGCAGTGCCGGGGTGACGTCGGACATTGCCAACAAGTTGGGTATCCAGGACTTTGACCTTGATACGCAAGGGAGCGGTAATACCACGGCGGTGGTGGCCAGCGGCAAGATTACCGAGAAGCTCAGCTTGCGTTATGGGGTGGGGGTGTTTGAGCCGGCCAATACCATTGCGTTGCGTTATTTGTTGAGCAAGAAGGTGTATCTGGAGGTGGCCAGTGGGGTGGCCAGTTC
>NZ_JBARTQ010000358.1:0-7393 GCF_049645325.1 Pseudomonas sp. | reverse complement strand
CAAGCCCGGCGCCCACAGGGGAATGCGCTCAACGGCGGGAGCCGGGCTTGCCCGCGATGGCGTCGGCACAGAGTGACTCAGGAATCGCGGCGTAATTCCGGCGGAATCGGCAGGTCTTTGAGCGGGTCTGGCCGCTTGCCTTTGCCCGCGCGGTATTGGCGGATTTGGTAGACATAGGCCAACACCTGCGCCACGGCCAGGTACAGGCCGGCAGGGATTTCCTGGTCGAGGTCGGTGGAGTAGAAGATCGACCGCGCCAACTCCGGCGATTCCAGCAGCAAAATGTCGTTGGCCACGGCAATTTCGCGGATTTTCAGTGCGGTGAAGTCGCTGCCCTTGGCCAGCAGCATCGGCGCACCGCCCTTCTCGGGGTCGTACTTGAGGGCCACGGCGTAGTGAGTCGGGTTGGTGATGACCACGTCGGCGTCGGGCACCGACGCCATCATCTTGCGCTGCGACATCTCGCGCTGCAGCTGGCGAATGCGCTGCTTGACCTCGGGTCGCCCTTCCTGGTCCTTGTGCTCGTCGCGCACTTCCTGCTTGGTCATCAGCAGCTTCTTGTGGCTTTCCCACAGCTGGATCGGTGCATCCACCGCCGCGATGATGATCAGCCCGCACGCCATCCACAGCGAACTCCACCCCACCAACTGCACGCTGTGAATAATCGCCGACTCCAGCGGCTCATGGGCGATGCGCAGCAAGTCGTCGATGTCGGACGACAACACCGTCAGCGCCACAAACAGGATCAGGATAAATTTGGCCAGCGCCTTGAGCAGCTCAATCAGCGCCTTGCTCGAAAACATGCGCTTGAGGCCTGGCCCAGGGTTCATCCGGCTGAACTTGGGCGCCATGCTGCCGGGTGCGAACAGCCAGCCACCGAGGGCAACCGGGCCGATCAGCGCCGCCAGCAACAAGGTGATCAGCACCGGCTGCACCGCCAGAATCGCGATTTTGCCCGAGTGCAGCAGGTACTGGCCCATGGCACCGGGGCTGAGCAGCACCTCGCGCGGCAGGGAAAAGTTGAGTTTCATCAACTCCATCATGTCCAGCGCCAGCCCGCCGCCGTACACCAACAAGCCACCGGCACCGGCCAGCATCACCGCGAGGGTATTGAGCTCTTTGGAACGGGCGATCTCGCCCTTTTCCCTGGAGTCCTTTTTGCGTTTCTCCGTGGGGTCTTCTGTTTTGTCCTGGCCACTCTCGCTCTCGGCCATGGCTCAGCGCGCCCGCGCCAGGTCACGCAAGAACTGCAAGGCGTCGGTGGCCAGCGGTTGATACTGATTGAGAATGTCGGCCATGCCGATCCAGAAAATCCCCATGCCCAACACCAGCGTCAGGGGGAAACCAATCGAGAAGATGTTCAGTTGCGGCGCCGCCCGGGTCATCACGCCAAAGGCGATGTTGACCACCAGCAACGCGGTAATCGCCGGCAGTACCAGCAGCAACGACGCGCCCAACACCCAACTGAGGCGCCCCACCAGCTCCCAGAAATGGCTGACCACCAAGCCCGAGCCCACCGGCAAGGTGGTGAAGCTCTCCGTCATGACCTCGAACACCACCAAATGGCCGTTCATGGCCAGAAACAGCAAAGTCACGAGCATGGTCAGGAACTGCCCGATCACCGCTACGGACACGCCGTTGGTGGGGTCGACCATGGACGCGAAGCCCATGCCCATCTGGATCGAGATGATTTGCCCGGCGATCACAAACGCCTGGAAGAACAGCGTGAGGGAGAAACCCAGCAGCGCGCCGATGAGGATTTGCTCGGCGATCAGCAACAGTGCACTGAGGTCCAGGGCATTCACCGGCGGCATCGGCGGCAGGCCGGGCACGATCACCACGGTGATGGCAAAGGCGAAATACAGGCGAATGCGCCGCGGAACCAAGGTGGTGCCGAACACCGGCATGGTCATCAGCACCGCCGTGACGCGGAACATCGGCAAAATGAAGGACGCCACCCAAGTGCTGATCTGGGTGTCGGTCAATGCCAGCACAGATTGCATGCGGTCAGCCGATCAACTGCGGAATACTGCCGTACAGCTGCAGGATGTATTCCATAAAGGTTTGCACCAGCCACGGGCCGGCGACGATCAACGTGATCAGCATCACCAGCAGGCGCGGCAGGAAGCTCAAGGTCTGTTCGTTGATCTGCGTGGCGGCCTGGAACATCGCCACCAGCAGGCCCACCAACAGGCTCGGTACCACCAGCACGGCGACCATCATGGTGGTCAGCCACAGCGCTTCACGGAACAGGTCGACGGCGACTTCCGGGGTCATGGCGCTACACTCCGCCGAAACTGCTGGCCAGCGTGCCAATGATCAGCGCCCAGCCGTCCACCAGCACAAACAGCATGATCTTGAAAGGCAGCGAGATAATCAGCGGCGAGAGCATCATCATGCCCATGGCCATCAGCACACTCGCGACCACCAGGTCGATGATCAGGAACGGGATAAAGATCATGAAGCCGATCTGGAACGCGGTTTTCAATTCAGAGGTGACAAACGCCGGCACCAGGATGGTCAGCGGCGCCTGATCCGGCGTGGCGATGTCAGTGCGCTTGGATAAACGCATGAACAGCTCAAGGTCGCTGGAGCGGGTTTGCGACAGCATGAAGTCCTTGATCGGGCCCTGGGCCTTGTCGATCGCGTCCTGGGCGGTCATTTTCTCCGCTAGGTAAGGTTGCAGCGCTTGCTGGTTCACCTTGTCGAATACCGGCGCCATGATGAACAGCGTCAAGAACAACGCCATGCCAGTGAGGATCTGGTTCGACGGCGTCTGTTGCAGGCCCAGGGCCTGACGCAAAATCGAGAAAACAATGATGATCCGCGTAAAGCTGGTCATCAGCATGACGAACGCCGGGATAAAGCTCAGCGCCGTCATGATCAGCAGGATCTGCAGGCTGACCGAGTATTCCTGGGCGCCGGCGGCGTTGGTGCCCAGCGTAATCGCCGGGATCGACAACGGGTCGGCCGCAAACGCCAACGGCGCGGCCAGCAACAGCATGAGCGTCAACAAAACGCGCATTACTTTTTATCCTTCTGATCCTTGCCCAGCAATTCCATCAGGCGCTGGGCGAATTCTGGCGTGGCGGCGTCGGTCTTGGCCACTTCCACCGGCGTCTTGAGCACGTGCAACGGGGTAATACGGCCCGGCGTGATGCCGAGCAGAATCTGTTCCTCGCCGACTTGCACCAGCACCAGCCGATCACGCGGGCCGAGGGCGCGCGAGCCGATCATCTCGATCACTTGCCCATTGCCCGGCCCGATGCGCTGCACGCGGCGCATCAGCCAGGCCAGCACGAAAATCAGGCCAACCACCAGCAACAGGCCCAGCACCAGTTGGGTCAACTGACCGCCGATGCCGCTGCTGACCACGGGTGCTGCAGCCGCCGCTTGCGCGATCGGCTCAGCCGCCAAGGCGCTCAATGGCAGCGCCAGAAACAGTCCCGCCATCGAATACTTCATATCAGCGCAACTTCTTGATGCGTTCGCTCGGGCTGATCACGTCCGTCAGGCGGATGCCGAACTTCTCGTTGACCACCACCACCTCGCCATGGGCGATCAGCGTGCCGTTGACCAGCACGTCCAACGGCTCACCGGCCAGGCGGTCGAGTTCGATCACCGAGCCCTGGTTGAGCTGCAACAGGTTGCGGATGTTGATTTCAGTGCTGCCGACTTCCATGGAGATCGACACCGGGATGTCCAGAATCACATCCAGGTTCGGGCCGTCGAGGGTCACCGGGTCGTTGTTTTTCGGCACGCTGCCGAACTCTTCCATCGGCAGGCGGTTGCCGGCCGGCGCGGTGGCAGCATCGGCGGCCAGCAGCGCGTCGATATCGTCCTGGCCAACATCGCCGGTTTCTTCCAGGGCCGCAGCCCACTCGTCAGCCAGGGCCTGGTCTTCGGCGGAAGTGTTTTCGTGTTCGGTAGCCATTACATGTCCTCGGCGTAACAAAAATGAGTGTTGATCAGCGACGATTGATCGGTTCGATCACTTGCAACGCGAGGTTGCCTTTGTGGGAACCGAGCTTGACCTTGAAAGACGGCACGCCGTTGGCACGCATGATCAATTCTTCCGGCAACTCTACGGGAATCACGTCCCCCGGCTGCATGTGCAAAATATCGCGCAAACGCAGCTGGCGACGGGCCACAGTGGCGCTCAAAGGTACGTCGACGTCCAGCAGGTCCTCGCGCAGGGCCTTGACCCAGCGCTCGTCCTGGTCGTCGAGGTCGGACTGGAAACCGGCGTCGAGCATCTCGCGCACCGGCTCGATCATCGAGTACGGCATGGTCACGTGCAGGTCGCCGCCGCCGCCATCGAGTTCGATGTGGAACGTGGAGACCACAATGGCCTCGCTGGGGCCGACGATGTTGGCCATGGCCGGGTTCACTTCCGAGTTGATGTACTCGAAATTGACTTCCATGATCGCCTGCCAGGCTTCCTTCAAGTCGATGAAGGCTTGCTCCAGCACCATGCGCACCACGCGCAATTCAGTCGGGGTGAATTCACGGCCTTCGATCTTGGCGTGACGGCCGTCGCCGCCGAAGAAGTTGTCGACCAGCTTGAACACCAGCTTGGCGTCGAGAATGAACAGCGCGGTGCCGCGCAACGGCTTGATTTTGACCAGGTTGAGGCTGGTGGGCACGTACAGCGAGTGCACGTATTCGCCGAACTTCATCACCTGCACGCCGCCCACGGCCACGTCCGCCGAACGGCGCAGCATGTTGAACATGCTGATACGGGTGTAGCGGGCGAAACGCTCGTTGATCATTTCCAGAGTCGGCATGCGTCCGCGGACGATGCGATCCTGGCTGGTCAGGTCATAACTTTTGACGCTGCCGGGCTCGGCAGCCATTTCGGTCTGTACCAGACCATCGTCGACGCCATGCAGCAACGCATCGATTTCATCCTGGGACAGCAGGTCTTGCACGGCCATGTCGTGATCCTACTGCAATACGAAGTTAGTGAAGAGCGCCTGCTCGACCACGACTTTGCCGAGCTCTTTCTGGGACACTTCCTGCACGCTGGCAGTGACCTTCTGGCGCAGCATTTCCTGGCCCACCGGGGTAGCCAGGGTGTCGAAGCTCTGCCCGGAGAACAGCATCACCAGGTTGTTGCGGATCACCGGCATGTGCACCTTGAGGGCATCCAGGTCCGCCTGGTTGCGCGCCAGCAAGGTGATGCTCACCTGCAGGTAGCGCTGACGACCATTCTGGTTGAAGTTGGCGACAAAGGCCGGAAGCATCGGCTCGAAGATTGCCGGTTGCTTGACGTTACTGGCGGTCTCGGCGGCAGGGGCAGGTTTGCTGGCGCTGCTGTGCATGATGTACCAGGTGCCGCCCACCGAAGCGCCGATGGCCAGGAGCAGGCCCAGCACAATCAACAGGATAAGCTTGAGCTTGCCCTTGGCTGCAGGTGGTGTTGCTGCGTCTTCGCTCTTCGCCATGCCAATAATCCGTCACTATTCGGGAATTCATAGATCTACGGAAAGGCAAGAGCAAGTGTTATGCCAGAGTTGTCTGGAGGGTGTGGAAGAGGGCTGCGATATCTGCCACACAAGCGGTCAACTGTGGGAGCTGGCTTGTTGTGGTGAGGGGGCTTGCCCCCCGCTGGGTTCACTGCAAATCCATTGGGGCTGCTACGCAGCCCGGCGCGGGGCAAGCCCGCTCACCACAACAAGCCAGCTCCCACACTGACCGGATTTCAACAGGCGTCAGGCGTAGTAATCAACGGCGCTGGAGCCGATCACGGTCTGGGTCACCGGCGCTACCGCCGCCACTTCAGCCGCGTCGACTGAGTCACCGCCTTCTCCGCGCCCACCACGCCCACTCACACCGCGCGCCTGGTTCTGCTGTTGTTGCTCCTGGCCCTGCCCCTGCCAACCACGGGACTGGTCGGAGACGTTGACGTCGACCTGCCCCATGCCTTGTTGGGCAAACATCTCGCGAAGGCGACCGGACTGGGTTTCCAGGGCCTCACGCACCACCGCGTGACCACTCATGAAGGTCACTTGGGCCTGTTGGTCGGCCGTCATGTTGACCTTGATATCCAGGCGTCCCAACTCAGCTGGCTGCAACTGGATCTCCGCCGACTTGAGGTTGGCGCTGGACAAGTACATCACGCGGTTGACCACTTCTTCGGTCCAGCCACTTTGATGCATCGCCAGCGGCGCGTTGGCCACCGGCGGCAAGGCGTTCGCGGTTTTCGGCGTGACGGCCTGGGTCAGTGCGGCCAGACGGTTGGCGAAATCGTCAACGCGGGTGTCGCTGCTGGCGTCTTTCAAATCCTTGAGGCCGCCTTCGATCAAGCCGGTGAAGGCTTTGTCACCGCCCTGGTCAGTGCTGTCTTTGGTGGCCTGCTGATCGACCATGGTCGCCAGGCCGGCCGCAAAACTCTGTGCGGCAGTCGGCTGATCCTGCGTCGTGGTCGGTGCGGTTTTCTGCGGCGTCTGGCTGCTGGCCGAGACGTGGCCGCCCTGCTCCATCGCCAGGCGTACGGCCGGCATCGAATCCAGCGGGTCGGCTTCCGGGTCGAAAGCCGGTTGCTTGGTTTCATCGGTGACGGCAACCGGTGCCGCGACGACCGGCTGGGCGTTGTCGTCCGGGGTGGCCGCCACCGGCGCCGGTGTTTCCACAGGCACGGGCACGGGCACCGCCACCGGCGTGACCAAGGCAATCAGGGCCGGGTCGACGACGGGGTCTACAGGAGGTTGCTGCGCCAGGGACGGGTCGGTGGGTTTGTCGTCGTCACTGCTGGCGCTGTCGTCGGGCTTGGCTGGCGGTGTGGCAGGCAAGGGCTTGCCGCTATCGGCAACCGCTGGCGTGTTGGCGGCAGGCTTGTCGTTACCGGCCACCGGTTTGGCGTTGGTGTCGGAAGGCTTGTCACGCGTGGGCTTGGCCGGGTTGATATCGGGCTTTACCGTCGGTTTTGAACCTTGGCTGGCGAACACCTGAGCGAAACCCGGGGCCTTGTCCCGCGGGTCCGCAGCCGCTACCGGGGGGGTGGCGGCAGGCGCTTGAGGCTTGGCCGCGGGGGCAGCCTGAAGGAGCGAATTCGGGGCGACTGGCATAGGTAAAGGTCTCCACTGCATGGGGATCGGGGATGCAGTATGTGGAGGTAGAGCAAGAGTTGGGCCAGGTTGGGGGGCTGGGGGTTTTTGTGTGTTTTGCGGGGTGTATATCCGGCAGCTGGGTGATGGCGGGTATGGGTTCCGCTCTTACAGCGGGTCACTTTTGGTGGAGCGCAAAAGTAACCAAAACGCTCTTGCCCCCACCACTCGGCACCTCGCTTAGGCTCGGTGTGCCCTCACTCCGGCTTGAATCCGTGGGCCGCCGTGACGGGCCATCCATGGCCCAACACGGCTAACCCGGCGTCCTGCCGGGTTACCCACGG
>NZ_JBARTQ010000357.1:0-2699 GCF_049645325.1 Pseudomonas sp. | reverse complement strand
TGTGGGAGCGGGCTTGCTCGCGAAGACGGTGTGTCAGTCACTGCAGGTGTGACTGATCTACCGCCTTCGCGAGCAAGCCCGCTCCCACATTTTGATCCAGTTCCTCCAGAGAGACCCGGTTACTTGCCGGGTGTGAGGGTCAAGCGGGTTTTGCCATACGCCTTGTCGAAGTTCTGCGGCTGCATCGGGAAGCTCAGGTATTGCGCCTTGAGCGACGGGTCGATGCCATTGGCATAGTTCGGGCTGGCCGGGTTGCCGGACTGGCCGATGCCGCCCTGGCCCATCATCGGTTCAGCCTGGCTGAAGTCGACGATCATGCGCAGCGCCGGCACTTGAGTGGTGTCGAAACTCTGCCCCCAGCTAAACGGCGCCGGGTTCAAGGTGTTGTGGTCGCCGCCGCTGGCAAACGGGCCGCGAATCACCTGGCCATTAGTGTTTTTCCAGGTGGTGGTGTGCAACTTGCCCCACTGCCAGGCTTTGTGATCGGCGCCCAACTGGCTGTCGCCGGCGGTGATCGCAGCCGCGAGGCTGCGCGCAAGGATCGCCGGTTTGTCTTCTTTCTGCGCGGTGCGCACGTCATCCCAGAACGGGCTGTCTTCGCGGCCCAGCAAGTGGTCGGCGTTGGCGGAGTAGGACAGGTTGGCGTTGCTGATAAAGGCTTTCCAGCTCGCGCTGTTTTCCGGGCCGAGTTCGTCGAGGAAGATCTGCCGGGTGCTTTCCTGCAGGAACAGCTCGTAGATCGCCGCGTCGGCGGAGGTTGACGCCAGGCGGCCATCAAAGGCCATCAGGCGGCTCAACGCCTCGCGTGCCTTGGCGGCTTCGGCTGCCGGCAACGCGTCAATCGCCTGTTTCAGCGGCTGGGCCATGCCTGGCGCCTGGAACATGGTCTTGAGTTTGGCGGCAAACAGGGTGGTCTGGTCGTACTGCATGGCGATCATGCTGCGGCTGTCGTGCTTGCCCGCATTGGCCAGTTGCGCCAGGCGCTCGCTGCGCTCCGGCGCATCCCATGAGTTGGACAATTGCATGCCGTAGCCACGCGGTGCGGTGCGCTGGTTGGCAGTGCCGATCCAGCCTTGAGCCGGGTCCTGGTCATACGGGTGCAGCATCGCGTCGGCGTAGCCGTCCCAGTCAAAGCGCGCATCCCAGCCCGGCGAGGGCAGCAGGCCTTCGCCTTCGCGACGGTTGGGGAAGCGGCCGGTGACTTGCCAGCCGATGTTGGTGGCGTCGGCGAAGATCATGTTCAGTGCGATGGCGCGAATTTCGCGGGTCGCGTCCGAGGCTTTGCCGGCGTTTTGCGCGCGGGACAGGTCGAAGAACGCATCCAGGCTCTTGTCGTCCTTGAAGTTGGCGGTTTGCAGCGCCAGGCCAAAGCCGGTGGTCAGCGCCTGGCTGCTGTTAAGCAGGGCGCCGTGGCGGGTTTCATACACCACTTCGCGCAGGGGGCGTTGGCCCTTGGCAAAGTAGGTTTCGTTACGCACGCCGGCCGGTAGCCATTTTCCGTCGTTCTCGTAGTACAGCGCGCTGCCCTGGCGTTTAACCTTTTCCAGGAACAGGTCCTGGGTGTCGCCCTTGACCGCACTCATGCTCCACGCGACTTTGCCGTTGAAGCCGGACAGCAGCGTCGGCAAACCGGCAATCGAAACGCCGACGGCCTGGTATTTCGGTGCGCGAATTTGCACGTAATTCCACGGCGACGGCGCTTGTGGCTGGGCCGCGAGGTCACTGGCCAGCAGGCTTTTGCCGCTGCGGCTGCGTTGCGGGCCGATCGCCCAGTTGCTCGACGTGGTGACAGCCAGCGCGTTGAGGCTGTTCAGTTGTTGGCCGACCGCTTCCAGCCCGGCGAGGCCGGTGACCTGGCCCAGGTTCACGCCCTTGAGCTTGTCGGTTTCGCCCAGGGGGATGGGCTCGTCCGGCGCGCTTGGGGTGAGCCAGGCGAGTTTGTCGACGCCGACTTTTTGCGCGAGTACCAGCGACGACAGCTCTTCCTGCAGGTTGCTCGACTCGCTGAAATTCAGCAGGCAGAACAACAACGCCGAATCTTCCGGCTTCCAGTACTCGGGCTTGTAGCCGGTCTGGGCCAGGTCTGGCGGCAGCTTGTCGCGGTAGCGGAACAGGTAGGCGTTGACGCCACGTGCGTACACTTCAAAGAAGCGCTTGAGGCGCGGCGACGAGGCGTTATACAGCTCGCCGGCGCTTTTTTTCAGGTTGACTGCGCGCATGAAGCGGTCGACATCCAGCACGTCCGGCCCGGACATTTCCGCCAGGCGGCCCTGGGCAAGCAGGCGCAAGGTGACCATCTGCGTGATGCGATCACTGGCGTGCACGTAGCCGAGGCTGAACAGCGCGTCATGGAAGGTGTTGCTTTCGATCAGCGGCATGCCCTGGGCATTGCGGCGCACCGACACATTTTGTGCCAGGCCTTTGATCGGCTGCACACCGGCGACCGGTGGCAGGGTGTCCTGGGTGCTCTGGAGCTGGCAACCGGCCAGGCTTAACGCACTGGCTACTGCCGCGGCAACGCCGAACCGGGGAAGAAATTGTGAGAGGGCTGGCGAGGCCATGGCAAAGCTCCTGCGGGGGGTAGCGTCATTAAAGGCGCTACGTTAGTGAGCGCGGCGAAACGACGCAAGCAGGAGTTTGGGTTAAGCGTCAGATCTTGAGCCCTGTACAGAACAATGTGGGAGCGGGCTTGCTCGCGA